>NZ_JBHLUH010000056.1:0-274212 GCF_042433955.1 Phytohabitans kaempferiae | reverse complement strand
TGGAGTCGACGGCGCGGTCGGTGAGGATGACCGGGATGCCGGCGTCTTTGGCTTCTTCGAGGACGGTGTCCCAGCCGGACTCGACGACGGGGGAGAAGGCGATGACGTCGACTTTTTGTTGGATGAACGAGCGGATCGCCTTGATCTGGTTTTCTTGTTTTTGTTGGGCGTCGGAGAACTTCAGTTCGATCCCGGCGGCTTTGGCCGAGTCCTGGACTGATTTGGTGTTGGCGGTGCGCCAGCCGCTTTCGGCGCCGACCTGGGAGAACCCGAGGGTGATCGTCCCGTCGTCGGAGCCGCTGCCGGAGCCGGCACCGTCACCGCCGCCGCAGGCGGCCAGGGGGCCGGCGAGTATGCCGGCCATGAGCACTATCGACAGCTTCCTGAGCATCCAAACTCCCGATCATCGCTGTTAGCGCTAACATCACCGCGACCGTGACGGGTCGAGGGGACGGGGATGGTCGTGTTTGCGAGAGTGTTAACGCTCACGTCGCCTGGCGTCAAGACCTTCACACAATCGTGACGTCGCTGGCATGGATAGGTGCAGATCGACTTAAGTCAACCCCTTGACAGCGCTGGTGTGAGCGCTAACACTGCGTCTCACGGTCCGGCCGGAGGGAGGTCCCCATGCGCGGTGCGCGGCGGCTGCGATGCCGACCGGTGCTCACGGGTGTCGCCCGGCTGACCGTCATCCCGCGCCGCACCGCCCCGCCGGCGCAGGTCGACGGCGAGGCGCACGTGTTGGGGCTGGTCGCGTTCGACACCGCGCTGCTCGGTCCGACCTGGACGGTCCGCGCGATCGAGCGGGCCGCCCGCCACGCCGGCCACTCCCTGGCCGTCGCCCGCGCCAGCTCGCTTGATGGCGGCTCGGTCACCGGCGCCATCGCGAGCCTGCGCGCCCGGGGCGTCGAGGGCATCCTCGCCGTGACGCCGACCGACTCGGCGCTCGCCGCGCTGGAGCGGGTCGCGCCGGACGCGCCACTGGTGGCCGTGGGCGTCGGCGACGCGGATGGCGTGCCGATGGTGGGGGTCGACAACATCGCCGGCGCGGCGATGGTGACCCGGCACCTGCTCGACCTCGGGCACGACACCGTGCACCACATCTCCGGTCCGGTCGGTTGGCCGGAGGCGCGCGAGCGGCTGGCCGGCTGGCGGGCCGCACTGCGCCAGGTGGGCGCGGTGGAGGGGCGGCTGCTGCCCGGTGACTGGGGCGTGCGCTCCGGCTTCGAGGCGGGTCGCCGCATCGCCGCCGACCGCGACGTCACCGCGATCTTCTGTGCCAACGACCAGATGGCCCTCGGCGCGCTGCGCGCGCTGCACCTCGCCGGCCGCGCCGTGCCCGGTGAGGTCAGCGTCGTGGGCTTCGACGACATCCCGGAGGCGCCGTTTCTGCGGCCGCCGTTGACCACCGTGCGGCAAGACTTCGCGGCGGTTGGCCGCGCCGGTGTCGACCTGCTGGTGCGGCGGATCGTCGCCGACTCGGCGGCCACGCCGCCTGGCGGCGCCGCGCCGCGGGGGCGCGTGCGGTTCGTGCCCGCGCTGGTGGTGCGGGACAGCAGCGCGCCGGCTATGTGAACGCTAACAATGCTAACCTTCGATGAAGGAAGGTGGGTCGCGATGGACCATCCCCGGGCCGGCACCGGCTGGCGCTCGCAACACTCGCGCGCCGGCCACAACACCGGCCAAGACACCCCACGAAGCTCCGCCTCCCGAGCCGGCAGTGCGACTCGCGCCGCGCGGGTCGGGCGTCACAAGCGTCGCGGCGACCGCGGCCGTGCGAGGTTCTGGCTCGCCGCTCTCACCGCCGTGCTCACGGTCTTCGCCGTCGGCGTGGCACAGCCCGCCCAGGCGGCCCCCGGCCGGCCGTACAGCAATCCGATCAAGTCGCAGAAGGGCGCCGATCCCTGGCTCCAGTACCACAACGGCAGCTACTACCTCATCACGACCTCGTTCACCAACACGTTCACGATGCGCAAGTCGCCGACCCTCGCCGGGCTCGCCACCGCCCCGAGCGTGCAAATCTGGCAGGACACCACCGCCTCCCGGGGCACCAACTTCTGGGCACCGGAAATCCACTTCCTCAATGGACGGTGGTACCTCTACTACTCGGCCGGTGCGGTCGGCGCCGCCTGTTGCGACACTCAGCGGACGCACGTGCTGGAGAGCGCCGGCTCAGACCCGCTCGGGCCGTACACGTACCGCAACATCCTCACCGGCTCCAACCTCCAGCCCAGCGGATGGCTCATCGACGCCAGCGTGCTCCAGCGGGGCGGATCGCTCTACCTGATGGGCAGCGGCTCCATCGGCGGGAGCACGCAGAGCCTGGTCATCGCGCCGATGAGCAACCCGTACACGGTCAGCGGCTCGTTCAGCCTCATCTCCTCGCCCACGCTCTCCTGGGAGCGGCAGGAGGGCAACGTCAACGAGGGGCCGGAAGCGTTGCAGCGCAACGGGCGCACCTTCATCGTGTACTCGGCGAGCGCCTGCTGGGGCCCCAACTACAAGCTCGGCCGGCTCACGCTCACCGGTACCAACCCGCTCAGCGCCTCGTCCTGGACCAAGAACGCCAACCCGGTCTTCCAGCGCAACGACGCCAACGGGGTCTACGCGCCGGGCCACAACGGCTTCTTCACCTCGCCTGACGGCACCGAGAACTGGATCGTCTACCACGCCAACAACTCGTCCTCCGGCGGCTGCGACAACAACCGTACGACGCGGGCGCAGAAGTTCACCTGGAACTCCGACGGCACGCCCAACTTCGGCGTGCCCATGCGGCTGGGCACCACGGCCGACGGGCCAGCGGGGGAGACGGCGAACACGCCCACGTCGTACACGATCGTCAACCGCAACAGCGGCAAGTGCCTCGAGGTGGCCGGTGGGTCCACAGCGGACGGAGCCAACATCCAGCAGTGGACCTGCAACGGCGGCAACAACCAGCGGTGGCGCATCGAGGACCAGGCCGACGACACCAGCCGGTTGGTCAACGTGGGCACCGGCAAGGTGGCCGACGTGACCAACTGCGCCTCGGCCGACGGCACCGACATCCGCCAGTGGTCGTGGCTCAACAACACCTGCCAGCGCTTCCGCCTCGTGCTGAGCGCCGCGGGCGGATGGGTACGGCTTACCAACCAGGCCACCGGCAAGGTCGCCGACGTCGCCAACTGCGGCACCGGCGACGGTGCCGACGTGCGGCTGTGGTCGTGGCTCAACAACAACTGCCAGCAGTGGCAGCTCCAGCCGGTCTGAGAGAGGAAGCCATGCGCAGAGTCGCCACCATCGCGGTGCTCGTCGTGGCCGCGAGCCTGCTCGTCGCCACGCCGGCGACGGCCGCGCCCGCCGTGCAGTACACCAACTCGCTCGTCGCGCAGCGGGCCGATCCGCACATCGTCAAACACACCGACGGCTACTACTACATGACCGCGACCGCCCCGGAGTACGACCGCGTCGTGCTCCGCCGCGCCACCACGCTCCAGGGGCTCGCCACCGCCTCCGAGTCGGTCATCTGGCGCCGCCACACGAGCGGCGAGATGGCCGCGCACATCTGGGCGCCGGAGATCCACTACATCAACGGCCGCTGGTACATCTACTTCGCCGCCGGCCGCAGCGACGACGTCTGGGCGATCCGGATGTACGTGCTGGAGAACGCCTCCGCCAACCCGCTCACCGGCTCGTGGACCGAACGAGGGCGGATCGTCACGCCCCTCAACACGTTCTCGCTCGACGCCACCACGTTCGTCCACAACGGAACGCGCTACCTCGCCTGGGCGCAGAACGATCCGGCCGTCGGCAGCGGCACCAACCTCTACCTGGCCCCCATGTCGAACCCATGGACCATCTCGGGCACGCCGGCGCGGATCAGCGTGCCCACGTACTCATGGGAGACGGTGGGCCACCGGGTCAACGAGGGGGCCGCGGTGATCCAGCGCAACGGCCGGGTCTTCATGGCTTTCTCGGCGAGCGCCACCGATGCCAACTACTGCATCGGCCTGCTGACCGCCTCGGCGACAAGCAACCTCATGAACCCCTCGTCGTGGACGAAGAGCCCTCAGCCGGTCTTCCGCAGCAACGACGCGACGAGCCAGTACGGCCCGGGGCACAACTCGTTCACCGTCTCCGAGGACGGCCAGAGCGACATCCTCGTGTACCACGACCGCAGCTACCGGAACATCAACGGTGACCCGCTCAACGACCCCAACCGCCGTACGCGCGTCCAGAAGCTCTACTGGAACGCCGACGGTACGCCCAACTTCGGCATCCCGGTCGCGGACGGCATCACGCCGGTCCGGCTGCGCTCGCACAACTTCGCCGACCGGTACATCCGCCACTGGGACTACCGGGCGCGGGTCGAAGCCAACGTCACCAACCTCGCCGACTCGCAGTTCCGGATTGTGACCGGGCTCAACGGCGGCGGCTCGGTCTCGCTGGAGTCGACCAACTTCCCCGGGTACTACCTGCGGCACCGCAACTTCGAGATGTGGGTCGAGCGCAACGACGGCACGGCGACCTTCCGCGCCGACGCGAGCTTCCAGCGGCGGGCCGGGCTCGCCGACTCCGCGGGAGTGTCGTTCGAGTCCGTCAACTTCCCCGGCAGGTACATCCGGCACTCGTCGAATCTGCTGTACGTGCAGGCGGTCAGCACGGCGACCGACCGCGCCGACGCCACGTACCACCTGGAGTAGGACGAAAATGGAGGCCTGACGGGGACCACCATCCCCGTCAGACCTCCACGTCGAGTGGGGCTCAGCGTCGAGTGGGGCTCAGCGCTGGCCGTACACGTTCTGGTAGCGGTCGTAGAGCTTGTCTATGTCGGACTGTGCGATGGGGAGCGGGTCGCCGAGCTGGCGGGCGATGTGGACGGTGCGCGCCACGTCTTCGCACATGACCGCCGCCTTCACCGCCGCCCGTGCGGTCTTGCCGATGGTGAAGACGCCGTGATTCCGCATCAGCACCGCCGGCGAGCGGTGCCCGCTCAGCGTCGCCACGATGCCCTTACCGATGTCGTCGTTTCCGATGAGCGCGAACGGCCCCACCGGGATCTCCGCGCCGAACTCGTCGGCCATCGCGGTGAGCACGCACGGCACCGCCTCGCCGCGGGCGGCCCACGCGGTCGCGTACGTCGAGTGCGTGTGCACGACGCCACCGACCTCGGGCATCTCGCGGTAGACGTACGCGTGCGCGGCGGTGTCGCTGGACGGGGAGTACACGCCGTCGACCAGCTTGCCGTCCAGGTCGCAGACCACCATCGACTCCGGCGTCAGCTCGTCGTACGAGACGCCGCTGGGCTTGATGACGAAGAGATCCTCGCCGGATACGCGCGCGGAGACGTTGCCGGCGGTCCACACCACCAGCCCCCATCGGATCAGGTCCTCGTGCAGCCCCACGAGGTCCTTCCGCAACTGGTCTACATTGGTCACGGCTTTCCTTTCGTTGGCGACCGCGGGGCTCGCCGGCGGACCTCCGCGAGCGGTGCGGGCCGTCGAAGCCGACTCCTCGCGCTCACAGCCCGCTAGCCTCGTTTCGGATCCGCCGCAGCCGGTGCAGCACGTCGTTCTCCCCGCGCCCGAAGTAGTCGTGCAGGCGGCGGTACTCCTCGTAGAGCGCCTCGTAAGCCTTGGTGCGCGCGGCATCCGGCTCGTACACGCGGCGCTCCACACGCCCCATCGCCTCGGCGGCGGCGGGCACGTCGGGGTAGGCGCCGGCGGCCACCGCCGCGTGGATCGCCGAGCCGAGCGCCGGGCCCTGCTCCGAGCCGATCACCGAGATCGGGCGGCCGGTGACGTCCGCGTACACCTGCATGAGGAACGTGTTCCTCAGGAGGCCGCCGGCCGCGACCAGCTCGCGCACCGGCACGCCCGATCCCTCGAACGCGTCGATGATCGTGCGCGTGCCGAACGCGGTGGCCTCGACCAGCGCGCGGTAGACGTCTTCCGGGCGCGTGGCGAGAGTCTGGCCCACGATCACGCCGGAGAGCTCGTGGTCGACCAGCACCGAACGGTTGCCGTTGTGCCAGTCGAGCGCGACCAGCCCGTGCTGCCCGACGCGCTGGGCGGCGGCGAGCTCGGTGAGGTACTCGTGCGCCCCGAGGCCACGCCGCTCCGCCTCCGCGCGGTACTCCGCCGGCAGCGACGAGTCGACGAACCAGGCGAAGATGTCGCCGACCCCGCTCTGGCCGGCCTCGTAGCCGTAGCCGCCGGCCACGATGCCGCCCTCGACCACGCCGCACATGCCGGGCACCTCGGCGAGGCTCTCGCCGTTCATGACGTGGCAGGTCGAGGTACCCATGATCATGACGAGCTGGCCGGGGGAGATGGCCTGTGCCGCCGGAGCGGTGACGTGCGCGTCGACGTTGCCCGCGGCGACCGCGATGCCCTCGGGGAGGCCGGTCCAGGCGGCGGCCTGTTCGGTCAGCCCGCCGGCCCGCGCGCCGAGCGGCAGCAGTGGATGCTCCAGCTTGGCGACGAAGCCGGCGAAGTCGAGGTGCAGGGCGGCCAGGAAGTCGGCGCTGGGGTAGGAGCCGTCCTGGTAGATGCCCTTGTAGCCGGCCGTGCAGACGTTGCGCGTCTCCTCGCCGCAGAGCTGCCACACGATCCAGTCGGCCGCCTCGATCCACCGCTCGGCACGCGCATAGATCTCCGGGTCTTCCTCGAGCAGTTGGAGGCCCTTGGCGAACTGCCACTCCGAGGAGATCTTGCCGCCGTACCGGTTGATCCACGGCTCGCCGCGCTCGTGTGCCAGCGCGTTGATGCGGTCGGCCTGGGCCTGGGCGGCGTGGTGCTTCCACAGCTTCGCGTACGCGTGCGGCCGCCCGGCCAGCTCCGGCAGCCGGCACAGCGGCGTGCCGTCGGCGAGCGTCGGGATGACCGTGCACGCGGTGAAGTCGGTGGAGATGCCGATCACCAACGCCGGGTCGATGCCGGCGTCGGCGATCGCCGCGGGCACGGCGGTACGCAGGACGTCGAGATAGTCCTCGGGCTCCTGGAGCGCCCAGTCGGGCGGGAGCGCGGCACCGGTCGCGGGCAGGGCACGGTCGATGACACCGTGCCGGTACTCGTGCACGGCGGTGCCCATCTCGGCGCCGTCTTCGACCCGGACGACAAGTGCCCGTCCGGACAGGGTGCCGAAGTCGACGCCGACGACGTACCGAGGGGGTTCGTTAGCGTTAACAGCGGGGGGCATGGGCTACCTCAGCGGGGGGCGCGGGTACTTTCACGGACAATGAACTCCGGTGGGATGACAATACGTCGGCGCGACCGGGGCGCCCCTTCGACCTGCTCCATCAGCAGGGCGAGGCTCTGCCGGCCGACCTCGCCGAACTCCTGGCGCAGCGTGGTCAGCGGTGGGGTGAAGAACTCGGCCTCCGGGATGTCGTCGAAGCCGACGATGCTCACCTGATCGGGCACGCGGATGCCGGCCTCGGAGAGGGCTCGCAGCGCGCCGATCGCCATCTGGTCGTTGGCCACGAAGATCGCGGTGAGGTCGGGCGTGCCGATCAGCTTGCGGGCGGCCTCGTAGCCGGAGCGAGGGCTCCAGTCGCCGCGGACGACATCGGGGGCCTCGCGCTCGGCGTCGGCGAGCGCGTCACGCCAGCCGCGCTCGCGCTCCTGGGCCTCGTGCCAGTCGCCGGGGCCGGCGATGTGCGCGACCATGGCGTGGCCGAGCGAGAGCAGGTGCTCGGTGGCGGTGCGGGCGCCGAGCCGCTGGTCGACCGCGACGGTGGGCACCGGCGCGCGGCCACCTTCGACGGCCACGACCGGCACGTCCTTGGGCACGTGGCGCAGCGCTGTGGTGGTCGAGGTGTGCGGCGTGATCGCGATGATGCCCTCGACCGCCTGCGCCATCAACGCCTCGAACGCCTCGCCGAACGAGCGGCGGTCGACATTGGGCAGGCTCGCGATGCTGATCGCGTATCCGATGTCGCGGGCGGCCCGCTCGATGGCGAGCAACATGGAGGCCGGGCCGTAGAGCGTGGTGTCGATGCTGATCACGCCGAGCGTGCGGGTGCGGCCGGTGACCAGCGCGCGGGCGGCCACATTGGGCCGGTAGCCGAGCTCGGTCATCGCGGCGAGCACGCGCTGGCGGGTCACCTGACTGACGGTCGGCTGATCGTTGATTACGCGCGAGACCGTCATGTGGGAGACTCCAGCGAGGCGGGCCACATCGACCATGCCGACCTGCCGTCGCGGGCCACGCCCCGATGGGGTCACCGCGTCTGGACGCCGCTGCGGCATATGTCTGGGCCCCGTTTCTCACCCCGGCGATCCAACTCGCCTGTTCACGTTAACAGGCATATTCCGGCCTACACCGGTTGCGTGTCAAGGGCTACGAAAACCTTTCGACACCGTGTTTCGACAGCAGCGGTCCCGATTCGGGCTCAGGCGCCGTGGTTTTTCGCCCGCCCCGCCCTGTGTGTTTCGGATACCGCCGCCGCGACGCAAACGCATCAGATCTCCGCATTCCGAGGCGGCGACACTCCTCGGCGGCGATACCGAGGTTTGTTCCGACGCGCCGGCCCGGCGCGGTGCGCCGCTCGGCCCGCTCGCTCGCGTGGTGTCCCAGGTCACGCCCCACGCCGACGTGACCGCCGGGCGCCAGCGGCGGATACTCCGAGATGTCCCGGAAGTCCTCGTCGTCGAGATCCTCCTCGACGTGGAGTGAGATTCCGTAACGTCCCTCAGGCGGCCCGACCGACACTCACCGGATCGCGGCCACGCCGTCCACTTCGACCGCACCAAGAAAATGCTCGATTTCTTTACGGCGTCGCAATGCCCCCACCGCGAACGAACGAGGCCGAGCCGTACCTTTCCGCTGTGCGATAGCCGCGCGCCATTTCGGAGTGGACGCGGGCCGCGCCAATACGGACCGGCTCCGGCGTCAACCGGTCGCGAGTTTCAGGCCGAAGCCCACGAACAGTGTCCCGGCCACCGACGTCGCACCGGCGGCCAGTCGGCGGCGCCGGCGGAACTGGGCGGCCAGGTAGGTGCCGGCGAAGATGAGCAGGGTCAGGTACAGCGTGCTGGCCAACTGCGCGATCAGGCCGAGCAGCAGGAACGACAGGGCCGGATACGCGTACGCCGGGTCGACGAACTGGATGAAGAACGAGATGAAGAACAGGATCGCCTTCGGATTGAGCAGGCTGATCACCGCGGCCCGCCGGAAGGGGTGGAACGCCTGCTCGTCCGCGGCCGGGGCCGGCGCCGGGGCGGGGGAGCGCCACCGCCGCCAGGCGCCGCGGATCATCGCCAGGCCGACGTAGCCGAGGTAGAGCGCGCCGGCCCACTTGATGGCGAGAAAGACCGGCGGGTACGCCGACAGGAGCGAGGCGACGCCGGCGGCCGAGAGCACCATCAGCACCGTGTCGCCGACGAAGACCCCCGCCGCGGCCCGGTAGCCGGACGGCACACCGCGCCGGGCCGCCGTGGAGAGCACGAAGAGCGAGTTGGGCCCGGGCAGCAGGACGATGGCGACCGTGCCCAGCACATAGGTCCAGATGTCGGTGATCCCCAGCACCGGGCCATCCTCACCCCACAGCCGCGGGCGCGCGAAGCTTTTCCCGCAGCCGGTTTTGTGCCGCTGGCCACTCGTCGACGGTCATCGCGTACTGCACCGTGTCGCGCCAGGTGCCGTCGGGCCGGAGGCGGTGCATCCGCAGCACGCCCTCGCGCCGCGCGCCGAGCCGCTCGATCGCCTTCTGCGAACGGTCGTTGCGGATGTCGGTGTGCCACACGACCCGCACCGCGCCCAGCTCCTCGAAGGCGCGGGTGAGCAGCAGCAGCTTGGCTTCGGTGTTGACCCCTGTGCGCCAGTGTCGGCGGTTGAGGAACGTGTGGCCGATGGCGACCGCGCGCCGCCCCTCGTCGACCTCGTAGTAGGAGGTCGTGCCGATCACCTCGCCGGTGGCCGCGTCGCGCTGGACCCACGGCACGCGCTCGCCCGCGTGGTGCGCGTGCAGCGCGTCGGCGACGATCTCGGCCATCTCGTCGCGATGGGCGGGCTGGCGCACCGACAGGTGGGTCCACACCTCCGGGTCGCGAGTGGCGGCGAAGAGCTCGTCTACGTGTGCCATGTCGAGCGGCTCGAGGATGACGTGGTCGCCGCCCATCGGCTCGGGCGTGACCCAGGGTGAGCGGGGCGGCCGCAGGTAGTGGGGGAGCGGCACGGTCACGCCGAGGTCGGGCTCGGGCAGGCCCGGCACGAGGCGGAGCGGCACCACGCCCGCCCAGTAGGGCAGGTCGAGGTCTTCCTCGTCCTCGGAGACGCCGCCGGCGCGTGCCTTGACCGACACCTCGCGCAGCGGCAGCGCCAGGAACGTGGTCTCGGCCAGCTCCTTGCGGCTCGGCGGGCGGGTCTGCGCGGCCCGGCCGCGTCCCACCTTCTCCACCAGGGCGGTGCAGACGGCCAGCTTCTCCTCCTCGGAGGTGACCAGCCGGGCCACGCCGTACGCGATCACCGAGCGGAAGTTGGCACTGTGGTGGAACTGCGAGCGGGCCAGCACAAGGCCGTCGAGCTGCGTCACGGTCAGGCACACGGGCAGGCCGGCGTCGCCCCGCGCGGCGAGCAGCGGCCGGCTGCCGGTGGAGCCGTGCACGTAAACCGTGTCGTCGATCCGCACGTGGAGCGTGGGCAGGACCCGCGGCTCACCGTCCACAGTGAACCCGAGTGCGCAGTGGTATGCCTCGTCGAGGATCGCGTGAGCGGTGGCGCGCTCATAGGCCATCCGGCTCCGGTTGCGGCTGGCCGTCGTCCGCGCGGTCTGGTCGTACATCACGCGCCCTCCCCCGAGGTTTGTTATAGTACAAAGCTATGACTGTGCCAGCACATTATCAGGTCAGTGGTGCCACGTCAGCCGAGATTTCGGCGAGTGTGGAGTCCGGCGTGCGCACCGGCGAGCTGCCCTCCGGGGCGCCGCTGCCGGCCGTGCGGGCGCTCGCCGACGAGCTCGGGGTGAGCCCTGGCACGGTCGCGAAGGCATACCAGGTGCTGCGGCAGCGCGGCGTGATCGAGACCGCGGGGCGCAACGGCACGCGGATCCGCCCCCGCCCGCCGGTCACCGCCTCCCGCGCCGACCTGCGCCCGCCGGTCCCGCCGGGCGCGCTCGACCTCTCCGCCGGAGAGCCGGACCGCAGCCTGCTGCCACCGCTCGGTCCGCACCTCGCCGCACTCGCCGCCGAGACCGGCCGCCCGATCGGGTACGCGGAGGCGGGTGTCCTGCCCGAGCTGGCCGACCTGCTTCGCGAGCGCCTGGCGGCCGACGGCGTGGCGGCTCCGGCGGTCATCGTGACGTGCGGGGCGCTCGACGGTGCCGAGCGCCTCCTCACCGCCCACCTGCGACCCGGCGACGCGGTGGCGGTCGAGGACCCGGGTTGGGCCAACTTCCTCGATCTGGTCGCCGCGCTGGGGCTGCGGGCCGTGCCCGTACCCGTGGATGGTGCCGGACCCACGCCGCACGGCCTGCGGGCCGCACTCGCTGCGGGCGCCCGGGCGGTGGTGGTGACCAGTCGGGCGCACAATCCCACCGGCGCCTACGTCACCGCCGAGCGCGCCGCCGAGCTGCGCGAGGTGCTCGCCGGCCAGGATGGCGTGCTGCTGATCGAGGACGACCACGCTGGCGAGCTGGCCGCCGTACCGCTGCATCCGCTGGCTGGCGCGACGCGGACCTGGGCCTTCCTCCGTTCGGCCAGCAAACCCTACGGTCCGGACCTGCGGCTCGCCGCCCTCGGCGGCGATGAGGCCACGGTGGCCCGCGTCGCCGGACGGATGCGCCTCGGCGCCGGATGGGTCTCCACGCTGCTCCAGCGCCTGGCGATGGGGCTGTGGCAGGACCCTGCGGTCGCGGCCGGAGTGGCCGCGGCGGGGCGGAGCTACGATCATCGCCGCGACGCCCTCCGCGCGGCGCTCACCGAGCGCGGGGTCACCGCACACGGGCAGACCGGCATCAACGTCTGGGTCCCGGTCCCCGACGAGACGCGCGCGGTCACGGCGCTCCGCGACGAGGGGTACGCGGTGGCGCCCGGCGCGCTCTACCGGCAGGCCACGCCGCCCGGCATCCGGATCACGATCAGCCCGCTGGCGGAGTCGGACATACCGCCACTCGCGGACGCGGTGGTGGCCGCCGCATCGTCGACGCCCGGATGGGGTAGAACAGTGCGGTGACGACAGCCCCGGAGTTCGTGCCGGCTGGGCGAGACACATTCGCCCGCTGCGCCGGATCCGTAGCTTGGTCGTTCCTTACCTGCCGGCGACCACCGACGTACGGCTCGGACGCGACGGCCGCCTCAGCGACCTGATCCGGGTACCCCCGGGCGGCGGCGACCACCCGGCACGCGTACGCCAGCTGACCCAGGACAACCCGATTCCCGACCGCCGCACACCTGATCTCCTGGGCCAAGTTCGTCCCCGGCGTCAATGAATCAGCCGGCCGGACCAAGGGCAACAGCGCCACCGGCCACGGGAACCGCTACCTCGCCCGGGCTCTGGGCGAGGCCGCCGTCGCCGCGTCACGCACACCGACGTTGCTCGGCGAACGCTACCGGCGCATCGCCCGCCGCCCCGGCAAGAAGATAGCCGTCGTCGCCGTCGGGCGATCCATCCCCGTCATCATCTGGCACCAACTCGCCGGCGAACACGCCGAATTCACCGACCTCGGCATCGATCACCACAGCACCCGCACCGGCACACAACGCGCCATTCGCGGCCACGTCAAAGCCCTCGGCTACCACGTCGACCTACGACCAGTCGCATAACCACACACAACCATCCCGGCTCCGCCGAGAGCTACCACCTGCCACACACCGTTCATTTCGGATTATTGGTGGGGCGGAGAGGCCGCCGGTGGGGCTGAAGGTTCCCGGCGGGCCGTGTCGGTGACGGCGGCCACAGGCCGGCACCCCGAACGGTGTTTGCTAGTTGAAGAACTCTTCAATTGGTTATGTTGATACTTCGTCAGATTGGAGGCTCGGTGCCGGTACCGCTGTACCAAGCGAAGGCGGAATTTTTCCGGATGCTGGGGCATCCGACGCGGATCCGGGTGCTGGAGTTGCTGGGGGATGGGCCGAGGCAGGTCAAGGACCTGCTCGCCGACCTCGGTATTGAGGCGTCGAATCTCTCCCATCAACTGGCGGTGCTACGCCGCGCGGGCATCGTCGTGTCCGCCCGGGAGGGTTCCACGGCGACATACGCGCTGGCCGGACCGGACGTGGCGGACCTGATGAGGGCCGCCCGCCGAATACTGACCGAGATGCTGGCCGGGCAGGTCGAGCTTCTTGACACGTTGCAGGACGCCCAGACGGCCGCCGAACCGGAGCGATTGTGACCGTCGATGGGTCGGGGTCGTGGTGGACCCGTGTCGGTGACCTGCTGCCGGGCCGCGCCGACCTGGCGGCGATGCGTCGTCAGCCGGGCCGGGACCTGATCGCGGGGCTGACGGTCGCCGTGGTCGCCCTGCCGCTCGCGCTCGGGTTCGGGGTGGCGTCTGGCTTGGGCGCCGCTGCTGGACTGGCCACCGCTATCGTGGCCGGCGCCGTCGCCGCGGTATTCGGCGGCTCGAACCTGCAGGTGTCCGGTCCGACCGGGGCGATGACCGTCGTACTCGTGCCGATCGTGCACCAGCATGGCCCGAGCGGTGTCCTGACCGTGGGCCTGCTGGCCGGGCTCATCCTGATCGCGCTCGCCGTGGCACGCGCCGGCAGCTTCGTCCGGTACGTGCCGGCGCCGGTGGTCGAGGGTTTCACCGCCGGCATCGCGGCTGTCATCCTCCTTCAGCAGTTCCCAGCCGCTCTTGGCGTGTCGGCAGAGGGGGAGAAGGTCACCACAGCCGCCTGGCGAGCTGTAGTCGACTTCGCCTACGACCCGAACTGGGCGGCCATCGGCCTCGCCACCGGGGTTGCCGCCGTGATGCTGGCCGGTGCCCGGTGGCGGCCCACCATCCCGTTCTCCCTGCTCGCCGTCGCCGCGGCGACCGTGCTCACCTGGCTCACGGACCTCGACGTCGCCGTGATCGGGACCCTGCCGGCCATGCTTCCCGCCCCATCACTGGGCTTTGTCGACCTGGGGGCGGTCCCGAGCCTGGCCACCGCGGCGGTGGCAGTAGCCGCGCTCGCCGCGCTGGAGAGCCTGCTGTCGGCCACCGTCGCGGACGGCATGACCGTCGGGCAGCGGCACGACCCGGACCGGGAGCTGTTCGGCCAGGGCTTGGCCAACCTCGCCACGCCGCTTTTCGGCGGTGTCCCGGCCACCGCGGCGATCGCCCGCACCGCCGTCAACGTCCGCTCCGGGGCCGCCTCCCGCCTGGCCGCCCTCACCCACGCCATCGCGCTCGCCGCCGTGATGCTCGCCGCCGCACCACTGGTCGCCCACGTCCCGCTCGCTGGGCTGGCCGGCGTGCTGCTGGCCACCGCGGTCCGGATGGTCGAGGTTTCGTCGCTGGCCGCTCTCGGCCGCGCGTCTCGCTCCGACGCGCTGGTCATGACACTCACCGCCGCCGCGACCCTGGCCCTCGATCTTGTCGCCGCGGTGATACTCGGGCTCGTCGTGGCTGGCGCCTTGGCTCTACGCAAGATCGTCCAGGCCGCACGGGTCGAGGAAGTACCGCTGGACACCAGCGACCACCACGCCGAGGAACACGCCCTGCTCGCCGAGCACATCGTGGCGTACCGGATCGACGGGCCGCTGTTCTTCGCCGCCGCACACCGCTTCCTGCTCGAACTCACCGAAGTCGCCGACGTCCGCGTCATCATCCTGCGGCTGTCCCGCATCAGCGCCATCGATGCCACCGGCGCGCTCGTCCTACGCGACGCCATCGACCGCCTGGAACACCGCGGCATCACCGTCTACGCCTCCGGGCTCCGCCCCGAACACGCCAAGACCCTGACCGCCGTCGGCAGCCTACGCCGCCTCCAGGACGCCGGCCGCCTCTTCGACACCACCCCACAAGCCATCGCCGCCGCCCGCGACCACCTACACACCGCCGGCCTCCTACCCACCACCCGACCTGCCTCCGAACCCGCCTAACCAGGCCAGGCAGGGTGGCCCAGGTCGTCGGCCCGTACGAGTGTGCGATCGTTGTTGGTCGCTACCGGCCGGTCGCAGCCGACCGCCAGGACGTATCCGATCCCGCGGGCCTCCAGATCCGTGCGTAGGCCCGGGTCGGCGCCGTAGACCTCGTCCCCGGTGAACCAACCGGCCTCACACGCGTTGACACTTGGCGTGGGCGAGCGCTGAGACTTCCGCTTCGTTTAGCCTCGTCGGGTGGTTGAGCGGTGGTCGGTTGTGACGGATGCCGAGGCGCTGTCCCAGGCGGGGACGCCGGCGCAGACGCTGTCCGCGGGCGATGTCACTTACGTGGTCGGGCCGTTAGCGATGCTTGTCATCGTCGAGGCTGGTGACCGGCCCGACGGGAGCGCAGTGCAAGCCTTCGACAGGTTGGCGCTACGCGAGCCGTTCCCCGAACTCGTCGAAGCGCAGCTGCAGAATTCCGGGACTCCACGTCTGGGATTCGTTCGGTGTGGTGGCGGTTGGCGGCGGCGATGTATCGATTGACCAGTGACCGGGGGCCCAGCGGGCCGGGTTACGCGGCGAGCTGTTGTGGTGGCTCGGTGGCCGGGGTGTCGGGTTGCCCGTCGATGAGGGGTCAGGCGGCGATGGTCGGCGCGCGCAGCGGCTCGGTACTGCAACGTGGCGGACGACAGCACACGTCAACACGGCATGAGGGAACTGATGGGCCGGCGGAACGTACGGATCTGGATCGCGGTAGCCGCGGGCGTGGTGGTCATCGCGGCGCTCGGCGGTCTGGCCGTGTACAAGCGGCCTGGTGGGGACTGCACGGTCGAACGCCTGGCGTTGCCGTCGCCCGACGCGTACAGCGTCGTGTTTGCCATGGAGCCGGGCGGGCGCCATATCGTCGGCCGGACCGGCAGCATTGGCCGGACCGGCAGCGTTGATCTCGATCTGCTGATCTGGACCGACGGCCGGCCGCGCCTGGTCGACCTGCCGGGTGAGAGTCAGCTGCCGCACGACGTCAACGCGGCCGGGGTCGTGGTCGGTTCGACGGTCTTTGGGGCGATGGGCGGTCCGCAGGAGATTCGGGCGTGGGTGTACCGGGACGGCGCCGTGGCGATTCTGCCCGGCACGCGGGGCACCGAGGCGTTCGCGGTCAGCGACGACGGCACGGTGGTCGGCACGGTCGAGGGTCGTCCGGTGCTCTGGGATCCGTCGGCGAACAAACCGTCGAGTCTGCGCATGCCCGAGGCCGGGTGGAAGGGGAAGGCCATCGACATCTCGGCCGACGGGCAGACGATCGTGGGCCAGTTGACTCCCGATGTCAAGTCTCGGCCGTACGTGTGGTCGGCCGACGGGACACCGCGGGAGTTGCCCCTGCCGACAATTGATGGTGAAACCGCGATGACGGCCAGTGCGAAGTCGATCACCGGAGAGTGGGTCGCCGGATTGGCCACGTCACGTCATGACGACGGCGGCGTGCCCGTGCGGTGGAACCTGCGTACGGGCGAGGTGAGGGTCTTTCCCAAGTACGGCCTCGTCGGCGCCTCGGTCAGTACCGACGGCCGGATCACCGCCAAGGGTGACGGTGGACGTGCGGTGGTGCTCGGCGGACGGAACACGCTGACGCTGCGCCGTCTCGATGACAACACCGGTCTGCACGACACGACCTACGGGATCAGCTACGACGGACGGACCATCGCCGGCAACGCGGCATCGGCGCGGTCCGGGACCGCACCGGTTGTCTGGCACTGCACCTGAACAGCGGACCGTTCGGCTCGTGGGCATGATGGTTCGCCGCTGAAGGCGCCCAAGCGGCGCTATGAAATGTTCGGGACGCCGCGCACACCGTCCCGGGGGTACCGCATAAGCCGCTCATGACCTCTACCGGCAATTCACGGCTGTCGCTGTGGTCCACCGACTCCTCGCTGCACCGCCCGCGGACGGCGACCGGCATCGACGCCACGCCTCGCGCGCTGTTGATCGCGTCGGGTGCGAACGGTAGGCCGACTAAAGCCTCGGCGCTAGCGATGAGCAGGCCGTCTTGTTGGGTTGCTGTCCGCTGATCTGTCACTCTGTGCGGGGCCAGGCGGTGACAATGCGGTTCGTGGATTGCTGGCCGGCGATCCGTTCGAAGGTGGCGTTGGGGACGGGTGACTCGGGTGCGACGATCTTGTATCCGACGGTCGAGAGCCCACAGTGTTAGGCGCGCCGAGGATGATCTCCCCGCCGCGTACCGCCACTGGTCGGCCTCCCTAACGGCGCCAACCGTAGGGTAACCGACTCGACACCGGCGATCTCGAGCGCCAGATCGTCGATGTCGATGGATCCCCGATTGGACATACGCCGGTACCGGCCTTGCTGAAGTTGTGGCTGAACGGCCTCCCGGCTGCGTCGGCCTGCCTCAACGATACGTTCACCTGCTCATAGCTGGTGTCGAGGCTCGAGGTCCGCTGGTCGGCGTCGCGGTAGGTTCGGACCCCGAGCCGTCAGTGGCCGGGGCGGTGGGCGTGGATTGTGAGGGATCGGGTAGAACGGCGGTATGGCGACAGGGCAGGCGCCGGTAGGGGCGCAGGAGTTCGTTCCGGCGAGGGCGCGCAGTCTTGACCAGTTGAAGGCCGCGGCTGCCGGGTGTCGTGGGTGTGAGCTGTTCGCGGATGCGACGCAGGTGGTGTTTGGTCGTGGTGCGGCGCATGCTCGGTTGGTGTTGGTGGGGGAGCAGCCGGGGGATGTGGAGGATCGGAAGGGTCTTCCGTTCGTGGGTCCGGCTGGCCGTCTGCTGCGTGGAGCGGTTGATGATGCGGGTATCGATCCGTCGATCATTTTCTTGACCAACGCTGTGAAGCATTTCCGCTTTGAGGTGCGGGGTAAGCGGCGAATCCATCAGACGCCGGATCGGGTGCATATTGAGGCGTGTCGGCCGTGGTTGGTGGCGGAGTTCGCCCAGCTGAAGCCCGAGCTGATCGTCGCGTTGGGGGCAACCGCGGCGAAGGCGTTGTTCGGGCCGGCGTTTCGGGTGACCCGTTCGCGTGGCCGGTTGTTGCCGTGGCCGGCGTCGGCGCAGCGTCCGGAGGATTTCCCGGTGGCGGAGATTCAGGCCCTCGCCACGATCCATCCGTCGGCGGTGCTGCGCGCTGATGACCAGGACGCGGCGTACGCGGGCTTGGTCACCGACCTGAAGATCGCCGCCGACGCGCTCGCACGGTGAGGCAAGGGCGGCCTGCGGCGGGCGGTGGTCCTGGTTTCACAAGGCGTTGGTGTGCTTTGGCGGCGGTAGGTTGGGTCAGGTGGCGGCGTGGTCGTTCATCCCGCAAACGCGGCCACGTCGCCCCACGAGGATCGCGACGGATTGAACCTACACGTTAGTGCAGCGGCAGGATCCGCTGTTAATTCCGTAGTTCAGCCGCGCAAAGGCGTTGCCCTCCCGGAGTGAACGCTCGGTGATCGAGGCGTCGTGCACGCCGTCGATTTCGTCGCCGCCCGCCAGCCACCGGGCCAGAAACTCGCCGACGACCTGGCTCACCTCGCGCCGCGATCAAGAGGTCGTACTGGATCGGTGGTTACCCCGCCGTCGGCGAGGTGAGCAGGGTCAGCCCGAGCGCGGAGAGCGGCACCGTGACCGGTTGGAAGAAGGTCACGCCGCCGACGCTGCAGTTGCCGGATCCGCCGGATGTCGTGCCCTGCGCCTGGTAGCCGGCCATGAACGGGCCGCCTGAGTCGCCTGGCTCGGAGCAGACGTTGGTCCTGGTCAGCCCGTAGATGACGCCGTCGGCGTAGTAGACGGTCACGTTCTTGGCCAGTACGGTGCCGCAGTGCCAGCCGGTGGTGTTGCCAAACCGGCAGACGGCGGCGCCGACCGGGGCGGAGGTCGCGCCGGCCACCGGGATGAGCGACGCCCCCACGCGGATCTTGCCCACCGGGGTCCAGCCGGGGTCGAGCCGCACGAAGGCGTAGTCGGAGGTGACCGGGCCGATCGCGGCGACCTGGCCCATCCGC
Organism: Phytohabitans kaempferiae; assembly: GCF_042433955.1. Taxonomy (NCBI): domain Bacteria; kingdom Bacillati; phylum Actinomycetota; class Actinomycetes; order Micromonosporales; family Micromonosporaceae; genus Phytohabitans; species Phytohabitans kaempferiae. The sequence goes on along the minus strand of NZ_JBHLUH010000056.1, from coordinate 255,225 downwards.
TGGCCGCCGAGCGTGTACACCGGCTCGCCGACCCGGCCGACGCAGTGCCGTGCGGTGAGGAAACCGCCGACCACGGTGAAGGAGGCCGAACACCGGATGCCCAGCGACGTGCGGAACGGGTCTCCACCGTGGACGTTGGCGCGCGGAGCGGGTCGCTCGTACTCGGTGACGACCTTGACCACGGCGGGGGCGGCGCCGGCGGCGGTGGCGAAGTCGTGTGCGGCGGTGGCCGTGCCGGGTAGCGCGGTCACGACGACCCGGTTGGTGGTCAGGTCGGCGTACCAGCCGGTGACGGTCTCCGGCGCGGTGCGGGCGGCGCGGTCGAGCCGGGCGGCGGTGGCCGTGAGTTCCACCTCGGTGTACCGGACGAGCCGGGCCCGGGCGCCGGTGGCTCGGGCGGTGGCGAGGTCGGCCGGATCGGTGACCGCGGCGACCGGATGGCCGGCCGGGTCGACCCAGGCACCGCCGAACCGGTCGTCGAGGGCGGGGCGCAGGACAGCCTCGGCGCGTGCGGTGACCGTGGCGGCGGTGAGGTGCCGGTGGGCCTGGGCGGCGTCGAGCCCCAGGTCGCGCGCCATCGCGGCGAGCAGCCCGCGCGCTTCGGCCGGGTCGGGGGTCGCGGAGCCGGATGACGGGCCGGCTGGGCCGAGCAGGCCGGCGGTGGCCAGTAGAGACGCGGCGGCGACGTGAGCGAGCCTGCGCAGCATCACCTCCGGATAGGCGTAACGCATCGAAGTAAATACATAAAGGATTTGTCATATCACCGTGCCACGCTCAGCAGGTCGAGTGAAAGAGCCCCGCGACGGCGGCTTCTGTGCTGGCGATGTTGTTGTAGATCTGGACGGCTTCGGTCGTCTCCGCCACGTGTACGGTGATGCCGCGCTCGTCGAGCAGGTCGAGCGTGCGTGGGTCCACCTCGAGTTGCAACTGCATCCCGCGCGACAGTACGACGGTCGTGGCGCCGTGGGCGAGGAGTTCCTCGACGTCGTCGGGCTGGATGCCTGGGCTGTGGCCGGTGCCGGTCTCGGACCAGTCCCACGCTCGGCCACCGCCTGGATAGAGCTTGAAGTCCTTGCCGGATCCCAGGTCTTCGACGTCCATTTGACCCCACGAGATCGACAGGATGCGCGGCGATCGGTTCGCGTCGCTGGTCACGGCATCCTCCACTTGAGTCGGGCTTTCGCAAAGGCCTCCAGAACTTACTACCGCCGCTACCCGGCGCGGGCGCACTTCGCGTCCCGGTGTGCGAAAGGTGGATCCCGCTGGAGCGCCTACCCCGACACGCACGCCGCCGCGTAGGGGGCGCGGCGGCCGGTGCGGGTCACGTGCCGTCGACGTAGTACCAGCGGCCGCCCTCACGCACGAACCTCGACCGCTCCTGCCGCACGCGTGAGGCGCCGTCGACGAGGTACGACGCGCGAAACTCCACGACGCCCTCGGCGTCGTCCGGCCCGCCGTCGACGGTGTCGACGATCTGGAGCCGCCGCCAGGTCGGGTTGTCGGCCAGGTCGAGTCGCGCCGGCCGGGTCGACGGATGCCAGCTCGCGAGCAGCCACGCCGCGTCGCCGTCGCGGAACGCCTCGAACCGTGAACGCATGAGCCCTTCGGCGGTGGCCGGCCACTCGCGGTCGTCCGGCGCGCTGGCGGCAGGGTTCTCACGCATCCGCCAACGCTACCCAGCGGCGCGGACGCCGGCGGACACCGGCCCGTGCCCGTCGCCGCCGGCAGGGGGCATGATCTATGATATTGGTTATCCTGAAAAGGGGTTGCCAATGATCATCGATGTGCACTGTCACGTCTGGCCCGACCACATCGCCCCGCAGGTGCTGGCCAGCCGGCCGGCCGCGCTCGATCCGGTCTTCGACGGCACCGTCGGCGGGCTGCTCCGCACCATGGACACGGCCGGCATCGACCGCGGGGTCTGCCTGGGCATCGCCAACACGGCCCGGCACGTCCGCCGCGCCAACGAGTTCATCGGCTCGATCGACCGCACGCGGCTGATCCCGTTCGGCACCGTGCATCCGGACCTCCCGGTCGAGGAGAACCTGCGTTCGCTGGCCGACAACGGCATCGGCGGCGTCAAGCTGCATCCGCTCTTCCAGGACCTGTCGCTGGCCGACCCGCGGGTCATCGAGATCGCGCGCGGGCTGGCCGAGGCCGGCGTCGTGGTCATCACGCACGCCGGTGCTGGCGGCGACGCGGACGCCAACGAGCGCGGCGCGCCGCGAAACCTCCGCATCCTGCGCGACGCGGTGCCCGACCTGGTGCTGATCGCCTGCCACTACGGCGGTTACCACCGGCTCGACGAGGCCGAGGCGGAGGTGCTCGGTTCGCCGATCGTGCTGGAGACCTCCTGGCCGCCGCGGCTGGCCGAACTGGACCCGGACCGCCTGCGCGCCATCGTCCGCCAGCACGGCGCGGACCGGATGGTCTTCGGCTCCGACTGGCCCATGGCCGACCCGGCCGCCGAGATCGCCACGATCCGTTCCCTGGGCCTGGAGCCCGCCGAGGAGGAGGCGATCCTCGGCGGCACGCTGGCCCGCCTGCTCGGCCTCGCCTAGCCTCAGGTCTAAGCGCCTCGCCAGTCGGGGGCGCGCTTTTCGGTGAAGGCCCGCGCGCCTTCGACCGCGTCCTGGGAGGAGCGCACCGGCTCGTAGATCTCCGCCTGCCGGGCGAACGCCTCCTCCGGTGGCCACGCGGGCGACTCCACCACGATCCGCTTCGCCGCGCGGATGGCCAGCGGTGCGTTGCGCGCGATCTCCTGTGCCAGCCCGAGCGCGGACTCCAGCGCCGAGCCGGTCTCGGTGAGGCGGTTGACCAGGCCGGCGGCGTGTGCCTCGCGGGCGGTCACCAGCTTGCCGGTCAGGATCCATTCGAGCGCGATGGCGTACGGGATGCGGGTCGGCAACCGCAGCAGCCCACCGCCGCCGGGCAGCAGTCCGCGGCGTACCTCGGGGAGGCCGAACTTCGCGTCCTCGGCGGCCACGATGAGGTCGCAGGCCAGCGCGATCTCGAAGCCGCCGGCGACCGCGAAGCCCTCCACCGCGGCGATCAGTGGCTTGGCGGGGGGCCGTTCCACGATGCCGGCGAAGCCGCGGCCCTCCGCGGCCGGACGTTCGCCGGCCAGGAACGCCTTGAGGTCCATACCGGCGCAGAAGCCCTTGCCGGCACCGGTGAGCACGCCGACGCTCAGGTCGTCGCGCTGGTCGAGTTCGGTGAGCGCGGCGGCGATGCCCTCGGCCGCCGCCGTGTTGATCGCGTTTCGCGCCTCGGGGCGGTCGATGGTGACCAGCAGGATCCGGCCGTGCTCTTCGGTGCGTACGGCGCTCATCGGGGCTGCATCCGTACCGCGCCGTCGAGCCGGATGGTCTCGCCGTTGATCATCGGGTTGTCCACGATGTGCGCGGCCAGCCGGGCGAACTCGTCGGGGTGACCAAGCCGGGCCGGATGCGGGATCGAGCGGGCCAGCCCGTCCTTGATCGTGTCGGAGAACCGGTCGAGGATCGGCGTGTCGAAGATGCCGGGCGCGATGGTGGCGACCCGGATCAGCCGGCTGGCCAGGTCGCGGGCGGCCACGAGGGTCATGCCGACCACGCCGGCCTTGGCGGACGCGTACGGGATCTGGCCGATCTGCCCCTCCCACGCCGCGACCGAAGCGGTGAGCACGCACACGCCGCGCTCGCCCTCCAGCGGCTCGTTGCCCGCCATCCGCGCCGCGGTCAGCCGCAGCACGTTGAACGTGCCGACCAGGTTGATCCGCACCAGCTTCTCGTACAGCTCCAGGTCGCCGGGGCTGCCGTCGCGGCCGACCAGCCGTACCGTGCCGCCGCGGCCGGCGCAGTGCACCAGCGCGCGGATCGGCCCCGCCGACTCGGCGGCGTCCAGTGCCGCGTCCACCGCGCCCGGGTCGGTGACGTCGGCCGGTGCGAAGACCGCGCCGATCTCCTTGGCCACCGCCTCGCCGGCGGATGTGGGCAGGTCGACGATCACCACCGACGCGCCCTCCGCGAGCAGGCGTTTGGCGGTGGCGAGGCCGAGCCCCGAGGCGCCACCGGTGACGACCGCACTGGCCTGGTCGATCTTCAAGGAAGCCTCCCCGAGAGTCAGAGCCGCTCGATGATGGTTGCGTTGGCCATGCCGCCGGCCTCGCACATGGTCTGCAGGCCGTACCGGCCGCCGGTCTGTTCGAGATGGTTGATGAGCGTGGTCATCAGCCGGGCGCCGGACGCGCCGAGCGGATGGCCGAGCGCGATCGCCCCGCCGCGCGGGTTGAGCCGCTCGGGGTCCAGGTCGAACTCGGCGAGCCAGGCCAGCGGTACCGACGCGAACGCCTCGTTCACCTCGACCGCGTCGATGTCCGAAATGGAGAGTCCGGCCTTGGCCAGCACCTTGTGCGTGGCCGGGATCGGGCCGGTCAGCATCAGTACCGGGTCGTCCGCGCAGACCGCCGAGGCGACGATCCGGGCGCGCGGGCGCAGTCCCAGCGCGGCGGCCCGTTCCTCGCTCGCCAGCAGCAGCACGGACGCACCGTCGGTGAGCTGGGAGCTGTTGCCGGCGGTGATCTTCCAGTCCAGCGCGGGGAACATCGCCCGGTACCGTTCGCTGTCGAACGTCGTGCGGAGCCCGCCCAGCACCTCCGCCGACGTACCCGGACGGATGGTCTCGTCGGCGGTCACGCCGGCGACCGCCACGATTTCGTCCCGGAAGCCGCCCCGCTCGGCGGCGCGGGCGGCGAGCAGGTGGGAGCGGGCCGCGAAGGCGTCGAGCTCGTGGCGGGGGAGCTTCCACTTCTCGGCGACCAGCTCGGCGGAGACGCCCTGCGGCACGAGGCCCGGATAGCGGCCGCGCACGGCGGGGCCGAACGGGTCGGCGTCGCCCCTGGCCGAGCCCATCGGCACGCGGCTCATCGACTCGACACCGCCCGCGATGGCCAGGTCGTACGCGCCGGCGACGATGCCCCAGTGGGCGAAGTCGATCGCCTGCTGCCCGGAGCCGCACTTGCGCTCGACCGTCACTGACGGCACGTGCTCCGGGTAGCCAGCGGCGAGCCACGCCTGGCGGCCCGGGGTCGCGGACTGCTCGAGGTTCTGGCCGACGCAGCCGACGAGTACGTCGTCGACCGTGGCCGGGTCGACGCCGGTCCGTTCCACCAGCGCGGTGAGTACGCCAGCCAGCAGGTCGACCGGATGCGTGCCGGACAGTGCCCCTCCCGGCTTGCCCCGCCCCATCGGTGACCGGACCGCGTCGACGATCACGCTTCGCGTCTGCATGGCTCCCATGCTTGACAAACTATCTCTGCATACGAATAGCATCAATAGCAGGGAGGCGCATGTGACGAATCTTGACGGCACGTCCTGGCACGAGGGGCGTGAGGAGATCCAGGACGCGGCCCGCCAGCTGGCGCGCGAGCGATACGCACCCAAGGCGGAGGCATGGGATCGCGAGCGCACCCGGTTTCCGATCGAGGAGCGCCGGTTCCTCGGCTCGCTCGGGTTGCTCGGTATCGCCCACTCCGAGCGGTACGGCGGCTCCGGCCGGCCGGTCCTCGACGCCCTGGTGGTGATCGAGGAGTTGGCCAAGGAGTGCCGCCCGGCCGCGTTCCAGGTCTTCGAGGCGAATACCGGACCGGCGCAGGTGGTTGCCCAGCTCGGCACCGAGGAGCAGCGGCAGCGGTTCCTGCCGTCGATCATCAGCGGCGAGACGACCATGGCCGTGGCGATCTCGGAGCCGGACGCTGGCTCCGCCGCCACCGACATGACCACGCGGGCCAAGCTCGCCGGCGGCCGGTACACGGTGAACGGCGCCAAGCGCTGGATCTCCAACGGCAGCGAGGCGGACAGCTACCTGGTGTACGCGCGGATCTCCGACGCGCCCGGCGCCAAGGGCATCGGTGCGATCATCGTGGAGGCCGACCGCCCGGGCGTCAGCTTCGGCCCGCCGGAGCGGCTGATGGGCTTCCGCGGCATCCCCAGCGCCGACGTGATCTTCGACGACGTCGAGGTGCCCGAGGAGAACCTGCTGATCGGCGCCGGCGGCTTCCGCAAGCTGTTCACCGCGTTCTCGATCGAGCGGCTCGGCAACGCGACGATGAGTCTGGCTATCGGTCAGGCGGCACTCGACCGCAGCCTGCGGTATGCCCAGGACCGGATCCAGTTCGGCAAGCCGCTGGTCGAGTTCCAGAACATCCAGCTCACCCTCGCCGACATGATGATGCAGGTGGAGGCGGCTCGACAGCTGCTGCTGCGGGCGGCGCACCACGCCGGCACCGGCATGCCCGTACCGCTTGAGGTGTCGCTGGCCAAGTGCACCGCCAACGAGATGGCCAAGCGCGTCTCCGACCTGGCGATGCAGTTGCACGGCGGCAACGGCTACACCGAGGAGTACGGCATCGAGCGGCTGCACCGCGACGCGCACGGCTGGGCGCTGGCCGGCGGTACGCCGACGATGCAGCGGATCAGGATCGTCTCGGAGATGCTCGGACGCTCGTTCGACCAGCGGCGCTAGAGGGGTCGAGACATGGTCAGGGAGTACACCGGCACAGTCCCCAACTTCCCGCAGGACGAGTGGTCGCTCGCCGCCGTGCTGCGCGCGCAGGCCGAGGCCCGCCCGCACGCCACCGTGCTGGTCTGCCCGGACGAGGAGACACAGTGGACGTACGCGGAGGCGCTCGCCGACGCCGAGGCCGTCGCGGGCTCCTGGTACGCGGCCGGCGCGGAGTCCGGCGACCGGGTCCTCGTCATGGCCGCCAACTCGTCGCAGTTCGTCCGGAGCTGGTTCGCCACCGCGGTCGGCGGGCTGGTCGAGGTGCCGATCAACACCGCGTACGAGGGTGAGTTCCTGCGCCACCAGAGCCAGACGGTGCGGCCGCGCTGGGCGGTGGTCGACGACGTGTTCGCCGAGCGGTTCGTGGCCATCGCCGAGCACGCCCGCGACATCGAGCACTTCTGGGTCATCGATACCGGGCAGGCCGACAAGGCGATCGAGCTGCTGCGTACCAACGGCTGGCGGGCCGACCGCTGGGAGCGGCTGCTGGACGGCGAGCGGCTGGAGCTGCCCGCCCCGTCGCCGACCAGCCTCGCCTCGATCTTCTTCACCTCCGGCACGACCGGCCCCTCCAAGGGCGTGGCGATGCCGCACGCGCAGATGTACTTCTTCGGCCAGGAGGTCGTCTGGCTGACCCGGCTCACCGCCGACGACACGTACCTGACCACCACGCCGCTCTTCCACGGCAACGCACAGTTCATGGCGGCGTACCCGGCGATCGTGGCGGGCGCGCGCGTCGTGGTGCGGCGCAAGTTCAGCGCCCGGCGGTGGATCGACCACGTGCGCGACGACGCGGTGACGGTCACCAACCTCATCGGCGTGATGATGGACTTCGTCTGGAAGACCGAACCCCGCTGGGACGACGCCGACAACCGGCTGCGCTGCGTGTACGCCGCGCCGACCGCGAGTTCGATCCTGCGGCCGTTCATGGAGCGCTTCGGTGTCGAGGCGTTCGTCGACGCGTTCGGGCTCACCGAGACCAGCGCGCCGATCCTGTCGCCGTACGGCGAGATCCGCCCGCCGGGCGCGGCCGGGCTGCTGGCCAGCGAGTGGTTCGAGGCCCGGCTGGTCGACCCGGACACCGACCGCGAGGTGCCGGTCGGCGAGGTGGGCGAGCTGGTGGTCCGCTACAAGCATCCGTGGACGTGCAGCCTCGGCTACTACAACATGCCGGAGAAGACCGCCGAGGCGTGGCGCAACCTGTGGTTCCACACCGGCGACGCGCTGCGCCGCGACGAGGAGGGCTGGTACTACTTCGTCGACCGGTACAAGGACGCGCTGCGCCGGCGCGGCGAGAACATCAGCTCGTACGAGGTGGAGCAGGCGATCCTCCAGCATCCGGCCGTGCGCGAGTGCGCGGTGATCGGCGTACCGGCCGGCGTGGAGGCGGGGGAGGACGAGGTGATGGCGGTCGTGGTCACCGACGCGCCGGTCACCGCGGGCGAGCTGTGGGAGTTCTGCGCCGGCAAGATCCCGACGTTCGCCACGCCCCGGTTCGTGCGGTTCGTCGACGCGCTGCCCAAGACGCCGAGCGAGAAGGTACGCAAGGCCGCGCTTCGCGAGGAGGGCATCACCCCGGACACCGGCGACCGGACCACCTGGGCGAAGGGATGACGATGCGCCCGTACCGCTCGATCCTGTTCGTGCCAGGCCACCGGACGACCTGGGCGGAGAAGGCGGCCGCCTCCGGTGCCGACGCGGTCGTACTCGACCTGGAGGACTCCGTCCCCGACGGCGAGAAGGCCGCGGCGCGCGCGGTGGTCGCCGCATCCGTGGCGCGGTTGCGCGCCGCCGACGCCAAGATCGGCATCGGGGTACGCGTGAACCCGCTCGCCACCGGCCTCGCCGGCGCCGATCTGGAAGAGGTCGTGGTGCCCGGCCTCGACTTCGTCTTCGCGCCCAAGGTGGCCGACGCCTCCGACGTGATCCGGTTCGACGCGCTGCTCGACCACTTCGAGCGGCGCAACGGCGTCACCGGCCTGGAGCTGCTGGTGCCGGTCGAGACGGTGGCGGCGATCCAGCGCTGCGAGGCGATCGCCGCCGGCCTGCGGGTCGGCGCGATGGTGGGGCCGACCGCCGAGCACGCCGACATCACGCGCGCGGTGGGCTTCGAGTGGACGCCCGGCGGCGACGAGACGCTCTACCTGCGCAGCCGCGTACTGCTGGCCTGCCGGGGCGCGGGCATCCATCCGGTGACCGGCCTGTGGGAGCGCCTGGACGACCTGGACGGCCTGCGCGACTTCGCCACGCGCGGCCGCCGGCTCGGCTTCCGTGGCATGATCGCGATTCATCCGCGCCACGTACCGGTGATCAACGAGGTCTTCGGTCCCAGCGCCGAGGGGATCGAGTTCCACCGCGGCCTGGTCGAGGCGTACGAGAAGGCGGTCGCCGAGGGCGCCGGCGCGGCCCGCTACGCCGGCGTACACATCGACCGCGCCCACTACGAGACCGCGCTGGAGTGGCTCGCCCTGCATGGAGGTGACCGGTGAGGGAAGCACCGCTCGCCGGTGTCCGGGTCCTCGAACTCGGCACAATGTACGCCGCGCCGACCGCCGGCCGCATGCTGCGCGACTTCGGCGCCGAGGTGATCAAGGTGGAGCCGCCCGGCACCGGCGACTACGCCCGCCAGTGGACCCCGCGCAAGGACGGCCTGTCGCTCGGCTTCAGCCGGCTCAACGCGGGCAAGCGGTCGGTCGCCATCGACCTGCGCCGGCCGGAGGGGCGCGCTCTGGTACGCCGCCTCGCCGCCCGCTGCGACGTCGTGATCGAGTCGTTCCGCCCCGGCCGGCTGGAGAGCTGGGGGCTCGGCTACGACGTACTCGCCGCGGACAACCCCGGCCTCGTGCTCACCAGGGTCTCCGGCTTCGGGCAGACCGGCCCCTACCGGGAGCGGCCCGGCTTCGGCACGGTGGCCGAGACCGGCAGCGGCTTCGCGTACATCAACGGCTGGCCGGAGACGCCCCCGACGTCACCGCCCTTCGGCTTCGCCGACTCGATCGCGGGCATCGCCGCCGCGATGGGCACCGCCATGTCGCTCTTCCGCCGCGAGCGCACCGGCACCGGCGACGTGGTGGACGTGGCGCTCTACGAGCCGCTGATGTTCATCGTCGGCGACATGCTCCTCAAGTACCAGGCCAGCGGCGAGATCCAGGGCCGGGTCGGCAACGGCACCGGCTCGGCCTCACCGCGCGGCATCTACCAGGCGGCCGACGGCGGATGGCTCTCCATCGCGGCCTCCAACCAGACCATCGCCGAACGCCTCTTCGCCGCCATGGGCCGCCCCGACATCCTGGCCGACCCGCGGTTCGCCACCAACGTCGCCCGGATGGCCAACAACGACGCGATCCAGTCCGAGGTGAGCGCGTGGGTCGCCAGCCGCCCGCGGGACGAGATCCTGGCGATCCTGGAGAAGCACGAGGTGGTCGCGTCGGCCGTCAACGACGCCCGCGACATCCTGGCCGACCCCCACTTCCGGGAGCGCACGCTGGTCGAGCTGACCGGCAACGACGTGCTCGGCAAGGTGCTCATGCCCGGCCCCGTGCTGCACCTGGCCAGCTCGGCCGGCCCCGCGTACGACGGCGTCCCGGAAATCGGCCAACACACCGACGAGGTTCTGGAAGAGCTGCTCGACCTGTCCGTCGCCGACCGCGCCGCACTGCGCGCCGCCAGCGCCCTGGCCTGAGCCGTGACCGGCCTGGACCGCGACGGGCGTCGCGGTAGGTCAGGGTTGGCCGCCGTCGACCGTGATCAGGGCGCCGGTGGTGAAGCTGGACGCGTCTGAGGCGAGGTAGAGGACGGTGCCCACGATCTCGTCGGGCTGGCCGCCCCGGCGCAGCGCGAAGGTGGCGGCCCGGGCGGCGAACGCCTCGGCGTCCCAGTGCCGGCTCACGTCGGTGAGGAACGTGCCGCAGACGATCGCGTTGCAGCGCACCGACGGGCCGTATGTGTGGGCGAGCCCGACCGTGAGGTTGTTGAGCCCCGCCTTGGCCGCCGCGTACGGCAGCACGCCGGCCCGCGGGCGCAGGGCGACGCCGCTGGAGATGTTGACGACGCTGCCGCCCTCGCCGGCCGCCATCCGCGCGCCGACCAGGGCGGAGAGGCGGAACGGGCCCTTGAGGTTGACCCCGATCACCTTGTCGAACAGGGCCTCGCTGACCGAATCGAGAGTGTCGTAGAGCGGGGACATGCCGGCGTTGTTGACCAGCACGTCGACGTGGCCGAAGCGCTCGTACGCGGCGTCGACCAGGCCGGGCAGCTCGTCCCAGTGTCCGACGTGGACGCCGTACGGCAGCGCCGCCCGGCCGGTCTCCGCCGTGATCAGGTCGGCCTGGCGGCGGCACGACTCCAGGTCGCGGCTGGCCACCACGATGTCCGCGCCGGCCCGGGCCAGGCCGAGCCCGATCCGCGCGCCCAGCCCGCGGCTGCCGCCGGTGACCAGCGCGACCTTTCCGGTGAGGTCGAAGGGGGTACCGGCGTAAGGCGAGGACATTGGGGCTCCTTCCAGAGCGGTATTCCTTGTTATGGTAATCATGGATCATGGCGAAAGGGGATGCGGTGCTCTTCGAGTTGCCGGAGTCGTACCTCGCACTGCGGGCCGAGGCCCGGGCCCTCGCCGACTCGGTGCGTGACCGGGCCGCCGAGGCGGACGAGCGGGACGACATCGACCCACACATGCGTGCCGCCCTCGCGAGGAGCGGCCTGACGGCGCTGACCGTGCCCGGCCAGTACGGCGGCCGCGGCGAGCGGGTCGACTCGCTCGCCGTCACCGTGGTCCGCGAGCAGCTCGCCGCGACCAGCGCCCACCTGGACTCGCTCTTCGCCATGCAGGGCATCGGCAGCCACGCGATCGGCGTCGGCGGCTCGCCCGCGGTGCGGGAGCGGTGGCTCGGCCCGATCGGGCGGCTGGAGGCGATCGCCGCGCTCGGGCTGACCGAGCCGGACGTGGGGTCGGACCTGCGCGCCATCACCACCACACTCACCCGGGACGGCGGCGACCTGGTGCTCGACGGGCGCAAGTCGTTCATCACGAACGCCGGTGACGCCGACGTTTACACGATGCTGGCCCGGGACGGCGACGGGTACTCGCTGGTGCTGGTGCCCGCCGACACGCCGGGCGTGACGGTGCTGAAGCCGTACCAGATCATCGCCCCACACGTGCTCGGCGACGTCGTCCTCGACGGCGTACGCGTGCCGGCGGACCACCTGGTCGGCGTGGCGGGGAAGGGCTTCCGGCCGGTGCTGGACACGCTCGCGACGTTCCGCGTATCGGTGGCCGGCGCCGCGGTCGGGATGGCCGAGGCGGCGCTGCGGGAGGCGGTACGCCACGCGACCGGCCGCGAGCAGTTCGGGACGACGCTGGCGCGGCTCGGCCCGGTACCCGCGATGCTGGCCACCTGCTGGACGGAGATCGAGATGGCCCGCGCGCTCGTCTACCGCGCCGCCGCGGCGGCCGCGCGCGACCCGGGCGAAGGGCTGCACCTCTCCACCATGGCCAAGATCGGCGCGACCGAGACCGCCGGTCGGGTCGTGGATCGCTGCGTACAGGTGATGGGGCGCTTCGGCCTGGTCCGCGGCTCGGCGATCGAGCGGCTCTACCGCGAGGCGCGGCCGATGCGGATCTACGAGGGCTCGACCGAGGTGCTGCTCGACGCGCTCGCCAAGCAGTTGGTGCGGCGCTTCTCCGACTAGGGCGTGTCTCACAGGAGCATGCCCGGCCCGCGGCCCGACCGACCCTTATGAAATACGCCTAGACCTTATGAAATACGCCTAGACCGGAGGTGTGACGTGCGCTTCGGGCTCGCGATCCAGAACGACTTCCCGCCGTCCCCGCGCCCGGCCGACCTCATCGCCCCGATGCGCGAGCAGGTGGCGGCGGCCGCCGAGGCCGGCTTCTCCTCGGTGTGGATGTTGCAGCACTACCTGGGCAACATGCCGACGCTCCAGCCGATCCCGGTGCTCGCCGCGCTCGCCGCCGACGCCGGTGAGATGACCGTCGGCACCAACATGCTGATCCTGCCACTGCACCATCCCGTCGAGGTGGCCGAGACGTACGCGACGCTCGACCACATCAGCGGCGGTCGCGCGGTCGCCGGCTTCGGGATGGGGTACCGGGAGAACGAGTTCGAGTCGTTCGGCGTGCCGCTGGGCGAGCGGGTCTCCCGGTACGAGGAGTCGGTGGCGATCGTCCGTGCACTGTGGACAGGCGAGCCGGTCGACTTCGCCGGGCGGCACTACGCGCTGAGGAGCCAGCGGATCAGCCTGCCGCCGGTACGCCCGGGCGGGCCGCCGATCTGGGTCGGCGCGGGCGCGCACCGCGCCGGGGCCCGGCGGGCGGCCCGGCTCGGCGACGCGTGGATCATCCCGCCGCACGTCACGCCGGACCGGCTGAAGACGGTGCTGCGCTGGTACCGGGCCGAACTGGAGGCGGCCGGCGCGACCGGCGAGCGGGACGTGGTCGTACGCCGGGAGCTGGTGCTCGACCCCGACCCGGAGCGGGCGATGGCGACCGGCCGGCGGGCGCGCGGCGCGCTGACCCAGGCGTACAGCGCGTTCAACGCCCCGGACGCGACCGAGAGCTACCGGCAGTTGACCGACGCGCGGGCGGCCGACGACGTGGCGGCCCACTCGTACCTGTTCACCACGCCGGAGGAGTGCGTGCGCCGGCTGAAGGAGCTGGCCGGTCTCGGCGTGACGTACGTGATCCTGCGCATGCAGTGGTACGACCTGCCCCAGGAGCGGGTCCTGCGCACTCTCGCCCTCTTCAAGGACGAGGTGCTGCCCCACTTCCAGAAGACCGGAGGAGAGTGACGTGGCGGACGTCGAGGTCGAGCGGCGCGGCTCGACGGTGTGGATCCGGCTCAACCGGCCGGAGCGGCGCAACGCGTACGACGCGCCGATGGCCCACGCGATAGCGGACGCGCTGGAGGCGGCGTCGAGCGCGCGCTCGGTGGTGATCACCGGCTCGGGCGGCAGCTTCTGCGCCGGCGGCGCGCTCACCGGCCTGGCCCGGCCGACCGTCGAGGCGATGCGCGGGCTGTACCGGGCCTCGCTGCGCCTCTTCGACGCGGTGCGGCAGTGCCCGCGCCCGGTGATCGCCGCGATCGGCGGGGCGGCGGCCGGCGGCGGCAACGAACTCGTGGTCGCCTGCGACCTGGCGGTGGCGACCCGCTCGGCGACGTTCGGGCAGACCGGACCCCGGGTCGGGAGCGCGCCGGTCACCGGGGCGACCAACGTGCTCTCGATCCAGATCGGCGAGAAGCGGGCCAAGGAGATGGCCATGCTGTGCCGCCGGTACAGCGCGGACCAGGCCCTGGCGCTGGGCCTGGTCAACGAGGTCGTGGACGACGGCGCGCTGGAGGAGCGGGTCGGCGAGATCTGCGCCGAGATCGAGGCGCTCAGCCCGCGCTACCTGGAGATCACCAAGACCAGCTCGAACATCTGGTGGAACGCGGCCCGCGACTCCTTCAGCACCGGCGTGGGCATGCTGGTGCAGGCGGTCGGCAGCCCCGACATGGTGGAGGGCGCCAACGCCTTCCTGGAGAAGCGCCCCCCACGCTTCCCCGATCCGGCCTGAAACAAGAGATTTTGGGCTACCGCGACGCCCGCCGTGGTCAAGACCGCCGCTCCCGCGGCCGCATTCTCCGCCGCCACGCACGGGCTGAGCTAGGGCATCCGCTCGTACGCGGGGATGGTCAGGAACTCCGCGAAGTCGTCGGAGAGCGCCATCTCGGTGAAGAGCGCGCGGGCGTCCGCCCACCGGCCGCCGTCCTGCGGGATGGTGGCCAGCTCCTCGTCGAGCAGCCGCTCGACCAGCTCGCGGGTCACCACCTGGCCGCTGTCCAGCCGCACCCCGTTGTGCAGCCACTGCCACACCTGGGAGCGGGAGATCTCGGCGGTGGCGGCGTCCTCCATGAGGTTGTTGATGCCGACCGCCCCGGTGCCGCGCAGCCAGGACTCCAGGTAGCGCACGCCGACGCCGATGTTGCCGCGCAGGCCGGCCTCGGTCACCGCGCCCGGAGTCGCGCGCACGTCGAGCAACTGCCCGGCGGTCACGCGCACCTCGTCGCGCGTGTTGTCGACCTGGTGCGGGCGGTCGCCGAGCACCGCGTCGAAGACCTCGGTGCAGAGCCCCACCATCGCCGGATGCGCGACCCACGAGCCGTCGAAGCCGTCGCCCGCCTCGCGGGTCTTGTCGCCGCGCACCTTCTCGAACGCGGCCGTGTTGATCGCCTCGTCGCGGCTGGGGATGAACGCCGCCATGCCGCCGATCGCGTGCGCGCCGCGCCGGTGGCAGGTGCGCACGAGCAGCTCGGTGTACGCGCGCATGAACGGCACGGTCATGGTCACCGAATTGCGGTCGGGGAGCAGGAAGTCGTCGCCGCGCGTGCGGAACTTCTTGATGACCGAGAACATGTAGTCCCACCGGCCCGCGTTGAGGCCGGCGGAGTGGTCGCGCAGCTCGTACAGGATCTCGTCCATCTCGAACGCGGCCGGGTAGGTCTCGATCAGCACGGTGGCCCGGATCGTGCCGTGCGGGATGCCCAAAGTGGACTGTGCGTGCGTGAAGACGTCGTTCCACAGCCGGGCCTCGCGGTGCCCCTCCAGCTTGGGCAGGTAGAAGTACGGCCCGACACCGGCGTCGATCAGCCGCCGCGCGCAGTGGAAGAAGTAGAGCCCGAAGTCGACCAGCGCGCCGGCCATCCGCTCGCCGTCGACCAGGATGTGCTTCTCGGTGAGGTGCAAGCCGCGCGGGCGTACGACGATCGTGGCCGACTCGCCGCGCAGCTCGTACACCTTGCCGTCGGGCGAGGTGAAGCTGATCGTGCGGTCGATGGCGTCGCGCAGGTTGAGCTGGCCCTCGACCATGTTCTCCCAGAGCGGCGTGTTCGCGTCCTCGAAGTCGGCGAGCCACACGCGAGCGCCGGAGTTGAGCGCGTTGATCGTCATCTTCCGGTCGGTCGGGCCGGTGATCTCGGCGCGGCGGTCGACCAGGCCGGGGGCGTGCGGCGCGACGCGCCACGAGTCGTCCTCGCGGATGTCCTTGGTCTCGGGGAGGAAGTCGAGCGTGCCGCCGGCGGCCAGCTCCGCGTACCGCCGGTCGCGCTCGGCCAGCAGCTCGCGCCGCCTCGCCTCGAAGCGCCGGTGCAGGTCGGCCAGGAACGCCAGCGCGTCGGCCGTGAGGATCTCGTCGTAGCGGTCATGCAGAGGGGCGACAACCTGAGCGGACATGGCCCCCATCCTGAGGTACCCGCCGCTTTTCCGCAACGAGGATCGATTTTTCCATTAGGTGGAAAACTCGGCTGCCAATGTGGACGCCGCCGCGGCCAGTACCGGTACGGCGGAGCGGACCAGGTCGTCCGTCATCCGGGTCACCGGGCCGGAGATCGACACCGCCATGGGCACGGCAAGGTCGACCGGGGGGAGCGCCACCGCGACGCACTTGACGCCGGGCTCCTCTTCCTCGTCGTCGATCGCGTAGCCGTCGCCGCGTACCCGGTCGAGCTCGGCCCGCAGCGACTCGGGCGACCTCGGCCCGTGCTCGACCAGCGTGCGCGCCCGGCGCTCGGGCAGTTGGGCCAGCATCGCCTTGCCCACCGCGGTCGTGTGTACGCCGGCCCGGCGGCCGACCTCGGTGAACATCCGCATCGAGTGGCGGCCGGGCACCTGCGCCACGTACACCACGTGCTGGCCGTCGAGCTTGGCCAGGTTGGCGCTCTCGTCGAGCCGGTCCACGACCCGCTGGAGGTGCGGGGTGGCCCAGCGGGCGACCAGGTGGCCGGTGGCCTCGCCGAGCCGGGCGACCTTCATGCCCAGCGCGTACGTCCGGTTTGCCTCCTGCCGCACGTATCCGGCGGCGACCAGCGTCCGAAGCAGACGGTGGATCGTGGACACCGGTAGCTTCGACGCGTCGCGCAGCTCGGTCACCGACGCCGTACCGCCGGCCGCCGCGAGCGCCTCCAGCAACTGGAACGCGCGCAGGATCGACTGCACCGGCGCGGCCTCGTCAGGCATCGGCCACGCTGGGGTCGAGGTGGGCGTGCGGGACGCGCCGGGGCGGCAGCAGCTCGTCGGGTACGCCGAGCCCGACGAGGACGAACCGCGCGATGCGCCGCCAGTCGTTCTGAGTGGTCGCGCGGTCGGTGGCCAGCCGCCAGGACATGCCGCCACAGAAGAACGCGACGTCCTCGTCGGTCACCTCGGGGCGGATCACGCCGGCCATGCGGGCCTCGTCGGTCAGCTCGGCGATCGTGCGCCGCGACGCGCTGTGCACCTCGACCATCTCCGGCGTCGGGCGCCCCGCGAACAGCTCGAGGTAGAGCCGGTTGGCCTGGTTGTACTCGAACGCGCCGAAGACGAAGTCGACCAGCCCGACCCCGCTGCCGGCGGACCGCTGCTGCGCGTCCAGCGCGATCCGGTGGATCTGCGCGAACTGGCTTGTCGCGACCGCGATCTGCAACGCCTGTCGGGTCGGGAAGCTGCGGTAGACCGTGGTGCGGCTGACCCCGGCGCGGGTCGCGATCTGCTCGACGGTGCCGAGCATCCCGTTTTCGGCGAAGATCTCCAGTGCGGCGTGGACCACCAGGTCGCGGTTGCGTCGGCCGTCGCTGCGCAGGAGGCGGCCGTCCGCGCTCGCGATGCTGCGCATGACGCCCTCAGCCGTGGCGCTCCGTTTCATGCCGCCGAGTATGGCTCACCGGCCGCCGGCCGCGCTCCCACCGGCGTACCTATTGCCCCGAACGGATCTTCCTCGTAGTCTCCGAAACGTACGGTCGTGTTCGTTTATTGGAGGACGCCCGTGAGAGTCCACGTGGAAACCGAGCGTTGTCAGGGCCACGGCGTCTGCGTCGTGACGGCCCCCGCTCTCTTCGAGTTCCAGGACGACGGCAAGGCGGTGGCCGCGGCACGCGAGCTGGCGCCCGCCGATCTCGACGGGGCGCGGGCGGCCGAGGCGAGCTGCCCGGAGTTGGCGATCGTCATCGAAGGAAAGCTTTCGGCAGCGAGGGAAAGCTGAGGACGCCATGACACAGGCCATCGAGGAACACGCCGGGATGACCCGCGTCGCCGCGTACCACGAGGTGCAGGAGGTGCTGCGCTCGTACGGGTTCTGGCCGTCGATGTTCGTCCGGGTCAGCGGTCCGCTGCTGGAGGGCACGCTGATGACGCTCAGCGTCGAGGAGCACCTCAAGCGGCGGCGCACCGAGGTGGTGATGTTCTCCCGGGCCCAGCTGATGGACTACGAGCTGCGCACCGTGGTGCCGTCCCTGCGCCAGCAGCTCGACGCGGCGCTCGCCGGCCCCGACCCGATCCCCAAGGTCGACATCATGGACGTGATGCGCACGGCGCTGCTGCGCGTGACCGCGAAGGTGGTCGGCGTCGACGGCCTCGACGACCCGGCCGAGGTCGAGGAGGTGCGCGAGCTGGCCGAGCACTTCGGCGAGGGCTCCTCCGCCGAGTGGGCCATCCACGACCGGGAGGCGGTGGTCGCCGCCGCCGTGGCCGCGAAGGACCGGTTCGGCGAGCGCTTCTTCGGGCCGGCCCGCCGCCGCCGTGCGGCCATGCTGGCGGCCGCCGCGCGAGGCGAGATCGACGAGGCCGCCGTGCCCAACGACCTCATCACGCTGCTGTTGCGCAACTACGGCGACTGGGAGGACGAGAAGCTGCTGCGCGAGGTGGTCTTCTACGTCACCGCGTCGGCCAACACCACCACGCACCTCGCGCCGCACGTGCTCCAGGAGGTGCTGCGGCACTTCGCGCGCCATCCCGGCGACCGGGCCAAGGCGGGCGACCTGTCGTTCCTGCAACGGGCGGTGAGCGAAGGGCTGCGGCTGCATCCGACCGTACCGGCGCTGCTGCGGCTGGCTCTGGAGGACGTCACGCTGCCCAGCGGGCGTACGTACGCGGCGGGGGAGCAGCTCCTGCTCGACCTCAACGCGGCCAACCGCGACGAGAGCGTGTTCGGGCCGACCGCGGGGGAGTTCGACCCGTACCGGCCGCTTCCGCCGCGCACCACCGCGTACGGGCTGGCCTTCGGCGACGGGGCGCACACCTGCCTGGGCCGGCAGGTGGCGGTCGGCGCGGGCAACGGCTCGGTCGACCGCGACGACATCCCGGCCGGCGTACTGACCCGGCTGCTGCACGAGGTGCTGCGGTACGCGCCCGCCATCGACCCCACCGACCCGCCGATCTTCCGCGACAACACCGCGACCATGCGGTTCGCCCGCTTCCCGGTCGTGCTGCACGGGCGCCCGTCCGACTCGGGCGCCGCCAGCCGCTGCCCCGTACGCGTTTAGGAGGTACGCAATGGTCGAGATGTACCGGATGCCGATCGGGTTCGGCCCGTCGCTGGGTCCCCGGCAGGGCCCCGACGGACGCCGGTTCACCGGCGAGCCGAGCCGCACCAACCTGGTCACCTGCGCGTACCGGACCGACCCTGAGCGCCTGGCCGCCGTGCTGCCGCCGCCGTTCGTGCCCGCGCCCGACCCGGTGGTGACCGTACGGGTACTGCACAACCTGGGCTTCCCGTGGCTGGCCGGCCGCGCCTACAACTACTTCGAGGTGCTCTTCCGCGCGGTGCACCGCGGCTCGGCCGGCGAGACCGAGGGCGACTTCGTCGCGGTGATGTGGGAGAGCAAGGCCGACCCGATCATCGTGGGCCGCGACGAGGCCGGGCATCCCAAGCTCTTCGCCGACGTGCCCGAACCCGCCAGCGTGGACGGTGACCTGATCTGCACGGCGAGCTGGGAGGGGTTCGAGTTCGGTCGCCTGCGGGCCGAGGGCGTGACGCTCGGCGACTGGCCGTACGACCGGGAGGAGAGCACCGACTTCGCCGACTCGTCGACCGGCATCGCGCAGCGGCCGAGGTTCAACTACAAGTACATCCCGAGCACGGCCGAGGTCGGCAAGGCCTCGGTCGAAGAAGTGATCATGATCCCGGCCGGCGTGTACCAGCAGAAGATCCTCGACCGCTGGAGCGGTGCCGGGCGGGTCGACTGGACCCGGGCCCGCTGGGAGGACCTGCCGACCTTCGCCCAGGTGGTCAACGGCCTGGCCGACCTGCCACAGGTCGAGCAGCTCGGCGCGACGCTGACGCGTTTCGTCAAGCTGACCAACGACCTCCGCGACGACATGCGCGTACTCGACTGACCAGCGGCCCGTAGGTCGGCGGGCGCCGCGGCGTCCGCTGGGTCGCGGCTTGTCCGGGGAAGATCCTTGACCCAATTCTATGTGCATCATTAACCTGATCTAACGGCGAAGGGAGGGGTAGGCGATGAGTTTCGTCATCGACGCCGACCGCAGCGCGGCCAACCTCGAGGGCAACGTGCTTGCCCGGTTCGACCTGGCGCTCGACCACGCGAAGGACCCGTTCCCGCTGTTCGCCGAGTACCGGGCGCACGACCCGGTGCACTGGGGGCTCCCCAGCGACCCGCGACTGCCCGGCCTCTGGTACCTCTTCCGGCACGCCGACTGCTCGGCGCTGTTCCGGCTCAGCGTGGACCGGCCGGAGGCGCTCGGCGCCACGCCAGCCGGGCTCGGCTGGGACTTCGGGGCCGGCGCGCCGCCCGAGACGCAGTCCTACTTCGCGCTGCGCAGGTCGTTCCTGACCGCGATGAACGACCCGGACCACGCCCGCGTCCGTGCGGTCATCGCCGGCTACTTCACACCGCAGCGCGTGGCGGCCTTCCGCCCGCGCCTGGAGGAGATCGTCTCCGGGCTCTTCGACGAGATGGAGGCCGAGGCGTCCGGCACCGGGCGGTTCGACTTCGCCGCGATGCTCGCCCACCGGCTGCCGCTGATCGTGATGTCCGAGCTGATGGGCGTGCCGCCGGAGGACCGCGAGCACGTGCTCGGCCTCTCCGACCGGCTGATGCAGGGCTTCGACGTTGACGGCTCGTTCGACCGCGTGATCGTGGCGGCCGAGGGCGCCGAGGGGTTCGCTGGCTACCTCGACGGGCTCTTCGCGGCGCGCCGGCGCGGCGAGGTGGACGACGTCATCGGCGCGATCGTGGCCGCCGCCGACGAGGAGCGGATGTCCGAGCCGGAGCTGTACGGCACCATCTCCACGCTGCTTCAGGCCGGGCAGTCCCCGGCGATGGGGCTGCTCGGCGTCGGCGCGCTCGGCCTGCTCCAGCAACGCGACCGCTTCGACGAGCTGGCCGCCGACCCGGACCGGCTGGTCGTACCGGCGACCGAGGAGCTGCTGCGCTGGGTCAGCCCGGCGCAGGCCCCGCCGCCGCGCTGGATCTACGAGGACGTGGAGATCGGCGGCCGGCTGCTGCGCCGGGGCGAGGCTGCGGTGGCCCTGATCGGCGCGGCCAACCGTGACCCCGCGGTCTTCCCCGACCCGGACCGCATCGACTTCACCCGGCGACCCAACCCGCACCTGGCCTTCGGCGGCGGCATCCACCGGTGCCTCGGCTCGACGCTGGCCCGGCTGGAGGGACAGGTCGTCCTCAAGCAACTGGTGACCCGCTTCCCGACCGTCGACCTGGACCCCTCCGGCGAGCTGGTGTTCCAGGACCGGCACATCGCGCGGGCCCTGATCCACCTGCCGCTGGTGATCCGTTAGGCATGGAAGGTAGGAACGTCGTGACCTCCACCGAACCGCTCGGCTGCCCGGTCAGCCACACCGACTACCGCCACGACGGCCCGATCCTCTCGCATTACGCCACGGCGTCCGCCGAGCGCGAGGCGGCGCCCTTCTACTTCAACGACTCCACCAACCGTCCATTCTGGATGATCACTCGGTACGAGCATGTGCTGGAGGCCATCCAGATGCCGGAGTACTTCTCCAACGCGGTCTCCAACGCGCTCAGCCCGGACCGCAAGATGCGCTTCATGCCCAACAACCTGGACGGCGAGGAGCACGTGCGGCTGCGGCGGGTACTCAACCGCTGGTTCTCGCCGGCCGCCGTGCGCGGTCTGGACGCCCTGGCCCGGCAGCGCGCGCGGGAGCTGGTCGAGGAGGTGGCGCCGCTGGGCGGGACCGACCTGGTCGAGGGTTTCGCGCTGCGGTACCCCACCGAGATGTTCCTGGCCACGATCGGCATGCCGGTCGAGGACGGCCCGAAGTTCCTGGGCTGGGTCGACGCGCTCTTCAGCAACCTCTACAAAGGACCGGAGGCCGAGGCGGCGGTCGCGTCGATCCTCGACTACTTCGACGGGGCGATCGAAGACCGGCGGAGCGGCCCACGCGACCCGGAGACCGACTTCCTCAGCCGGATGCTGCACCCCGAGCACGGGCCGGGGTGGCTGAGCAAGGATGACCTCAAGACGGTCTGCCTGTCGCTCGTCACGGCCGGGCTGGACACGACCCGCAGCGGCCTCGGCTACGTCTTCGCCCACCTCGCCACGCACCCCGAGGACCGGCGGCGGCTCGTCGACGACCCGGGCCTGGTGCCCCGGGCCATCGAGGAGTTCATGCGCCTCTACTCGCTGATCCTCCAGGAGGGGCGGCTGGTGGTGAAGGACATCGACTTCCACGGCCTGCCGATGAAGGCCGGCGACATCGTCTGGCTCGGCGTCGCCTCGGCCAACCGCGACCCGCGCAAGTTCGAGTGCCCGGACGAGTTCCGGCTGGACCGCGAGAACACCGGCCACCACCTCGGCTTCGGCGCCGGCGTACACCGCTGCCTCGGCATGCACCTGGCCCGTCACGAGATCGAGGTCGTGGTGCGCGAGTGGCACCGGCAGATCCCGGAGTACGAGCTGGCGCCCGGCACCGAGCTGATCGAGCGTGGCCACCAGCTGAGCCTGCGTTCGCTGCCGCTGGTCTGGTCGGCGTGACCGGGGAGCGGATCGTCGTCGTCGGCGGTGGGCTGGGCGGGCTGCGTACCGTCGAGGCCCTGCGCCGCCTCGGCCACCGCGGCGCGATCACGCTGGTCAGCGACGAGCAGGTGGTCCCGTACGACCGGCCGCCGCTCTCCAAGCAGCTGCTCGACCAGCATCGGCTGCTGGAGCCGCCGTACCTGCGCGCGCCTGACGCGTACGCGGACCTGTGCGACCTGGTCCTCGGTCGCCGCGCGGCCCGGCTCGACGTGGCCGGCCGGGCGGTGGTCCTGGACGACGGCACCGAGGTCCCGTACACCTCGGCGGTGCTCGCCACCGGCACCACGCCGCGGCACCTGCCGCTGTTCGCCGACGTCGGGCACACCGTCCGCACGTATACGGACGCCGTGCGGCTGCGCCAGGCGATCCTCAAGCACGAGAAGCTGGCGATCGTCGGCGGCGGCTTCATGGGGTGCGAGATCGCCTCGGCCGCCGCCGCGACCGGCACTCCGGTGACGCTGGTCGAGACCGCGCCGACCCCGCTGCACGGGGTGCTCGGTCCGGCGGTCGGCGGCCACGTCCGCGACCTCCAGGCCGCCGACGGTGTCGACGTGCGCTGCGGCGTCGCGGTCTCCGACGTCCAGCGACTCGGCGACGAGTACCGGCTGGTGCTCTCCGCCGCGGAGACCGTCGAGGCCGCCGTGGTGGCGGTCTGCGTCGGGGTACGGCCGGCCGTGGACTGGCTGGCCGACTCCGGCCTGGAACTGGCCGACGGCATCGTGTGCGACGCGTTCGGCGAGACCTCGGCCCGGGGCGTGTACGCGGTGGGCGACGCGGCCGCCTGGCGCTACCCAAGCTCGGCGGCGCCGGCGCGGGTCGAGCACTGGACCACCACCGCGGCCCAGGCGCTCGCCGTGGCCGGCAACCTGCTCGCCGCGCGGGAGGCCCGGCAGCCGCTCGACCCGCTGCACTACTTCTGGAGCGACCAGTGCCGCACCAAGTTGCAGTGCTTCGGCCTGCCCCGGCCCGGCGACGAGGTCGAGACGCGCGTCTGCGCCGACGGCCGGTCGCTGCTGGCCGCGTACGGCGACGGTAAGCGGACCACCGCCGTGCTCGGCATCGGCCGGCCCAAGCAGGTGCTGGCCCTGCGCGGCCGGCTGATGTCCGGTGACTCGTTCGCCGAGGTGGCCGGCGCCGTCCGCGAACTCGCGGCTGCCTAATGATCCGGATCGGAGGGAAGCGACCATGACGACAGGTGCCGGCGACGAGGGCTTCACGGTGGAGGTCGACCGGGTCGCCTGCGAGGGCCACGCGCTCTGCCTCATCTACGCCGCGGAGGTCTTCGACGTGGACGACGAGGAGCGCGCGGTCGTGCTGCTCGACCCGGTGCCGGCCACGTTGCGCGGCGCGGTCGAGGAGTCCGCCAACAACTGCCCGGTACAGGCCATCCACGTGCGCGACCGCACCGCCGCGGCATCATGAGTGACCGGCGTAATGGGGATGTCGCGGTCGTCACCGGGGCGGCGAGCGGCATCGGGGCGGCGACCGCGCGGCTGCTCGCCGACCGCGGCTGGCGGGTCGTGCTCGCCGACGTGCAGGGCGAGCAGGTGGAGGAGCTGGCGTGGCGGATCGGGCCGGCGGCCCGGGCGCTCCGCGTCGACGTGGCGCGGGAGGAGGACGTCTCGGCCGCGGTGGACCTGGCCGTCGAGGCGTTCGGGCGGCTCGACCTGATGTTCGCCAACGCGGGCGTCTTCGGCGCGTACGGGCCGGTCCACACCGCCGACATGGCCGCCGTGGACACCACCTGGGCGATCAACCTGCGCGGGGTGTTCCTGTCGATGAAGCACGCCGCCCGGGTCATGCGGCCCCGGGGCAGCGGCGTCATCGTGGCGACCACGAGCCCGGCCGCGGTGGTCGGCGGCGTGGGCAACCACGCGTACAGCGCGGCGAAGGCCGGCATCCTCGGGCTGATGCGCTCGGTCGCCGGCGAGCTGCGCCCGCACGGCATCCGGGTCAACGCGGTCATGCCCGGCCCGACCGCCACGCCGATGAACGCCGACCTCGCCACCGGCGACGCCACCGCGATCGAGCGCACCGTGGAGCTGCTCAAGTCGCGTACCGACGGCAAGCGGCCGGCGTTCGCCGAGGACATCGCTGAGGCGGTGGCATTCCTGGCGAGCCCGGCCGCCGAGATGATCACGGCGCACACGCTGGTGGTGGACGGGGGCTTCACCGCGATACCGGGCGACTCGCGCTGGACCAAGGGTGAGAACGCCGCCGGCGGCGCGATATTCGAGGCCGGCCGGCGGGCGACCTGATGGCGGCCCGCGTGCGGGTCGCGGTGGTGGGCGCGGTCTCGAACGCCGTCTCCGGCGCGCTGTTCCTGCCGGTCCGGACGATCACGCGCAGCGCCGCGGCGCGGGGCGTACCCACGCCGGTGCTGTCCACGCTCCGTCTGCTCGTAGCCGCCCGGGAGGAGTTGCCGGAGGTGTAGACGCCGCCTCGTACGTCTCCGACGAGTCGATCGAGGTCGGTGGCGGCCTGCCCCAGGCGTTCTTCGCGCGGTGCCGCGCCAGGGATCGGCAAGGCCGACCGGCGCGGCTCAGGGCTGTGCGCGACCGAACAGGTGAGCTCGATCCGGCGTTCTGTTCACGGGTGCTACGGGATTGTTTCGGTTCCTTGACAGCCACTTCCCTTCCTACCATTATCAGTGATTACAAGATCGCCCCCGATCAACGTCGCGAGGGGAGCCGAATGACCCAGCAGATGATCAACGGCGCGGTGCTCTGCGCGGTCTACGTGCTATTCAGCCTGGGTCTCACCCTGTCCTGGGGTGCGCTCGACGTGCTGAACCTGGCGCACGGGGCACTGATGATGTTCAGTGCCTTCACCGCGTACGTCGTGACCGAGTTCGTAGACCTGCCACTTCCACTGCTGTTCGTGGTCGGCGTCGGTACCGCCGGCGTCTGCACACTGTTGCTCGACGTCATCGTTTTTCGACATATCCGTGCGAAGGTCGCCGACAAGCGACAAGCCGAGCTGCTCACGCTGATCGCGGGCGTGGGCGCGGCGGGCATCCCGGTGACGCTCGCGGTGGCGTACACACACGACAGTCCGTTCGGCATCGGGCACCTGGACTGGACCGCGTACCGCCTCGGCGAGCACACGCAGATCTCCACCATCCAGATCATGATCATCCTGCTCGGTGCCGCGCTCTGCACCGCTCTGGCGATGTGGGTCTCCCGCACACGCACCGGGCGGGCGCTGCGAGCGGTCGCGTACGACGGGGAGACCGCCGAGCTGATGGGCGTCAACACGCGGGCCCTGTCCGCGGTGACCATGCTGATCGCCGGGTCGCTCGCCGGGCTGGCCGGCATGCTGCTGGTGATCTACCTCGGGGCGCTCACCCCGGCCAGCGGCGAGCCGTTCATGCTCAAGGGCTTCGCGATCATCATCCTCGGCTCGGTCGGCAGCGTCTGGGGTACGGCGATCGGCGCGGTCGTACTGGCCGCCACCGAGACCGTCGTCATCTCGCAGACGTCCGGGACCTGGGTCGACGCGATCTCCTTCGCGATCATCCTCCTGGTCATCCTGCTGCGTCCCCAGGGCGTGGTGGGCAAGGGATTGGCGGAGCGGGTATGACGAGCTGGTACTTCAGCCATCTCACGCTGATCCAGGGCATGCTGATCAGCATCCCGCTGGCGTTGAGCGTGCAGATCGCGTTGCGCTCGGGCGTTTTCAGCTTCGCCAGCATCGGCTTCTACGGCGTCGGCGCGTACGGCACCGGCATCCTGACCATGCGCGGCTGGCCGGTCCTTCCGGCGATGCTGCTGATGATCCTCATCTCCGGGCTCGTCGCGTACCTGATGTCCGCGCCGCTGATCCGGCTGCGCGGCCTCTACCTCGGCATGGTCACCTTCGCGTTCGACCTGATCCTCACCGTGGTGGCGACCAACGGCGGGTCGCTGACCGGCGGCGCGCTCGGCCTGCTCGGCGTACCCCTCGGGGTCGGCACCGGCGGCCTGCTCGCCGCCGCGGTCGTCGCGATCATCCTGGTCAGCCAGCTCGAACGGCGGTCGGTCGGCCGTGCGCTGGTCGGCATCAAGGCGAGCGAGGAACTGGTGATGAGCGTCGGCGTGGACCTGCGGCGCCGCAAGCGCACGGTCTTCGCGATTTCGGCCGCGCTCGGTGCGCTCTCCGGCTCGCTGTACGTCTCGACGTTCAGCACCGTCTCGCCGACCTCGGCCGGCTTCACACTGATCATCACCACGCTGACGATGGCCGTCATCGGCGGTACCTCGTCGTGGATCGGCGCGGTGATCGGCACGATCATCATCACCTGGCTGCCCAGCTTGGCCGCGACCATCGGCGAGTACCAGCACCTCGTCTACGGCGTGGTCCTGGTCCTCGTGGTCATGTACGCCCCCGAGGGGGTGCTCGGCGCGCTGCGCTGGCTCTGGCACAAGCTCGCCCCGAAGGTCGGTGCTGGACGTCCGCGCGGCGGGGCACCGGCGCTCGCCGGCGGGCCACCGGGCGGCCCGCCACCGGACCGTGGCACGGCGGAGAAGGCCGAGCCGGTCCCCGCCGACCGGGTGAAGGGTTGACGCCGATGACGCAAGCGACGACACACGCATCGGGCGGCGCGGCGCCCTCGGCGCCGGTGCCGAGCCTGGAGGTACGGGACGCGGCGGTGAACCTCGGCGGTGTGAAGGCGCTCGACGGGGTGTCGCTGACCGTGGAGAGCGGCCGGCTCTACGGCCTCGCCGGCCCGAACGGCTCCGGCAAGAGCACGCTGCTCGCCGCCATCTCCCGGCTGCTCGACCTGACCAGCGGGAGCATCCTGGTCGGCGGCGAGGACGTCATGCGCCGCACGCCGTTCCAGGTCGCCCGGATGGGCCTGGCCCGCACGTTCCAGACGGTACGGCTGATGCCGCAGTTCTCGGTGCTGGAGAACGCGATGCTCGGCGCCGACCAGTCGGTCTACGGGGGGTCGTTCCTCCGGCAGTGGCTGATGCCGTGGTGGACGCGGAGCCGGGAGGCGGAGGTACGGGCCCGCGCCGAGGCGGCACTGGAGCGGCTGCACCTGACGGACCTGCGCGACGAGCGGCCGCTGAGCCTGTCGTACGGCGTACAGCGCAAGGTGGAGATCGCCCGGGCGCTCGCCGCCGAGCCGCGCCTGCTCCTGCTCGACGAGCCGACCGCCGGCATGAACCGCGCCGAGCGGGACGAGATCGGCGAGCTGTTGCTGCGGCTGCGGCACGAGGGCGTGACCCAGGTCCTGGTCGAGCACGACCTGAAGATGATGGTCGACATCTGCGACCACCTGTACGTGCTGGACAGCGGCCACCTGATCGGGTCCGGGCGGCCCGCCGAGGTGATCCGCGAGCCGAAGGTCGTCGAGGCGTACCTGGGAAGGGGGCGTCGTGCCGCTGCTTGAGATCTCCAATGTGTCGGTCCGGTACGGTGCGGTCACCGCCGTGCGGGACTTCTCCGGCTCGGTCGGCGACGGCGACGTCGTGGTCGTGCTCGGCTCGAACGGCGCCGGCAAGTCCTCGCTGCTCCGCTCGATCGTGGGCCTGGTGCCCAAGGCCGGCGGGCGGGTCGTCTTCGACGGGGTGGACATCACCCGCTGGCGTACCAACCGGATCGTCAAGGCCGGCATCGCGCTGGTGCCCGAGGGGCGGCGCATCTTCAGCCCGCTCTCGGTGCGGGACAACCTGCTGATCGGCGCGTACGCGCGGACCAGCCGGACCGAGAAGGCGAAGCTTCTTGAGGAGATCTACGAGCGCTTCCCGGTGCTCGCCGACCGCCGCGACCGGCAGGCGGGCCTGCTCAGCGGCGGCGAGCAGCAGATGCTCGCCTTCGGCCGGGCGCTCATGGGCTCACCGAAGCTGATGATGATGGACGAGCCCTCGATGGGGCTCGCGCCGGTCGCGGTCGACACGGTGATGACCACCGTGCAGTCGATCGCCGAGTCCGGCATCGCGGTGCTGATGGTCGAGCAGAACGCGGCCATGGCACAGGAGCTGGCGACGAGCGCCATCGTGATGGAACGCGGGGAGATCACCGAAGTGGACACGACGGGCCGGGTCAAGACCGGCGTCGGCACTCTCAGCGGCTTCGTCGACCTGCCGGACGAGCCAGCCGACCGCTGACCTGCACGCCAAGCCGCGAAGGCGGCTCATGCGGCGACAAATCTATGCGCATCTTATGAACGGATTGCCGTTGCGTGACAACTGTGATCAAACTTATGATGCAGATCATAGTCCTAGATACGCCTAGGCACACAGGTGAAGGACGATGCTCGTGGACAGTCACACAAGGCGCTCGCGGCGGCCCCAGATGCTGCTCGCCACCGGTGCCGCCATAGCGCTCACCGCCGCCGGTTGCGGCGGGGGAGGTACCGAGGGCGGCGGCGATGCCGGCCTGCCCGCCACCATCAAGGTCGTCGCGATCTCGGAGACCTCCGGGTTCGCCGGCCCGGCCGGCAAGGCCAGCGAGAACGGGCAGAAGGTCGCGCTCGAGGAGATCAACAGCAGCGGCTTCCTCGGCGACTCCAAGCTCGAAATCGAGTTCAAGGACACCGGCAGCCAGCCCGCCCAGGGCGTCGCGATGCTCAACCAGGCGATCCAGTCGAAGGCCAGCGTCGTGCTCGGCTCGATCCTGTCGACCGTGGTGGCCGCGGAGGCACCGCTCGCCGAGCGCTCCAAGGTGCCCATGATCTACCTCTCCAGCAGCGGCGAGTTCGCCGAGGGCAGCAAGTACGTCTGGGCCGCAACGCCCCCCGCCGACCAGTACTTCCACTGGGAGACGAAGTACCTGCGCGACAAGGGCGCCAAGAACGTCGCCATCATCTACAACCAGGACGTCTCCAGCACGCAGAAGTGGGCCGACTCCACCCTGCCGCCGCTGCTCCAGGAGGCCGGGCTCAACGTCGTCGCCAAGGAGGCCTCGCCAACCGCGGCCACCGACGCGACCGGCGTGGTGTCCAAAGTGGTCGCCCGCAACCCGGACGCGGTGGTGGTACTCGCCTCCGGCACCGCCAACAACGCGATCGTGCTGGCCCTGCGCCGGGCCAACTTCGGCGGGATCATCGTCGGCTCGATCGGCATGGCCGGCGCGATCAACCCGCTCGGGGCACAGGGCAACGGCGTGTTCTGGCCGACGAACTTCAGCAACCTCGTGGACAACCCGCAGGTCAAGAACTTCAACGAGCGGTACCAGAAGATGTTCGACGCGCTGCCGAACAACTACGCCGCCGCCGCGTACGACGAGGTGTGGTTCCTGGCCCGGGCGCTCAAGCAGGCCAACAGCACCGATCGCGAGGCGATCAACACGGCGCTCCAGGAGGTCGGCGCGGCCGGCTTCGACGGCGCGCTCGGGAAGATCACCTACAAGAACAACGTCTCGCAGGCGCCCGGACTGCTGATCGAGTGGCGCGACGAGAAGGAGGTCCCGGTCGAGGGGTACGGCGCCTGATGCCCGCCGCGAACCGGGTCGTCGAGGGGATGGACGAAGCCGAGCTGCTCGGCTTCGTCTCCCGCGCCGCCGTCGCCGCCGTCCAGCGCGCCGCCGCGACGTCACCGCTGTACCGGTGGCTCTACGCCCGCACCGACCTTCGACCCGAGCGGCTGCGGACGCTCGACGACGTGCGGCGCCACGTGCCGATGGCGAGCAAGCAGGATCTGCTGGACTTCCAGCGGACGCTGCCCGGCGGAGGTGCCGAGCCGACCAGCCAGTCGGTGCGGCAGCTCCATCTGACCAGCGGCACCAGCGGTGCGGGGCGGGAGATCTACCCCCGTGACGCGTGGGACCTCGCCGGGCTGGGCATCCCCGGGGCGTACGAGTACCTCTGGGCCGGCCTGGTGCCGGGGGACCGGTTGATGCTGACCATCCCGTACAGCCAGACGATGGCCGGCCCGTACTTCCAGGAGACCTGTGCGGCGGCCGGCCTGGTGCCGGTCAACGGCTTCGCCGCGAACACCGCCGACCGGCTGCGCGACCTGTACCGCTTCGCCTGCGCCGGCATCTCCGCCACACCGTCCTATGTGCACCGGCTCACGCTGGAGGCGCGGGAGGCGGGGCTGCGGCCGGCGAAGGACCTGCCCTCGCTGAAGGCCATCTTCCTCTCCGGCGAGCCGTACGGCGCCTCCTGGGCGCACGACACCGCCGAGTTCTGGGGCGCGACGGTGTGCGAGGGCTGGGGCGCGACCCAGACGCTCGGCGTCGCCATGTGCACCTGCGAGCGGGGCGCGGTGGCGGTGGACGGCGACGGTACTCCGCGGCACGCCATGCTGCACGGTCTCGACCACCGGTGCTGGATCGAGGTCGTGGACGCCGCCGGCGAACCGGTGGCGCCGGGCGAGACCGGCGAGATCGTGGTGACCACACTGCGTCCCGGCGGCCAGCCGGCGATCCGCTTCCGGATGGCCGACAAGGTGCGGCTGCTCGCGCCCGGGTCCTGCGGCTGCGGCCGGCGTACGTCCTGCTACGCCGCGGGCACGATCGGACGGGTCGACGACATGTTGAAGATCCGCGGCATGAACGTGTGGCCGGACGCGATGGACGCGGTGCTGCTGCGCGCGCCGGTGGTCGACTACCGCGGCCGTGTCTACAGCGACGAGCGCGGCCGGGAGTCGGTCGAGGTGACCATCGCGTTCGCCGCCGGTACGTCGCCGGAGTCGGTGGCCGAGCTGCCGTCGCGGCTCCGCCAGGAGGTCAAGCAGGCGGTCGGGATCAGCGTCGACATCTCCGTGGTCGACCCGCGGCAGATGCCCGAGCAGCAGTTCAAGTCACGGCGCTGGAGTGACGACCGGGTCGTACGCGCGGGGGTGGGCAATGGCTGAGAACGGTGTGGGCGACCTGCGCGCGGCGACCGCGCAGGCGTGGCGGGCGGTCGAGCGGATGCGCGCCCGCCTGGACGACCTCGGCGGCGGTGGCGTGCTCGGTGTGCTCGGCGAGCGCATCGCCGCGCTGCTCGGCGAGTTCGCCTGGGAGATCGGCATGGTCGACCCGGCGGAGGCGCCACCGGGGACCCGCCTCGACCACGTCGGCATCGTCGTGCGCGACCTGCGGGCGGCCGCCACGCTCTACGGCGACCTGCTCGGCGGGACGCTCGTCACCGGTGGCGTCCACCACGGGGTGGGCGTGCGGAGCATGCACTTCACGTATCCGGGCGGGCCCGGCGGCACCTCCGGCGGGACGAAGGTCGAACTGCTCGAGCCGATGCGGCCCGGCCCGATCGCGCGTTTCCTGGAGGCGCGGGGCAGTGGCGGCATGCACCACCTCACCTTCTTCACGCCCGACCTCACCAATGCCATCGACGACCTCGCGCGGGGCGGGCTGACGGTGGTCGACATCGACCGCAGCGCCCCGGAGTGGCACGAGGCGTATCTCAGCCCGCGTGACACGCAGGGCTGCCTTGTCCAGATCGCACAGAGCCCCGACATCGAACGGGTTGCTGGCATCACCGTCGACTCCGTACTGCGCGACGAGTGGGAGTGGCGGGACCACGTACCGCGGCGGGTCACGACCGAGGCAAGGCGGTGAGGACGTGTACGACGTACTGAGCGGCATCCGAGTAGTCGAGCTTTCCACCTGGACGATGGTTCCCTCCTGTGGCGCGGTGTGCGCCGAGTGGGGCGCGGAGGTCATCAAGGTCGAGCATCCGAAGGGCGACCCGCAGCGGAACATCAGGTTCACCCCGTCCTGGGACGAGCCGGCCGCCATGACCATGACGCACCTGCCCAACCGGGGCAAGCGCAGCGTCGCGCTCGACCTGCACGCCGAAAGCGGCCGGGAGGTGCTGCTGCGGCTGGTCGCCTCGGCCGACGTCTTCCTCACCAACTTCCTCGCGCCCGCGCGGCGCAAGCTCCGCGTCGACGTCGACGATCTGCGCGCGGTCAACCCCCGGCTCGTGTACGCCAAAGCCACCGGCCAGGGCCCGAAGGGACCCGAGGCCGACCTGGGCGGGTACGACATCTCCGCCGGCTGGGGGCGGCCGAGCATGGCCGCGCAGATGATGGCGTTCGGCGCCGACGAGCCGCCCGCGATGCCGCCCGGCATGGTCGACCTGCAGGCCGGCTTCAACCTCGCCGCGGGGATCGCCGGCGCGCTGCTCAAGCGGGAGCGCACCGGCCAACCGTCCGTTGTGGACGTTTCGCTGCTCTCCGCGGCGCTCTGGATGCTCGGGCCGAACCTGTCGGCGGCGTACTACGACTCGGAGATCCTGCACGCCACCGGCCGGTACGACCCCGCACACGGCGCGCTGACCAACAGCTACCGCACCAGCGACGGCCGCTGGCTGTACCTCGTGTTCATCGAGCCGGACCGGTACTGGCACGACTTCTGCCGCCGCATCGAGCGGCCCGACCTGGCCGCCGACCCGCGCTTCGCCACCGCCGAGGTACGCGCGCGGCACGTCAAGGAGTGCGTGGAGGCGCTGGACGAGGTCTTCGCCAGCCGCACGCTGGCGCAGTGGCGGGTCGCGTTCGACGGCATGGAGGGGCCGTGGGCGGCGGTGCAGACCGCGGCCGAGACCGTACGCGACCCGCAGGTGATCGCCAACGGCTACATCGGTGCGGCCGACGGCTTCGCGCTCGTCTCGAACCCGGTGCAGTTCGACGGGGAGCCGGTCGGTGACCTGAAGATGGCCCCGGCGGTGGGCGAGCACGGCGACGAGGTGCTGGCCGCGCTCGGCTACGACGCGGGCGAGATCCAGGACCTGCGGGAGAAGGGGGTACTCGGATGACGCCCGGCGAGGTCGTCGCGAAGACCGTCGGCGCGGAGGAGATCTCGTACTCCGCCGTCCGCCGGTACGTCGAGGCGCACGAGATGGAGTGGCCGCTCTACAGCGACGCCGACGCGGCCCGGGCGCACGGCCACGACACGGTGATCGCGCCGTGGTCGATGCTGCTCACCGCCGCGATGCCGGCGTACTGGGCGCCGGGCGAGGAGCCGCTGAAGCCGGGGACGCTGCCGCCGTTCATGTGGACCAAGCTCGACCTGCCCGGCTCGGAGATGGTGACCACCAGCGTCGACCTGGAGTTCCTGGAGCCGCTGCGGATCGGCGACCGGATCGAGACCACGTACCGGATCGTGCGCGAGACGCCCAAGACCACACGGGTCGGCGAGGGCGTGTACGTCGACTTCGAGCTTGAGTTCCGCCGCCAGGACGGCACGGTGGTCGCGGTGGAGCGCACGTCGATCTACAGCTACACGCCGTCGGCGCCGTCGCCATCCGCTTCCTCACCGCCGCCGGTGCCGGCCACGTCGTCGGCGCCGCCCGGGCCGGTCGGTAGCGCCTCGTCTCCCCACGCCGGTGACCTCGTCGGCCCGCTGTCGATGCACCTGTCGTTGCAGCGGCTGGTCATGGTCTCCGGCGCCAACCGCGACTTCGCGCCCACGCACATCGACAACGAGGCGGCCCGGGAGGGCGGCGCCCCGGCCGCGTACGCCGACATCATGTTCATCTTCACGATGATCGACCGGCTGCTGCTGGAGTGGGCCGGCCCTTCGGCGGTGCTGCGCCGGATCGGCCCGGTGAAGCTGCACGACTTCGTGCTCTCCGGCGAGGACCTGGCGGTCACCGGTACGGTCCGTGACGTCGCGGAGGCCACCGCCTCGGACGGCCGTGCGGGCACCGAGGTCGAGGTCGAGATCGCCTTCACCCAGGGAGCGCGCCGCCCGGTCACCGGCCGCGGCCGCGTCTGGACCCCGGCCTAGCCGGCTCCAGGGCCCAGTCCTGAAGCCCGGCCCTCACTCTTACCTTCACCGGCGGATCGAACCGCGGAGGGCGAGGCTGCGGGAGCAACGGCCTGGACCACGACGGACGTCGCGGTAGCCCGGATCTGTCTTTTGAACGGACGGTCTAGAGATCTTTCGCGGTCGCGAGGTCCGCGTTTCCGTCGCGGTTCGATTCTGGTGTGACTGAGGGGAGCTGCCGCGATGCCCGTCGTGCTCAGGGCCGCTGCTCCCGCAGCCTCACCCCGCGCGGTCCACGACCAAAGTGTCCGCGATCGTAAGCCCTGACCGCGAAAGATTTCGGTGTCGAGTGGTCGCGTGGGTTGGGCCGCGTTCGGACCTGGTGTGGTGTGTTGGAGAAGCTGTCGAGTTGGGCGCACCGGTGCGCCCAGCACCGGGACGGGCGCTGGATGCGTGGCTGCGTGGCGTGTGTGCCGGGTCCGCTGGGCCTGCCGCGCCCGACGTGGCCGGGGCGTGGGCTATGTCGGGGACATGGCCCTTTCAGACCGGCCGCGAGGGGCTATGTCCCTGACATAGCCGCGTCGCGAAGCGGCGCCAACCCGACCGCGAAGCTCTCTAGACGACCGCGCGGTCCCAGCGGATCACCTGGTCGAGCACCTCGGGAAACTTCCGCTCGGCGTATCGCACGTACTCGTTGATGTGGTCGCGCATCCGGTCTTCGGACGCCTGCGGGTCGCGCGACAGCAGCGCCTGGTGGATGCCCTCGTGGGCCTTGAGGATCGCGGCGCGGCGCGGGCTCGGGTAGTCGATGCCGATCACCGTGCCGTCGAGGATGCCGAGCAGCGAGTCGACGATGTAGCCGAACAGCGTGTTCCCGGACGACCAGGCGATGATGTCGTGGAAGCGCTGGTTGGCCTCGAGGAAGCGGTCCTGGTTGTCGAGGTGGTCGCGCATCTGGTGGATGGTGCCGCCGAGCTCGGCCAGGGACTCGTCGGAGATCCGGTCGGCGGCCAGCCGGCTGATCATCGGCTCCAGCGCCGTGCGCACCTCGACGATGTTGCGGAAGGGTGCCTGCTTGAGCTGCATCAGCAGCACGAGCGTGCTGGCGAGGTGGGACGCGTTGGGATCGACCAGGATCGGGCCGCCGCGCGGACCCGGCTTGATGACGATGACGCCCTGGAACTCCAGGAAGCGCAGGGCCTCACGCAGCGTGCCCCGCCCGGTCTCGTAGCGCTCCAGCATCGAGCGCTCGGGCTCGAGGTGGTCGCCCGGCTTGAGGTGCTCATTCTGCACGTCGCGGATGATCCGCTGGGCGAGGAGCATCGCCGCCTTCTGTGGCCGCTGACCGCCGTTTGCGGTCGAGGACATCATGGACGCCATCGCTCCTCCGAGAACCCCATTACTCTGGCAAACATTACCATCGTTATGCGCATCCCGCCGACCCGTGCTCAGACGGGCGTCGGGTCCAACGCCCAGCCGGCGTCGAGGTCCGTCGAAAGCTCAACGGTTATCTTCATCGATCGGAACAGCGCGTGCGACCCCGCTGCGTCGACGCGCAGGTCGTAGGTGCCCCAGCCGATGACCGAACGCTCCCGAGCGCGGCCGACGAACAGGAAACGAGCCGCCGCCGCGATGGTGTCGTCGCTCTCCGCGGTCAGCTTGGGAGTCGCCACGAAGTGCTGCTTGAGTGACGGCTCGATCTCCCAGGCGGCCCGGAACGCCTCGGCGATCTCCGTACCGCCGGTGAAGGTGCCGCGCGGGTTTCGCAGCACCGCGTCCCGGTGGAAGAGCGCGACCACGGGCTCGACCTCCCGCCGGTCCACCGTGGCCGCGTACTCGTGCAGGAGGCCCCGCGCCCGCTCCATCTGTTCCAGCCGGTGTACTCGCGCCGCCAGCGTGTCCAGGTCGGTCATGCCGTCCATGGTAACCGAAAATTATGCATACCATTACTATGGTTCGTTGTGTGGTGTCCGGACATGCGGCGGGGGCGGCACCGCGATGGTGTCCGCCCCCGCCGGCTCTACCTCAGGTGGCCGTACAGCTCAGTGTCGGCGTGGTGTTCGTGCCGTTCCAGGATCCGTTGAACCCGAAACTCGTGCTCTGGCCGGCGTTCAACCGGCCGTTGTAGCCCGCGTTCGCGGCGGTCACCGCTGTGCCGCTCACGGTTATCGTCGCGTTCCACGAACTGGTGATGCTCTGCCCGTTGGGCCAGGTCCACCGCACCGTCCAACCGCTGATCGCGCTGCTGCCGGCGGTCACCGTCACGTTGGCGCCGAATCCGCCGCTCCACTCGTTCGTCTTGGTGTACGTCGCGGTGCAGGCGCCGTTGCCCGGAGGCGGCGTCGTCACCGGCGGCGTGACGGGCGGGGTGGTCGCCGGCGGGGTGGTGACGGGAGGCGTGGTGACGGGAGGCGTGGTGGCCGGCGGGTTGCCGCCGCCGCCGAAGACGACGTCGCTGCACAGGTAGTACGGCTGGTCCATGTGGCTCGCCTGCCAGACCGTGTAGACGACGTGCCGCCCGGTGCGGTTGCCCGCGTTCACCTGGGCCTGGTAGAGGCCGGTGGTCGGGTAGCTGCCGGTGCGCAGGACCAGGTCCAGGCTGCCCCAGGTGAGCGGCTGCCGGGTCGGGTCGAAGCCCTGCTTGGTGATGTAGATCAGCATGTAGTCGGCACCGTGCCGCGCCCCGTCCGTGAGGGTCAGGGTGAAGTTGTTCGGGATCGACTTGGCGACCCACGCGCCGACCGTGTCGAGCGAGGCGTAGAGCCCGCCCTGCGTGCGGCCACCGCTGCAGAGCTGGCCGTCCGGCACCGCGGCCTGGTGGTTGCCGCCCACGTTCTCGCGGTACAGCCCGTTCCAGTTCCACATCGTGTTGGGGTTGGCCTGCCAGGCCTGGGCGCACATCGGGTCGGTCTGCGCCATGTTGGGGTTCAGGTGGTCGTCGCCCCAGCGGTCCCAGCATCCGTAGTTGCGGGACGGGGGGTCGGTGACCGAGCCGTGCGCCGAGGCGGGGGTGACCTGGGCGATGACGACCATCGTGAAGGCGGCCGCCACGGCGGCGACCGTACCGACGACGAGGCGTTTTGCTCGCTTCGAAGCTTCCATGACTCTCCAGCGGGTTCGTACTCGGGCGTGGACGCTCGACACATGCGTGGGCGCGTCGAGGGCACGCGGTGGCTGACGTACGTGACGTCGAGTACGCGGGCAGCGGAAGAAAACTGCCGCGTCGGCTTTACGGCTCCCGGGGTGATGCTACCTGTCAGATTTACGTTCGTGAATGCCAGGATGGTGGCGCGGGCTCGGCCCACCTCCGGACGTAGCCCGACCCGCCGTCTCACGCCAGCCTCCCCGGCGAGGTTTCACCTGGCGGCGTGCGGTGAATACGGCAGGCGGCACCGTACCGCCGGGTCCTGCCGGAGGTGGACCGATGAGCGCACTGAATCGTCTCCCCGGGGTGAGGCGCCGGCCCGCCGTGGCCGAGGCCGCGTCGCGCGGACACGGCCGCCGCTGAGATGGACTGGGCCGGATGGGCCTTGTTCGGGCTGGTGGCCACCACCGCCCTCACCGCCGTGATGATCACTGCTCAACTGGCCGGGCTCACCCGGCTCGACCTTCCCCTGGTGCTCGGCACGATTGCGACCGACGATCCGGACAAGGCGCGGATCGCCGGGTTCTTCATCCACCTCACCGCGGGTCAGGGCTTCGCCCTCGGGTACGCGGCCACCTTCGCCCTGCTGGACCTCGCCAGCTGGTGGTTCGGGATGTTGCTGGGCGCCCTTCACGTGTCCATCGCGCTGCTGGTGCTCATCCCGCTGGTCCCGGGCGTCCATCCGCGCATGGCGTCGCACCGCGCGGGCCCGGCCAGCACGGCCGTACTGGAACCGCCCGGCGTGCTCGCCCTCAACTACGGCATACAGACTCCCGCCGTCACGGTCGTCGCCCATCTCGTCTACGGAGCCATGCTGGGGCTGCTCCTCCAGGCCCGCTGAGGAGGTGTCCGTGATGCCTGCTCGGCCGATCGGCGACTACGGGCTGCTCGGCGATACCCGTACCGCCGCGCTGGTGTCGAGTACCGGAGCGATCGACTGGTTCTGCGTCCCCCGCTTCGACGACAAGCCGGTCTTCGGTCGGCTGGTCGGCGGCCCGGCGGCCGGGACGTTCCGGCTCGGTCCGGCCGGTCCGGCGCCGGTCGTCGAACGTGGCTACCGGCCGCACACCGCGACCTTGGCGACGACCTGGCAGGTGGGCGAGGGACGGCTCACGCTCACCGAGGCGATGGTGGCCGAGGTGGCCGGGCGCCTGCTGCCCGCGACGCTGCTCGTGCGGCGCCTGTCGGCCGAGGGGGCGCCGGTGGAGGCCGCCGTCGACTTCGATCCCCGCTTCGGGGAAGGGCACCGCCCGCCCCGGATCCGCCGCCGCGCGCGACTGGTGTGCGAATGGGGGCCGCTCGCCATCTCCCTCACCTGCGCCCCGCAGGTGGCCGTCGTGCCGGGGCGAGCCACCTCGGTCACGGTCACCCCCGGCCAGCCGGTCACCTTCGTGCTGGGCGTAGCCCACCGGGAACCCCTCGTCCACGTCGACCCGGCCGCGGCCTGGGACCTGCTGACCGGGGACGAGGAGCGCTGGCGTGCCTGGAGCGCCGAGATCGACGATTCGCTTCCCTTCCGCGAAGCCGTGGTGCGCAGCCTGCTCACGCTGCGGCTGCTGACCTACTCACCCTCGAACGCCCCGGTCGCCGCGCCGACCACCTCCCTGCCCGAGGAGCCCGGCGGCGTACGGAACTGGGACTACCGCTACGTCTGGCCCCGCGACGCCAGCATCGGCATCGCCGCGTTCCTCGGCGCCGGCAAGCACCAGGAGGCCCACGGCTTCCTCGGCTGGCTGCTGCACGCCAGCCGCCTCCAGCGCCCCAGCCTGCCGGCGTTGCTCACCCTCGATGGGCGCCACGTACCGCGCGAACGCGAACTGGCCGGCTGGCCCGGCTACGCCGGCAGCGTGCCGGTGCGGTTCGGCAACGACGCGACCGACCAGCACCAGCTCGACGGCTACGGCTGGGTCGTCGACGCGGCCTGGGTACTCGTGCAGGCCGGCCAACACCTGTACGGCGAGACGTGGCGGGCGATGCGCGGCTTCACCGACCTCGTCGCCCGCCGGTGGGCCGAGCCCGACGCCGGGATCTGGGAGATCCGCGGCGATCCGGCCCACCACGTGCACTCCAAGCTCATGG
Organism: Phytohabitans kaempferiae; assembly: GCF_042433955.1. Taxonomy (NCBI): domain Bacteria; kingdom Bacillati; phylum Actinomycetota; class Actinomycetes; order Micromonosporales; family Micromonosporaceae; genus Phytohabitans; species Phytohabitans kaempferiae. The sequence continues at coordinate 215,990 of NZ_JBHLUH010000056.1, read as the reverse complement.
GCTGGCTCGCGCTCGACCGGGCGCTGTGCATCGCCGAGACACACCGGGTACCGGCCGCGCAACGCCGCCGGTGGCAGACCGCGCGGGACGCGCTCGCGGCCGAGGTGCGGGCCCGCGGCTTCGACCCGGCCAAGGGCAGCTACACGCGTAGCTACGGCTCCGCCAACCTGGATGCGGCGCTGCTGCTCATGCCGGTCATCGGCCTCGACGATCCCGACTCGCCCCGGGTCCGCGGCACGATCGCGGCCACGCGCGCCGAGCTGTCCGCCGGAGGACCTTTGCTGTACCGCTATCCGCCGGGCCGCGACGGCCTGCCCGGTACCGAGGGCGCGTTTCTGCCGTGCTCGTTCTGGCTGGTCCAGGCGCTCGCCGCCACCGGTCAGCGCGCCGAGGCGGTGGCCCTGTTCGAGGCGTTGCTCGCGCACGCCAGCCCGCTCGGCCTCTACGCGGAGGAGATGGACCCGGCCACGCGCGACCATCTCGGCAACTACCCGCAGACGCTCACCCACGCCGCGCTCATCCAGGCCGCCCTGGCGATCCGCGAGGCACCGGAGACCACCGCCTGATCAGGGATGCGAGGCCAGGCGGTCGGTGGAGCCGGCGTCGAGTGCCCCGCTGACGTCGCGGATCGCCTGGCGGATGAGGTCGCCGTACGCGTCGTCGGGCAGGTCGGTGACGAGTTCGCGGGCGGTCGTGAGGTGCTGGCGGGCCTGCCGCTCGTCGGCGAGGCGGCGGTGGCAATCGGCGAGGTTGAGGTGCAGTGACGGCAGGAAGGCCCGCACCTGTAGCGACCCGTCGTACCGCCGCGCACGCTCGTCGGTGAGCGAGGCCACGGCGGCCAGGGCGCGCTCGTCCCAGGCCAGCTCCTCTTCCGTCGATTCCTGGAGGTCCGCGAGGTAGTGGGCGAGCGTGCACCGGTGCAGCGGATCGCCGTCGACGCCGAGGTCCGCCCACACGGCGGTGAGTTCCTGGCGGGCTCGGGCTTTCTCCCCTTCGTGGCCGAGGCGGACCGCCGCGAGGATCCGGGTCATCGTGGGGTCGGTGTCCTGCTGGGTCATGCTGCTCCCCCTGGAGTCGGGTCGATGGTCACGGGCATGGCGAGCGTGGTCAGGTCGCCGTCGTCGGCGGATCGCACGACAGCCGGCTGGTCGGGGCGGCTGAGTTGCAGCATCACGTCCGGGCCGACGCTGGCCGCCAGCACAGGGCGCAGCGTCGCGTGCTGGAAGCTGATCGCGAGCGGCGCGCCCGCCGTCTCGGCCGGGATGGTGACGGGCCGGCGCGCGCCGGACGGCCGCACCGTCACGCCGTCGCCGATCACCAGGTGGACCCGGGCCTCGGGGTCGTCGCCGAGGGCCGACAGCAGGGTCCGCCGGGGGATCACCGCCCGCGTCGAAGGTTCCGGCAGCTGGTCGAGGACGATCCGATAGCGGGGATACTCGCCGGCGATGGCGGCCAGCGTCTCCTCCCCGGCCGGGCCGGCGAGCCGGACGCCCGCACCGGTGACCGTGACGCCCACCGTCTCCTGCCGGCCGATCCATGGGCGCGCCCGCTCCAGCAGGTCCGCCGGGACGACCGCCGTGGCCGGGTCGCGGGGGCGACCGCCGATGGCCATCGACCGCACCGCCAGCCGGTACCGGTCGGTGGCCACCAGCCGCAGCTCCCGCCCGTCGACCTCGAACAGCACGCCGCCGAGGACGGGCTCCGGTCCACCGGCGCGGGCCGCCGGCGACACCTGGCCGATCCCGTCGGCCAGCATCTGGCCCGGCAGCGAGACGGCGGCGCCGAGCCGCGACCTGACCAGCGCCATGGCGGCGGACGCCTTTCCCCGCGCCTCCTCGACGGCCCGCTCCATCGCCCTCAGGTGGTCCGCGATCAGCCGCTGGGCCTGCTCCTCCGAGGCGGTCAACACGCGTCGCACGTCGCCCAGCGGCAGGCCCGCCTCGCGCAGTTGCCGGATGAGCGTCACCTCCTCCACCTGCGCGGCCGAGTAGTAGCGGTAGCCCGTCGCCGGGTCGACGGCGGCCGGCCGCACCAGCCCGCAGTCGTCGTAGAACCGAAGGGCGCTCGCGGTCACCCCGGTGACCTGCGCGAACGTACCGATCGGCAGGAGATCGTCCCGACCTGTCACGTCGCCATCCTGAAGGTTCGACCAACCTGAAGGTCAACAGGGACGCCGGCGCGCTGCGACACTTGACCCATGGACCAGCATCTGTACGAGCCGGTGCACGCGGAGTTCCGCGAGCTGTGCCGGGAGTTTCTGGCGCGCGAGGCGGTGCCGCACCACGCCGCGTGGGAGGAGGCCGGCACCGTCGACCGCGAGGTGTGGCGCAAGGCCGGCGCGGCGGGGCTGCTGGGGATGGACGTCGACGAGGCGTACGGCGGGGGCGGGCAGCGCGACTTCCGCTTCAACGCGGTGCTGGTGGAGGAGATCGTGACGTCGGGCTGTTCCGGCCTCGGCTTCGCGCTGCACAACGACGTCGTCGCGCCGTACCTGACCGACCTCACCACCGAAGACCAGCGCAAGCGGTGGCTGCCCGGCTTCTGCTCCGGCGACATCGTCACCGCGATCGCGATGAGCGAGCCGGGCGCCGGCTCCGACCTGGCCGGCGTGCGCACGTCGGCGGTGCGCGACGGCGACTCGTGGGTCCTCAATGGACAGAAGACCTTCATCACCAACGGCGACATGGCCGACCTCGTGGTGGTGGTCGCGAAGACCGCGCCGGACGAGGGCGCCCACGGCGTGAGCCTGTTCGCGGTCGAGCGGGGTACGCCCGGCTTCTCCCGGGGCCGCCGCCTGGAGAAGGTGGGCCTGAAGGCCAACGACACGGCCGAGCTCTTCTTCGACGAGTGCCGCGTGCCCGCCGACAACCTCATCGGTACGGAGAACCACGGCTTCTACCACCTCATGGGCAACCTGCCCCGCGAGCGGCTCGGCATCGCGGTGGCGGCGGTCGCGGCCTGCGAGCGGCTGCTGGCGATCACGCTGGAGTACGCGCGCGACCGCGAGGCGTTCGGCCGGCCGATCGGGAAGTTCCAGCACAACCGCTTCCTCCTCGCCGAGCTCGACACCGAGGTGACGATCGCGCGGACGTTCCTGGACCACTGCGTGCGGGAGTACAACGCCGGGCGGCTCACGGTGGTCGACGCGGCCAAGGCGAAGTGGTGGACGACCGAGTTGCAGAACCGGGTCGCCGACCGGTGCGTCCAGTTGCACGGTGGCTACGGCTACATGCTGGAGTACCCGGTCGCCAAGGCGTGGCTCGACAGCCGCGTGCAGACGATCTACGGCGGCACCACGGAGATCATGAAGGAGATCATCGGGCGTAGCCTGGGGCTGTGACGAGCCTTGTCGATGCCCCCGCCATCCAGCGCCGGACCCTGCGCCTGCTCTTCGTCACGCAGGTCATCGGCGGGATGGGCGTGGCCATCGGGCTCTCGGTCGGCGCGCTGCTGGCCGCGCGGCTCGGCGGCACCGCCATCGCCGGTCTGGCCACGAGCGCGGGCGTGGTGGGCGGCGCGCTGCTCGTCGTGCCACTCACCCGCATCACCAACGCGCGCGGGCGGCGATGGGGGCTCGCGACCGCGTACCTCGCGGGCGTGCTCGGTGGCGTGCTCGTCGTGGTGGCCGCGGCGCTCGACTACGTACCGCTGCTCTTCGTCGGCATGGCGCTCTTCGGCGGCGGGTCGGCGGCCAACCTCCAGGCCCGGTACGCGGCCGTCGACCTCGCCGAGCCGCCCCGCCGCGGGCGCGACCTGTCGCTGGTGGTGTGGGCGACCACGATCGGCTCGGTGGCCGCGCCCAACTTCGCCGCGCTCGCCGACGACGCGGTGCGCTGGTCCGGGATACCCGCGCTGACCGGCCCCTTCGTGTTCAGTGTGCTGGCGTTCGGGTGCGCGGCGTCCGTACTCCTGCTGCTTATGCGGCCCGACCCGCTCCTCACCGCGCGGCGCGCCGCGGCGGTCGAGCGGGCACCACATCGCGAGGGCTTCCGGCCCGCGCTGCGCGCGGTCGCGGAAAGACCGGCGGCCCGGCTGGGCGTCGCCGCGGTCGCCGTCGGCCACCTCGTCATGGTGGGGGTCATGGTCATGACGCCGGTACGCCTTGGCGAGTCGCATTCGGACGCCGACGTGCTGCGGGTGGTGGGCATCGTGCTGAGCCTGCACATCGCCGGCATGTACGCGCTGTCGCCGGTCGTCGGCTGGCTCACCGACCGGCTGGGGCGGCGTCCGGTGATCCTCGGCGGGGTCGGGCTGCTGCTGGCGGCCTGCGCGGTGGCCGGCACGGCGGGGCACGACACGGCGCGCCTCGCGGTGGGGCTCACGCTGCTCGGGCTCGGCTGGTCGGCCACGATGGTGGCCGGCTCGACGCTGCTGTCCGAGTCGGTGCCGGCCGAGGTACGGCCGTCGGCGCAGGGACTGTCCGACCTGGTCACGGGCTTGGCGGGGGCGTCCGCGGGGGCGCTGAGCGGTTTTGTGGTCGAGCTGAGCGGGTACGCCACGCTGACCGCCTTGGCCGCCATCGCGACCGTGCCACTGGTCGCGCTAGCGTTGCGGCCGGTGGTGTTTTCGTTGCGCGTCTAGGGCGTGTCTGGTGGGTCTTGTGGGTGCGAGGCGAGGTCCAGGCGGCGGTCCGGTGCCACCGGTCGTCGTCTGGGCCCGCCGCAGCCCTGCGAAGATCCACCAGACACGCCCTGGCGCGGCTCGTTCTTGGGGGTTTGACGGGTGCGGCTCACGGACTTCTGGGCGCGGTTGGAGCAGGCGTTCGGCCCGGCGTACGCGGCCAGCCTCGCCTCCGACCAGGTGCTCACCCAGCTCGACGGGCGGACCATCCAGGAGGCGCTGGACGCGGGGACCCCGACGGTGGTGGTGTGGCGTGCCGTGGTCGCCGCGTACCCCGATCGAGTGCCGGCCCGACTCCGCTGAGTCACCTTTTTCGCGTGTTGCTGCTTGTCGGGCGTGTCGTCGCTTGCGTCGTACAAGTGTTCGGCTATTGTCCACAGCGGGGTGCTTGTCCACAGGCTGCGGCCCGTCGGCTGTTTTCTGTCAGACCCAGCGCCTAGCGTGTCCGCGTGACGAGAAGCTCTTCGGCGAAGACGCCCGCAAAGACGGCGAATGTAGGGGTGGCGGCAATGGGGGCAGGAACACCTGACCGGGAAAAGGCGCTCGACCTCGCTCTAGCGCAGATCGACAAGCAGTTCGGCAAGGGCTCGGTGATGCGGCTGGGGGAGCGGCCGGTCATCCAGACCGCGATCATCCCGACCGGCTCGATCGCCCTCGACGTGGCGCTCGGTGTGGGCGGTCTGCCGCGCGGCCGAGTGGTCGAGATCTACGGCCCGGAGTCGTCCGGTAAGACCACGGTCGCGCTGCACGCGGTGGCCAACGCCCAGCGGGCCGGCGGCATCGCGGCGTTCATCGACGCGGAGCACGCGCTCGACCCGGAGTACGCGAAGGCGCTCGGCGTCGACACCGACCAGCTGCTCGTCTCCCAGCCCGACACGGGTGAGCAGGCGCTGGAGATCGCCGACATGCTGGTCCGCTCCGGTGCGCTCGACATCATCGTCATCGACTCGGTGGCCGCGCTCGTGCCGCGCGCCGAGATCGAGGGCGAGATGGGCGACAGCCACGTCGGTCTCCAGGCCCGCCTCATGAGCCAGGCGCTCCGCAAGATCACTGGTATCCTCAACAACTCCGGCACGACCGCCATCTTCATCAACCAGCTCCGCGAGAAGATCGGCGTCATGTTCGGCTCGCCGGAGACCACGACCGGTGGCCGCGCGCTCAAGTTCTACGCCTCGGTCCGTCTCGACGTGCGGCGCATCGAGAGCCTCAAGGACGGCACCGACGTGGTGGGTAACCGCACCCGCGTCAAGGTCGTGAAGAACAAGGTGGCCGCGCCGTTCAAGCAGGCCGAGTTCGACATCATGTATGGCAAGGGCATCTCCCGCGAGGGTTCGCTGATCGACGTCGGCGTGGAGCAGAGCATCATCCGCAAGTCCGGCGCGTGGTACACGTACGACGGCGACCAGCTCGGCCAGGGCAAAGAGAAGGCCCGCGAGTTCCTCAAGGAAAACCCGGACGTGGCCGCCGAGATCGAGAAGAAGATCCTCGAAAAGCTCGGTGTCGGCCAGGGCGCCAGTGACGAGGCCGGCGGGGTCGAGCTGCCCCCGGTCGACTTCTGATCCGGCTCGCCATGGCCGGACGACGGCGTGGCGCGCGCACGGGGCGGGGTTGGGATGCCGCACCGCCCCGTGCGAAGTCTGCATCGGACGGTGGTGCCGCCCCGGCGCGGTCGCGCGGCCGGTGGGCGGCACCACCGCTCAGCGGTGGCGACGAGGGCGACTTCGAGTGGCCGGAGGGCGCGGTGCCGGCTCCCGGCGCGGTCGACTCCGGCGCGGAGGAGACCGCCCCTGACCAGCCGCTCGCGACGGGCTGGTCGGTCGCCGGCAGCCCCGACGGGCGGCCCGTCGGCGGCTCGCGTTGGCCCTCCGCGGCCCGTGGCCGCCGCCGTGACGAGCCCGGTGGCGAGCCGGGCGCCGGGCGCGGCCGTGCGCGCTGGGGCGGCGGTCGCTCGGCGGCACAGGGCCCGGTCGACGAGGCCGAGCGGGCCCGCGAGATCTGCCTCGACCAGCTCGCCGTCCGCCCGCGCACCCGGGCCGAGCTCGCCACGGCGCTGGCCCGCCGCGGCATCTCGCCCGAGGTCGCGGTGCAGGTGCTGGAGCGCTACGACGAGGTCGGCATCATCGACGACGCGGCGTTCGCCCGCGCCTGGGTCTCCAGCCGCCACCAGGGTCGGGGGCTGGCCCGCCGGGCACTCGCCAATGAGCTGCGCCAGCGCGGCGTCGACGCGGAGACGGCCGGCGCCGCCCTCGACGACCTCGACCCCGACACCGAGGCGGCCACCGCGCGCGCCCTGGTCGACCGCAAGCTCCGCACGGCGCGCGGCGAGCCGGAGGCCGTCTTCCGGCGGCTGGTGGGCATGCTGGCCCGCAAGGGCTACGGCGCGGGCCTGGCCTTCCGTGTGGTCAAGGACGCGATGGCCGCCCAGAGCGAGGAGGCGGCCGAGTTCGCCGACGCGGTAGACGCCGACGCGCTGGCCGACCTGGAGGGCGGCGAGCGCACCGAGTAGCGACCGGCGTCGACGCGACCGTGGCGGCGCTGCGGCGGGCGTGCCCGGAGCTGCCCGTCGGGGTGAGCACCGGCGCCTGGATCGCACCCGATCCGGATGAGCGGATCGCCGCGATCGAGTCGTGGGGCGTGCTGCCCGACTTCGCCTCGGTCAACGCGCACGAGGAGGGCGCCGAGCGGGTCGCGGCCGCCCTGCACGCGCGCGGTATCGGCGTCGAGGCGGGGCTGTGGACGCCGCCGGCGGTGGCGGCCTACCAGGAGTGGCGCGTCCCCTGCATACGCGTGCTGCTGGAGTGCATGGAGCCCGAGGAGGAGCGGGCCCTCGGCAACGCGCACGCGATGCTGGCGGCGGTGAGGGCGGGCGTACCCGTCCTCCTGCACGCGGAGGGGCCGGCGGTTTGGGCGATCCTGGGTGAGGCGCTGCGGCTTGGCCTGCACACGCGTGTGGGGCTCGAGGACACCCGGACGATGCCGGATGGCACGATGGCAACCGGCAATCGCGCTCTGGTGGAAGCCGCGATGACCTTTGGGCTGACCCACAGATCATCCGTGTGATCCCAGGGGTCGGCCGAAAAATGTGCGGCGTTCGTGACTCGTCCCGGAATGCCCGTAGCGCCATGACCTGCGCGTGAGCTTTCCGATGCCCTGCGTCCCGAGTTCGGTCGGATCATGGGTCCTTGACCGAACCGCCACTCGCGACCTAGCCTCGCGTTACAGACGAGGAAGCCCGACCATCGCAGGCTAATCACACAACATAGATCGCGTAACAGTACGGCATCACTTTAGATCCGTCGTCGACCAGGCCGCGTCGGCGACGGCGTGACATATCAGGCCAGTGGCGGTGCCCAAGGGGGCGCCGCTGGTGGTCGTACCCGCGGCCAGCTGCCTCGGTCGGGCGACACAGCCGTAAGGCGCGTCAGTGGGCGGGCACAACCCGTCCCCGTGGCGCCCGAGGCGGCGGAGGGAGGCGGCATGGGCGGGATGACCGTGGCACTGCTGATCGCGGTGCTGGCGCTGGCCGTACTCGTGCTTGTTGCTCTTGTCCTTGGCGCGCGGGCGCTGCGTAGCCTGACGACGGCCCAGCCGGCAGCGGAGCGGGCTGACGACCCGGCGTTCGTGGCCGAGCGCGACCGTCAGGAGCAGTCGCTGGCCGCATTGCGGAGCGCGGCGGGTGAGGCGACGTCCGCCGCGGAGCAGGCCAAGACGACCGCGACCGCGGCCCGCACCGATGCCGCCGAGGCGAAGGCCGAGGCCCGTGCGGCGCGTGCGGAGGCGCGCCGTGTGCTCGACGCGGCCCGCGCCGAGGCCGACACGATCCTGGAACGGGCACACCGGCAGGCCGAGACCGACGCGGAGCAGGCGCGCGCGGCGGCGCGGCGCAGTGGTGAACGCGAGATCTCGATGCTTTCCGCGGCCGTCAAGGAGCAGGCCGCGGAGCTGGAGCGGCGCACCGCGCGGATCGACGAGCGGGAGCGGCTGCACACCGAGGAGGTCGAGCGGCTGACCGAGCGCGACCGGCGGATCGCGGCGGCCGAGGCGGAGCTGGCCGAGCGGGAGTCGGCGCTGGCGGAGCGCGAGTCGACGCTGGTCGAGGCGGAGGAGCTGCGGCGGCGCGAGCTGGAGCGGGTGGCCGGGCTGACCGCCGAGGTGGCCAAGTCGGAGCTGGTCGAGGCGATCGAGGGCCAGGCGAAGCGCGAGGCGGCGCTGCTCGTGCGCGACATCGAAAACGACGCCCGCAACACCGCGGAGCAGCGCGCCCGCCACATCGTGGTCGACGCGATCCAGCGCGTGGCGAGCGAACAGACCGCGGAGAGCGTGGTCAGCGTGCTCCACCTCCCCGGTGACGAGATGAAGGGGCGCATCATCGGCCGCGAGGGGCGCAACATCCGCGCCTTCGAGTCGGTCACCGGCGTCAACCTCATCATCGACGACACGCCCGAGGCCGTACTCCTCTCCTGCTTCGACCCGGTGCGCCGCGAGATCGGCCGCCTCACGCTGGAGAAGCTGGTGCTCGACGGGCGGATCCATCCGCACCGCATCGAGGAGGTCTTCGAGACCGCCAAGCACGAGGTCGAGCGGCTGTGCGAGCGGGCCGCGGAGGACGCGCTCGTCGAGGTGGGCATCACCGACCTGCACCCCGAGCTGATGACGTTGCTGGGGCGGTTGCGCTACCGCACGTCGTACGGGCAGAACGTGCTCAAGCACCTCGTCGAGACCGCGCACATCGCCGGCATCATGGCCTCCGAGCTGCGGCTGGACGCCCAGATGATCAAGCGGTGCGCATTCCTGCACGACATCGGCAAGGCGCTCACCCACGAGGTGGAGGGGAGCCACGCGCTGATCGGCGCCGACCTGGCCCGCAAGTTCGGCGAGCCGGAAGAGGTGGTCCACGCGATCGAGGCGCACCACAACGAGGTGCCGCCGCAGACCATCGAAGCGGTTCTCACGCAGGCTTCGGACGCCTGCTCGGGCGGGCGCCCCGGCGCACGGCGGGAGAGCCTGGAGGCGTACGTCAAGCGGCTGGAGCGGATCGAGGAGATCGCCGCCGGCAAGACCGGCGTGGAGAAGGTCTTCGCCATGCAGGCCGGCCGCGAGATCCGGGTCATGGTCAAGCCCGACGACGTCGACGACATCGGCGCGGCGGTGCTCGCCCGCGACGTGGCGAAGCAGATCGAGGAGGAGCTCACCTACCCCGGCCAGATCCGGGTCACGGTGGTGCGCGAGTCCAGGGTCACCGAGATCGCCCGCTGAGCGTCGCCCCGCGGGGTGCGGCGTCCCGCGCGGGATGGGCAACAGATTTGGGCTACCGCGATGTGCGTCGTGGTCCGGGCCGCTGCTCCCGCAGCCTCGCCCTCCGCGTCCACACGACCTCGCCGGGGCCGTCGTGGTCGCGGTCCGTTCCAGGGGGCGCCGTCTCGCGCCCGGGTCGCTCCAGAAGTCGAGGTGTGTTCCCCGCCGGCGCCACGGCCTCGCTGGCCCGGCCGGCGCCGCTGGTGTGACCGCCTCGCCTGCCGGCCGGGATGGCGCGCGGCTGGGCGGCACGTCGCCGGCTTGCGGTCGGGGCGGTGTGTACGGGACCGCCGGGCCTTGGCGGGCCGTTCCGGGCTGGTGCCGGTCAGGCGTTGACAGTCAGGCCTTGACGGTCGGCTCGATCTCGGCGGCCAGCGCGGCCGGTGGCTGTTCGGCCGGGAGAGCGGCGGTCTTGCGGCCGCGGGCGAGGCGGCGCTGCACGTACTCGGCGAGCTTGGAGAGCGCGTAGTTGACCAGGATGTAGATGGCGCCGACGACGAAGTAGATCTGGATCGGGTTGGGCTGCGGGAGGGCCTGGATGATCTGGCCGCTGACCCGCAGCACCTCTTCGTAGCTGATGATGAAGCCGAGCGAGGTGTCCTTGAGCACGACGACGAGCTGGCTGATCAGCGCCGGCAGCATGATGCGGAACGCCTGCGGCAGCAGGATCATCCGCGTGGTCTGAAACGAGCTGAGCCCCATCGCCTCGGCCGCCTCGCGCTGGCCGCCGGGCAGGCCCTCCATGCCAGAGCGGAGGATCTCGCCGATGACCACCATGTTGTAGAGGGTCAGGCCGATGACCAGGTACCAGAGGATGTCACCGAGGTCGACGCCGAGTTCGGGGAGCGCGCTCGCCACGAAGAAGATCGTGATGACGACCGGCAGCCCGCGGAAGATCTCCACGAAGAAGCGGGACACGAGGTTGAGGATCCAGCTCAGCCCGCGGAGGGCGTACGCGGCGGGGGCGGCCAGGCCGGTGAACTTGCGCTGGCCCAGCGCCTTGAGCTGGATGCGGAGCACGGCGAGCAGGACGCCGAAGACGAGCGAGGAGAGGATCGCCAGGGCGGCGGCGGTGAACGTGGCGACGAAGCCTTCGCGCAGCCGGGCCCACACCTGGGAGAAGACCTCGTTGTTCGGGTCGATCAGCGGGCCCCACAGCTCCATCGAGAACTGGCCCTGCTCGTCGAGCGGCCGGTAGACGAGGTAGTAGGCGCCCGCTACCAGGGCGATCACGGCGACCACGCTGAAGATGAGCGTGAAGCGGCGGGCCCGGGGGCCGGGCGCGTCGTAGAGGACGGTCTGCTGGTCCTTCACTGTGTCTCCTGGCTCGCTCGCTCGTGCGGCGCTGAAGGCGACGTCTTCCCTGCCGTCGCCGAAACCTCGGCTGTGGCGGCGCCGCTGGTCCCGACCGTGTCGGCGGTGCCGCTCGGTCCAGACGCCGCGCCAACTCGCTCGCTCACCGGGCCACCGCCCGGCGACGCTCGGCGCGGTCGAGGAGGAGCCCGAGGGGCACGGTCATGATGAGGAACCCGATCGAGACACCGATGAAGACCGGGATGATCGGCTCGCCCAGTGCGCTGGTGAGGTTGACCCCGGAGTTGGAGAGTTCACCGACGAGGCCGAAGAAGCCGGCGAGCGCGGAGTTTTTGATCATGGCGATGATCACGCTGCCGAGCGGCACGATGGCCGCCTTCCGGGCTTGCGGGAGCACGACGTAGCGCAGGTTTTGCGTGAACGTGAGCCCGATCGCCCGGGCCGCCTCGGCCTGGCCCGCAGGTACGGCGTTGATGCCGCTGCGGATCGCCTCGCAGACGAACGCTCCGGTGTAGACACTCAGCGCGACGATGGCGAACCGGAAGTAGGGGATGTCGACCCCGAGCCGGGAGAAGAGCGTCGTCAGCCCGGGGATCCGGAGGAAGTCGGCGTTGGAGCCGAGTGCGGGGAGCCCGAACGCCGCGAAGAAGAACACGATCGTCAGCGGGCAGTTGCGGAACACGGTCACGTAGGCCGTGCCGACCCAGCGCAGCGGCGGTACGGGCGAGATCCGCATGACCGCGGCGATGGTGCCCAGGATCAGGGCACCGATCGCGGAGAGGAGACAGAGCTGGAAGGTGAGCCAAAGACCGCCAGCGAAGACGTCGATGTGATCGACCAGAACACTCACGGAAACCTCCTACCGCTCACCTTCCAGCTCTCTGTCGTTTAGTACCGGTTGACGGCCGGCCCGGTGGGCACGTTCTCGTCGAACTTGCCCGCCGTTTCCTTCCACGCCGCCTCGTAGCGCCCGTCGCTGTACGCCTTCTCGAGGGTGTCGTTGATGAAGGTGCGGAAGGCGGTGTCGCCCTTCTTCAGGCCGATGCCGTACGGCTCCTCGGTGAAGTTTTCGCCGACGAGCTTGAACTTGCCCTCGTTACGGGCGATGAAGCCGAGCAGGATGACGTTGTCGGTGGTGACCGCCTGGACCTGGCCGGTGTTCAGGGCGTCGATGCACTTCGTGTACACGTCGAAGACCACGAGCTGCTCGGCCTTGTTGGCCAGGTGCTTCTCGATCTCGGCCGCCGGCGTGGAGCCCTGCACCGAGCAGACCTTCTTGTCGCCGGCCTTGAACGAGTCGGGGCCGGTGATCGAGTTGTCCTCGGTCTTCACCAGGATGTTCTGCCCGGCGACGTAGTACGGGCCGGCGAAGTCGATCCGCTCCTTGCGCTTGTCGTTGATCGTGTACGTGGCGACGACGATGTCCGCCTCGCCCTTCTCGATCTTCTCCTCGCGCGTCGCGGAGGGCGTCTCGATGTACTCGATCTTGTCCTCGGGAATGCCGAGCTCCTCGGCGATGATCTTGCCGATCTCGACGTCGAAGCCGGCGGGCTTGCCGTCGAGGCCCTTCAGGCCGAAGCCGGGCTGGTCGAACTTGGTGCCGACGATGATCTTCTGTGCCTTGTTGAGCCGCTCCATGGTGGTGCCGGCCTCGAAGGTCTTGCTCCCGCTGCCCGTGGAACCGGTGTCTTCGCCGTCTTCGCCTCCGCAGGCCGCGACGCCCAAAGTCAGGACCGCCGCCGCGGCGATCGCTGTCATGCGTGTCATACGCATCTGTAAACCCCTCCTCTTTCGACGGAGCCCCCGAATCCCGGCGGTGTGCTCCACAATGGACGCTTAATGCGTCAGGATCTTCGACAGGAAGTCTTTGGCCCGGTCACTCTTCGGACTGCCGAAGAACTCGTCGGGCGGTGCCTGCTCGACCAACTGGCCGTCGGCCATGAAGACCACCCGGTTGGCGGCGTGTCGCGCGAACCCCATCTCGTGCGTCACGACCACCATGGTCATGCCCTCCCGGGCCAGTGACGTCATCACGTCGAGCACCTCGCCGACCATCTCGGGGTCGAGCGCGCTGGTCGGCTCGTCGAACAGCATCGCCTTCGGCTGCATCGCCAGGGCCCGGGCGATGGCCGCCCGCTGCTGCTGCCCACCGGACAACTGGGCCGGGTATTTCGCCGCCTGGCTCGCGATGCCCACGCGCTCGAGGAGCGACATGGCGCGCTCGCGGACCGCGGCTGGCTTCTCCTTGCGCACCTTGACCGGGCCCAGGGTCACGTTTTCCAGGATGGTCTTGTGCGCGAAGAGGTTGAACGACTGGAACACCATGCCGACCTCGCTGCGCAGCCGCGCCAGGGCGCGGCCCTCCGCGGGAAGTGGCTGGCCGTCGAACGTGATGCTGCCGGAGTTGATCGGCTCCAGCCGGTTGATCGCGCGGCAGAGGGTGGACTTGCCCGAGCCGGAGGGCCCGATGACCACCACGACCTCGCCACGGTCGACCGAGAGGTTGACATCTTGGAGCACGTGCAACGGGCCGAACCACTTGTTGACCGATTCGAGCACGATGAGCGGTTTGCTCGCCGCCACTGTCGTCACCGCCCTGTAACGTCTTGACTACTCTCGGTGTGCCGAACTGCTCGGCTCCGGCAACTTTATGCGTGCTGGAGTGCGGGAACGCCACATAGTTGGTCACGGAGAAATAACACCGGCCACGCGTTCCGTGTTGGGCAGCGACCATCGTCTTATGAAGACCACCGCCGCCATCTGGTCCTGGTCGGTGGACGCCCGCGTCGCACCGGCCCGGTTGTGCGCCACCCTCGAAGTGGTGCTCGCCCGCCCGGTCGTGCCGCTGGGCGCCGCCGACCCCGCCCGACTGCCGGCGGACGCGGTCATCTGCGACGTCTGGCACACCTCGGGCGACTTTCCGACGATCGTGGAGTGCTACGGCCCGCCGGCGGGCGTGGCCGAGATGGCGGTGGTGGCCGCGGTCGCCCGCCGCCTCGGCCACCGCTGCCTGGTCGCCGACGACACGCTCAACCCCGAGCGCCACCTGCTCGCGGCGCCGGACGGTACGCTCCGCCCCGCGCACGTGGACGTCGCCGACACCGAGGACGGCGCGGCGCACTCCAACGCCCGCCCGTGCACCATCGCCACGCAGCGCTGCCGCGAGTCGGAGGAGTGCCGCCAGTCGCGGTGGGAGCCCGACCTGATCGTGGCCGTGCCCGACCTGGCGTTGGCCTGAGGCTCAGCGCCGCCCGGAGGCGATCCGCGCCTGGCGGGCCTTCTCCCGCCGCACCTCGGGCGTGTCCGCGTTAGGGCTGGGGCGGACCACAAGCTCTTCGAGCAGCGTCCGCGTGGCGTCGGCCACCGCGGCCACCGCGGCGTCGAAGGCATCCGCGTTGTGGGCGGCGGGGGTACGGAAACCGGAGATCTTGCGGACGTACTGGAGTGCGGCCGCCTGGATGTCAGCCTCGGTGACCTCCTCGACGAACGGCTCCCGCAGAGTCACGATGCTCCGGCACATAAGTTCCTCCTATTTGATGACTTCGATGCGACACCGTGGGCCCGGCGCATGGGCCAGTCTGGCATCGCTCGTCAGCAAGGTCGCCGACAGTAGTTCGGCGAGTGCGACGTAGGACGCGTCGTATGGCGTGACGTTGTCTGCTAGCTGCCAAATCCGTCGGACCAAGCCCATATGCGGCATGCGCTCAATGGGTAGATCCGTGAGATCGACGATGGCCAGTGCGGCGCGTTCGGCGCTGAGGTGTGTCGATCGCACCAGCTTGCGAAGGACTGAGAGGACCTCGAGATCGACCAGTTCGGGCGCCGCCAATTCGGCCCCCAGTAGCCTCTCGCGGATGGCTTGTCCAGCATCGCCGTCGTCAACCAAGGCGACCACAAGAACCGACGCGTCGGGGACGATCAACGTTCGCGGTCCTCCCGGAGCAGCGCTGCTGCTTGATGAGGGGTCAGGCGCCCGCCGGATCGCTGGCCCATCCGCTGGATGACCTCCTCCAGCGTCGGCCGTCGGGCCTCCCGGGTGAGGCGTGCCAGCAGATATTCCTGTAGTGACTGCCCGGCCGCCGCTGCTCGACTCCGCAGGATCCGGTGTACGTCCTCTGGAACGTCCTTGACCTGGATGTTCGGCATGGCTCCACTCTAGCGCCAGAACATGCGATCCGGCTCCAGTCAAAGTCATAGCGGCTCCTGGGGCGGAAGGAAAGTGAGTGGTTCGTCAGTTATCGACAATCAGGCTGTCGATGAGCGAGTGCAGTCGCTGAGCCGTCTGCAATGTTAAACAAGCACTCCCACCGCTCGTCGTGCGCGCCATGGGGCGAGGTCTAACCTGGTGGCCGTGGAAAGGGTTCCTCCGGTGGATGCGAAGAGTTACAAGGTGGTCACATATGGCTGCCAGATGAACGTCCACGACTCCGAGCGCATCTCCGGCCTCATGGAGCAGGCCGGCTATGTGCGTGCCGCCGAGTCGGACGAGCCGGACGTGGTGGTCTTCAACACCTGCGCCGTGCGGGAAAACGCCGACAACCGGCTCTACGGCAACCTCGGCCACCTGCGCCCGGTCAAGGACAAGCACCCCGGCATGCAGATCGCGGTCGGCGGCTGCCTGGCGCAGAAGGACCGCGGCGAGATCGTGAGCCGGGCGCCGTGGGTCGACGTCGTCTTCGGCACGCACAACATCGGCTCGCTGCCAGTACTGCTGGAGCGCGCCCGCCACAACGCCGCCGCCGAGGTGGAGATCCTCGAGTCGCTGGAGGTCTTCCCCTCCACGCTGCCGACCCGCCGCGAGTCGACGTACGCGGGATGGGTCTCGATCTCGGTCGGCTGCAACAACACCTGCACCTTCTGCATCGTGCCCTCGCTGCGCGGCAAGGAGAAGGACCGCCGGCCCGGCGAGATCCTCGCCGAGGTGGAGGCGCTGGTCGCCGAGGGCGTGCTGGAGGTGACCCTCCTCGGGCAAAATGTCAACTCGTACGGTGTGGAGTTCGGCGACCGGCTCGCCTTCGGCAAGCTGCTGCGCGCCACCGGCGGGATCGAAGGGCTGGAGCGGGTCCGCTTCACCAGCCCGCACCCCAAAGACTTCACCGACGACGTGATCGCGGCGATGGCCGAGACGCCCAACGTCTGCCACCAGCTGCACATGCCGCTCCAGTCCGGCTCCGACGCGGTGCTCAAGGCGATGCGCCGGTCCTACCGGGCGGAGAAGTACCTCGGCATCATCGAGAAGGTCCGCGCCGCCATGCCCGACGCGGCGATCACCACCGACATCATCGTGGGCTTTCCCGGCGAGACCGAGGAAGACTTCGAGCGGACGCTCGAGGTGGTGCGCGCCGCCCGCTTCGCCGGCGCCTTCACGTTCCAGTACTCCAAGCGTCCCGGCACGCCCGCCGCGACCATGCCCGACCAGCTTCCGAAGCAGGTGGTGCAGGAGCGGTACAACCGGCTGATGGCCGTGGTCGAAGAGGTCACCTGGGCGGAAAACAAGGCGCTCGTCGGTGAGACGGTCGAGGTGCTCGTGGCGGTGGGCGAGGGGCGCAAGGACGAGCGCACCGGCCGCCTCTCCGGGCGGGCCCGCGACGGCCGGCTGGTCCACTTCGCGACGGCGCCGGCCGCAGCCGACGGCCAGCACACCGCCGCAGACGAGGTGCGCGACCAGATCCGCCCCGGCGACATCGTGCACACCGTCGTGACGTACGCGGCGCCCCACCACCTCAACGCCGACGGCGCTCCGCTGCACCACCGGCGCACGCGGGCCGGTGACGCGTGGGAGAAGGGGCGGGCACCTCGCACGCCAGGCGTGCTGCTCGGGATGCCCGCCGTCCGTCCTAGTTAGACGTTGATCCGGCCGGCACCGGCACCGCCGGTGACAATGGACTTCACGTTGCACGCGCTGTCGAGCTGGTACGAGTACGGGATGCTGGCCACGCTGCCGCCGGCCTGCCCGCTGCCCGAATTGACGAAGCAGTTGTTGCGGGCCACGAGCGTGCCGGGGCCGGAGTCGCCCTCGCCCTCGCCCAGGTGGTATGGGTCGTCGGTGTTCTCGAAGTAGTTCCCCTCGACCAGCACGCCCGCGCCCTCGGTCGATGCCACGCCGTAGCCGCCGACGTTGCTGTAGAGGTTGTTGTACACGTGCACCGGGTTGCCGAAGCGCACACGCGGGTGGCGCTGGTTGGAGCCGTCGAACCAGTTGTGGTGGTACGTCACGCGCAGGTGACCGCGGTCCTGGCTGGCGTTGTCGTCACTGTGACCGAGCAGCATCGACTTGTCGTGGCCGAAGACGCGGTTCCACGAGACGGTGACGAAGTCGGAGCCGCGCTTGACGTCGACCGCGCCGTCGTACCCATCGGTGAAGCTGTTGTGGTCGATCCAGATGTTGGTGGCCGACTCCTGCACGTTGATCGCGTCGTCGTCCCAGCCGCGGAAGGTGAGGCTGCGTCGACGCCGTCACCAATCACGAACCATGAACAGCCACTACGCCAGACAAGCCCTCATTGAGCCCTGATCACAATCGCCGGCTGGAGTACTAGAGTGGGAATGCCAAAGGTCCTGGTATCTGTCGATATGGAAGGCATCTCGGGTGTCGTCCATCCGACGGAGACGAACCCCGACAGGTACGACTACGAGCGCGGCCGCGCGCTCATGACGGCCGAGGTCAATGCCGTCATCGCCGGAGTGCTGGATGCCGAGCCGTCCGCGGACGTGCTCGTGGCGGACGCCCACGGTCCCTTCAGGAACCTCCTGCCCGAGGAGCTCGACCGGCGCGTACGGCTGATCCGCGGCAAGCCCCGACCGCTGGGCATGCTGGGCGGCCTCGACGGCGACGTGGACGCCGTGCTCTTCGTCGGCTATCACGCCCGGGCGGGCGCCGGTCCCGCCGTACTCGCCCACACGATGAGCGACGCGGTGCTGGGCGTGCGGCTCAACGGCCGGGAAGTCGGCGAGATCGGTCTCAACGCCGCGCTGGCCGGCCACCACGGCGCTCCGGTCGTGTTCCTGAGCGGCGACGACGTCGCCTGCGCCGAGCTGCTGGACCTGGTACCCACCACGTCGACGGTCGCCGTCAAACGGGCGCTCGGCCAGGCCGCCGCCGAGACGCTGCACCCGGTGGTCGCCCGGGAACGCCTCCGGCAGGGGGCAGCCGCCGCGATCGCGAGACGCGCGGAGGTGGCGCCACTCCCGGTTGGCCGTGCGGTGTCGCTGGAGGTCGACCTGTACAGCCCCGCCACGGTCGACACCGCCACCCTCATCCCCGGAGTCGAGCGCGCCGCCGGCGCACGGACCGTCACCTTCACCGGCCGTGACGTCGCCGAGGCCTACGGCGTGGTCCATCTCCTCGTTCAGCTTGCCCAGGTCAAGCCCGGCTGACACGCGGTACCGGAATAGGTTCGATCGAGGCGCGGCGGTCGAGGCTGTGGCGCAGGAGCTTGTTTACCCAGTGCTTCTGGACAAAGGCGGAAACCAGGATGAACACTCGTTTCGGCCGGCGCCGGAAGCGGCCGATCGAGATCGGCACGCCAACGCCCGCCACGGTGAGGCCGGCGACCCAGAGTGACGCCGGGTGGACGATCGCCGGGGTGAGCGCGCCGTAGAGCTTCAGTGCGCCGGTGACGATCAGGCCGCTGGCCAGACTGATCGACAGGTCAGTCACGAGTTTTCTACGTCTGTCGACATGACTGTCCACAATGGCCAACAAGCACGTTGCCCTACAGCGCAGGTGATCGAAGCAACGCTATACCGAGTGGTGTAAAGGCCCTCAGGATTCTTGAAAGGCACTGTGGACGGACGCCGCACCGGCCGGGGTCCGGGTCCGCCCGTGGCTCGGACGGACCCGGAAACGCGTCAGGCCGTCGCGGTGCAGGCGCTGCCGTTGAGGCGGACGCTCGCCGGCGGGGTGGCCGTGCCGTTGGCTGTGAAACCGATCGTCACCGAGCCGCCGGCCGGCAGCGACGGGCTCCAGCCCGGCGCCGCCGCGGTCACGGTCGTGCCGCTCTGCGTGACGGTGGCGTTCCAGCCGCTGCCGAGCGTCACGCCGGCCGGCCAGGTCCAGACGACGCTCCACGGGCTGACCGTGCCGCCCGTCATGTTGCGTACGGTCACACTGCCCTGGAAGCCGCCCGGCCAGGCGTTCGTCTGCTGGTACGTGACCTGGCAGCCGAGCGGCCCGTTGGTCGTGGGCGGCGGCCCGGTGGTGGGCGGGTTGCTCGTGGGCGGCCCGCTCGTGGGCGGGTTGCTGGTCGGCGGGCCGCTGGTCGGCGGGTTGCTCGTGGGCGGGCCGCTGGTCGACCCGCCGCCCACCGGCGCGATCAGGTACGGCTGGAGGATCGCCTGCTTCTCCGTGTTGATGTTGGTCCAGTCGTCGAGCGCGATGCCGCCGGTGTCACCGGAGTTGGGGTTCCACGACCAGTACGTGAACGACATCCCGTTGACGCCGGTCCCGGTGTACCGCATCAGCTCCTGGAGCCAGATCTTGTCCTTCGGATTGGCGAGCGTGCTGCCGAACTCGCCCATCATGATCGGGGCGATGTTCTGCTTGTAGAGGTAGCCCCAGAAGCCGTCCCAGATCGCCGGCAGGTTGGCCGGGTAGTCGGGCTCGTCGAACCAGTCCTGGTGGAACACCGAGATGGCGTACTCGTGCGGCGAGTAGACCAGCCGGTTGGCGACATTGAGGCGGACCGGGAACTCGCCCGCCTTGGAGAGGTTGCCGCCCCACCAGCCGCAGCTCTCGTCGTTGCTGGGGTCGCCGTCCCACACGTTGGAGAGGCCACCGCTGGGGCAGCTCACGCCCTCGACGAAGATGAGCCAGTTGGGCTGCACGCTCAGGATGGCGTTGCCGGCGCGCTCGGCCGCCAGCCGCCAGTCCCGGCTCTCCACGCCGCAGCCCCAGCAGGCGCCGGTGGCGTTGGGGTTGGTGCCCTCGGCGTGCGGCTCGTTGTGCAGGTCGGCGCCGATGACGGTGGTGTTGCCCGCGTACCGCTGGGCCAGCGTCCGCCAGTCGTTGATCCAGGTCGCCTCGGAGACGGTCGGCGTGTACCAGAGCGCCGACTGCCCCGCCGACGTCGGACGGTGCCGGTCGAGGATGACCCGCATGCCCTTGCCGCCGGCGTACGCGATGACCTTGTCGAGGATCTGTAGCGGCGTGTTGCCGGCCAGGTCGGGGTTGACGAAGTCGTTGATGCCGGTCGCGACCGCGCCGGGCTTGAGGGCGTCGTTCGAGTACGGGATGCGCAGCGTGTTGTAGCCCAGGCTGGCCATTTTGTCGATCTGGTTGCGCCAGGGGTTGTTGGACCACAGGCCGTGGAACGTCTTGTTGTCGGTCTCCATGCCGAACCAGTTGATGCCGGTCAGCCGTACCGTCGCGCCGGTGCTGTCGACGATCTTGTTGCCGCTGGTGCGCAGGTATCCGGTGCCGGTGCCCGCCGCCAGCGCGGCCGGCGCCATGGCGATGGCGACCAGAAAGCCGGCGGCGGCGGTGGTGGCGACGGCAAGGGCGCTCGCGAGCGCTCTGCGGGACATGCCAGGTTTCTCCGATCAAAGGATGTGCAGCGTCAAGGAATGACCGTTGCCCTGGCTCCGCCGCTCATTCTGATCCCTGTGAATGTCCTCGTCAAACCGCCTTTCGGTTGGCCCGAGCCGCCGTGAGTCGGGCCGCCGGACGGCGCCGGAAAGCGGTGCGGGCTCCCCGACCCGCCGTCGGGGAGCCCGCACCTCATTGGGAAGGAGGAACAGCTAGTGGGTCGCGGCCGCGACCGGCTCGCGTTCCGCCTCCTTGCGCTTGCCGCCGCCCGGCGCGTCGCCGTGCCCGGGCCACCAGGCGGCGTGGCCCAGCAGCGCGGTCACGCTCGGCACCAGGAACATCGACATGACGAACGCGGAGATCGCGATGCCGATCGAGACCGCGAAGCCCATCTCGCTCAGGAACGCGATGCCGGCCAGCAACATCGACGCGAACGTGCCCGCCAGGATGAGACCCGCGGCGCCCACCGACGGGCCGCCGTGCTCGACGGCCAGGTCGGCCGCCTTGCGCGGGTCGTTGCCGAGGCGGGCCTCTTCACGCAGTCGGGCGATCATGAGGATGTTGTAGTCGGTGCCGATCGCCACCACGAAGAGGTACAGGATCGTGGGGAGCATGAACGACAGGCCGGGCCGGTCGCCGATGCCCTGGAAGACCAGCACCGTCGCGCCGAGCGTACTGAAGAAGCCGAGCACCACGGCGATCATCAGGTAGATCGGCGCGACGACAGCCCGTAGCAGGAGGGCCAGGATGATCGCGATGAGCAGGCCCGCCACCGGGAAGATGACCCGCAGGTCGCGGTCGTTGGCGTCGCGGATGTCCGCGAAGATCGAACTCGCGCCACCGACCAACGCGGTGGTGCCGGACGGGGTCTCGGCGTGTGCCACCTCGCGCAGCTCACCGCCGGCGAGGTCGAGCGCCTCGTTGGAGTACGGGCTCTCGGCGAGCAACAGGTTGATCTGCGCCGCCGACCCGTCCTGGGACACCGCGGCCTGGGCGCCGCCCGGAGCGGGCATGATGCCGCCGACGCCGGGCACCTCCTTGAGCCGGTTGGCGTACTGCTCCAGCGCCGCCGGGTCGAGTGCCTGGCCGTTGTCGGCGCGCACGTACACGGTGGTGGGGTTGAGCGCGCCGGCCGGGAAGCCCGCCTGGAGGTCGCGGAAGCCCTGCGACGACTCGGTGTCGTCGGGCAGCTGGGCGGTCTGGTCGTAGTCGGTGGCCATGCCGAGCGAGCCGAGCGCCAGGCCGACCATGAGGAGGCCGGAGGCGGCCGCCACGACCGCCGGGCGGCGGCCGACGAACTGGCCGGCCCGCTGGAACATGGCGCCCTTCGGCGTGCGCTGCCACGACTTGGAGGGCCAGAAGACGACGGGTCCGATGAGCGACACCACCGCGGGTACGAGCGTCACGGCCGCCACCGCCATCACCGCGACGGCGATCGAGAGGCCGGGCCCGAGGCTGGTGAACGCGCCGAAGACGGCCAGCAGCAGCGCCATGAACGCGATGATGATCGCCGCGGCCGCCGAGGCGATCACCTCGCCGACCCGGGCCACGGCCTTGACCAGCGCCTCCTTGCGGTCGTCGCCGGCGCGCAGCCGCTCGCGGTAGCGGAAGAGCAGGAAGAGGATGTAGTCCGTGCCGACGCCGAAGAGCACGATCGTCAGGATGATCTGGAGTGACTGGTCGACCTGGAGGTCGGTGGCCTTGGCGACGAGCGCGATCAGGCCGGGGGAGATGGCGCTCACGATGCTGACCGTGACGATTGGGAGGAGCGCGGCGATCGGGCTGCGGTAGATCACCAGCAGCAACACGATGATCAGCAGCACCGTGGCGACGCTGACGATGGTGAGCGCGTTTTCGAAGGCGTCCTGGTTGTCGAGCTGCATCGCGACGTCACCGGTCACCGCGAGCGCGAGCGGGCCGCCGGCCACCATGGGCTTGACCGTGTCGCGGATGTGCTGCACCGAGTCGAGGACCTTCTGGTCGTCGGCCATCCCCTGGAGGCCGATGCTGATCAGCTGGACCTGCTTGTTGGGGGAGAGCGCCTGGGGGCCGGTCGCCACGCCGGTGACCTTCTCGAAGCCGGCCGACTGCACCGCCTGGGCCAGCTCGCCGACCTTCGCCTGGTCGGCATCGGAGAGCGGCTGACCGTCGGTGCGGCGTACGACCACCGTGGCGGTGGAGTCGTTGGACTGGGCGAACCGCTCCTCCGCCAGCTCCTGAGCCTTGACCGACTCGTAGCTGTTGGGCAGGAAGTTTGCCTGATCGCCAGTGGTCACGTCGGACAGCGTCGGCGCGAAGACCACGATGGCCGCCGCCGCGACGATCCATCCCAGGATGACCTTCCACGGGTTGTGGACGACGAAGCGCCCCAACCTTTCGAACATGACTCCCCCTCAGTCGGCAGTTCGGTCCTTACCGTCCGGCAAGTAGATGTCTACCTGCCGCACGGTAGATAGAATCTGAGCGTAGGGCAAGGGCTTTTCAGGCTTATGACCAAGCTCGCTCGATGATGGTGCGGGAGGCGCGCTGAGAGGGTGCTGAGAGTGCGTTACGCGCCTGTCGCTGGGTACGATCATCGCGCTGAGGAGGTGCACGACCGTGGTCGCTGATGACACCAAGGCCCGGATTCGTGCCGTGGCGATGGAGCTGTTCACCGCGCAGGGTTACGAGCAGACCAGCCTGCGTGAGATCGCCGACCGGGTCGGCATGACCAAGGCCTCGCTCTACTACCACTACCCGTCGAAGCAGGCGCTGCTGCTGGCCCTGATCGAGCCGCTGGTGGAGGAGTGGCGGCGCGAGGTGGAGGCGGCGGAGCAGGATGCCTACAGCCCGTCGACCGTGCGCGTGCGGCTCGGCCGCATCCTCGACACGATGATCCGCCACCGCGACGCGTGCGCGATCGTCATGCGCGACACTCCGGCGCTCACCTCGGTCAAGCCCATCCTGCAGGAGATGATCCACGTGGGCACGCGGCTGCACGCGTGGCTGGCCGGCCCGCATCCGACCGAGGTCGACCGGATCAAGGCGGTCGCCGCGTCCGAGGTGCTGGGCGGCGCGGTGTCGTCGGTCGTGACGATCGCCGAGGTGTCGCCGGTCGTGCTCCGGCAGACGCTCCTCGATGTCGCGATGGGCGTGCTCGGCATGACCCCGGAGCCGGCGGAGGGCACCGACGCACCGCAGGTCGCCGCCCAGCGCGTGCCGGTCAACTCATCCCGCGTCCACGGCTGACCACCGGCGGGCTAGATGATCTGTTCCAAGGGATAGACCTGGGCTGCCGCGATGTCCGCCGCGCTCCGGACCGTCGCTCCCGCAGCCTCGCCCTCCGCGGTGCACAACCAAACCTGCCCTCGCCCAGCAGCACCGAGAGGGCTCTTTCCGGGAAACAGCCCTCTCAGGCCGCCGGCAAAGGGCTGTTTCCCGGAAAGAGCCTTCCGGTGGTCAGGACACGCTGCGACATTTCCGGCGAGAGCTGCGCCAGTTCCCCGTACCTCTTGGCATAGATCATCTAGGACGCGCTGCCGCCGGCGCGGGCCTGGCGCGGTGGCAGTCGCCCGTGCGACGGCGCGGCCCATGGCGCTGGGCGCATCCGTGCGCCCAGCTCGACAGCTCCTCGAACCAGCGACCTGAGGTCGGCCGACAGCTCCCCGTGGCGCCGAGCCGCGCCCGTGGCGCTCCGCCGCGTGGGCCGCGCCTGCGCGTCGAGCCGTGCCTGCGGCGCCGAGCGCCGTGAGTCCCGGCGCGGTCAGCTCGCCTGCTCGGCCAGCTTCAGGAACTGCCGCTTGGACTCCAGTGCCTTCTCCGCCTCGCGGATGCGCTTGGCGTCGCCGGCCGTGCGGGCGCGGTTGAGCCGCTGCTCAGCCTCGGCGACCTGCTCGCGCATCTGGGCCAGCAGCGGGTTGGCGGACGGCTCGGTGCGCCGCCACGCCGAGTCCATCGCCTGGCGGACCCGATCGTCGATCGCGCGGAGCCGGCGGTCGAGACCGGCGGCCGCCTCGCGGGGCACGCGGCCGGCGTCGTGCCACTGGCCCTGGATCTCGCGGAGCTTGGCCTGCGCGGCCCGCGGGTCGCCGTCGATGTCGAGCGCCTCGGCCTCGGCCAGCAGCGCCTGCTTGCGGTCGAGGTTGCCACGCTGCTCGGCGTCACGAGCGGAGAAGACCTCGCTACGCCGCGTGAAGAACGCGTCCTGCGCCGCCCGGAACCTCTCCCACAGCCGCTGCTCCGCCTCCTTGGAGGCGCGCGGCGCGCCCTTCCACTGCGTCATCAGATCCTTGAGCCGGGCGGCGGTCGGCGCCCAGTCGGTCGAGTCGGTGAGCGACTCGGCCTCGGCGACCAGCGCCTCCTTGGCGCCCTGCGCCTGCTTGCGCTGGGCGTCCAGCGTGGCGAAGTGGGCGCCCCGTCGCCGGGTGAAGGAGTCACGCGCCGCAGCGAACCGCTTCCACAGCTCGCCGTCGGTCTTCTTGTCGACGCCGCGGATCGTCTTCCACTCGTCGAGGATCTCCTTGAGTCGGTCGCCGGCCGTCTTCCAGCCGGTGGACTCGGCGGCGAGCTTTTCCGCCTCCTCGACGAGCGAGGTCTTGCGGGCCAGTGCCTCGGCGCGGGCGGCGTCACGGGCCGCGCGGGCCTCACCGGCCTTCTGCTCGGCCAGGCTGGCCAGCTTGTCGAGGCGCGCGCACAGCCCGTCGATGTCGCCGACCACGTGTGCCTCGGCCAGCTCGGAGCGGAGCCGTCGCACGCTCGCCAACGAGTGCGAGGCGTCGGCGGCGCCCGAGTTGAGGCGGGCCTCGACCAGATTGACCTCGGTGACCTTGTCGGCGAACCGGCGGGCGAAGTGGGCCAAACCCTCCTCGGGCGGCCCGGCCTGCCACGACCCGACCACGCGCTCGCCCTCTGCCGTCTTGACGTACACCGTGCCGTCGGCGTCCACCCGACCGAAGGCGGTCCAGTCGCTCATGTGCCCATCCTCGTTCTCCCCGGCGCCGTCGGGCGGGGGTTACCCGGCGGCTACCGCCACAGCGCAGTATGTTTGCAGCGGAGTGTCTCCCGGCATTGTCACAGGTCCCACCCGGTCCGCGTCGAGCGCTAAACGTTGACCGTGACCATATGGTGTCCTTGGTCGGCTTGTGCACGACACAAAGGCACCGCCGGAAGGCACGCCGAGCCCACGGTTACGGTGTCCTCGTGCCATTGGTCGCCGCCGCCGTCTGCCCGCATCCGCCCATGATCGTGCCAGAGATCGCCAGCGGCGCCGCTCCCGAGCTCGACGAGCTGCGCGCGGCGTGTGACGTGGCAGTGGGCCGGCTCGCCGCATCCGGCGCCCGGTCACTGCTGGTACTCGGTGGCGATTCATCGACGATGGACTATAACTTTCCGGTTCGGCCCGCGTTTGCCCGATGGGGCCTGCCCGAGCCGCCGGGCGAGCCACCTTCGTTGCCGCTCAGCCTGTCGGTCGGCGCCTGGCTGATCAATCGGGCGTTCGTGCCGGTTCCGGAGGTCATCCGGCGTTTCGCCACCGTCTCCGACACCGCGCCGGTCGAGGAGTGCGTCACGTACGCCCGCCGCCTGGGGTCCGACGTGCCCTGGGCGCTGCTCGTGATGGGCGACGGCTCGGCCCGCCGGGGGACCGGCGCCCCCGGATACGACGACCAGCGCGCCCGTCCGTACGACGAGATGGTCGAACGGGCACTGGCCACCGCGGACCTGGACGCCCTGCTCGGCCTGGACCCGGTGCTCTCCGCGGACCTGATGGTCGCCGGGCGGGCGCCCTGGCAGGTGCTCGCGGCGGCCGCGGCGGGCGGCGAGTGGCGCGCCACGATGGAGTACTCGGGCGCGCCCTACGGGGTCGCCTACTTCGTGGCGTCGTGGGAGCGCGTGTGGACCTGATCGCCGTGGTCGGGCCGACCGCCGCCGGCAAGTCGGCGCTGGGCATCAGGCTCGCCCACACGCTCGACGGCGAGGTGGTCAACGCCGACTCGATGCAGCTCTACCGGGGGATGGACATCGGCACCGCCAAGCTCACGCCGGCCGAGCGCGAGGGCGTACCGCACCACGTGCTGGACATCTGGGACGTGACCGAGCCGGCGAGCGTGGCCGCCTACCAGCGGATCGCCCGCGCGGCCGTCGACGACGTGCGGGCCAGGGGGCGCGTGCCGATCCTGGTCGGTGGCTCCGGGCTGTACGTGCGGGCGGTGCTGGAGGAGTTCGAGTTTCCCGGTACGGACGCCGGGCTGCGGGCCGAGCTGGAGGCGGAGCTGGCCGAACGGGGGCCGGGTCCGCTGTACGAGCGGCTGAGCGCCGCCGACCCCGCCGCGGCCGCCAAGATCCTCCCCACCAACGGCCGGCGGATCGTGCGCGCGCTGGAGGTGATCGCGCTGACCGGGGCGCCCTTCGCCGCCTCCCTGCCGGTCGAGCCCAAGCCGCACTACGTCGCGGTGCAGATCGGCGTCGACCGCGACGACCTGGCGACGCGGGTAGCCGACCGGGTCGACCTGATGTTCGCGGCCGGGCTGGTGGCCGAGACGGCCGCGCTGGCCGAGCGAGGACTCAGGCAGGGGCGGACCGCGAGCCGCGCGCTCGGCTACCAGCAGGTGCTCGCCCACCTGGCCGGCGAGTGCACCGAGGCGGAGGCGCGCGAGGAGACCGTGCGGGCGACCCGCCGCTTCGTGCGCCGGCAGCGCACCTGGTTTCGTCGCGACCCCCGGATCGCCTGGCTGGACGCCACGCGGCCGGATCTCTTGGAGGCGTCACTCGAGGTTGTTGGATGATGGTTGGTGTGCGATTCCTGAAGGGCCATGGCACCGGCAACGACTTCGTCGTCCTGCCGGAGGGCACGCCCGAGATCACGCCCGAGTTCGTGGCCGCGCTGTGCGACCGGCGGCGCGGCATCGGCGGCGATGGTGTGCTCCGCGTCGCCCGCTCGTCGCTCTCCGGAGTCGACTGGTTCATGGACTACCGGAACGCGGACGGCTCGCTCGCCGAGATGTGCGGCAACGGGGTCCGCGTGTTCGCCCGTTACCTCGCCACCGCCGGCCTCGCGGCCGGCACGGTGCCGATCGAGACCCGGGCCGGCGTCGTGCGCGCGGTGATCGGCGACGAGACCATCAGCGTCGACATGGGCCTCCCCAAGGTGTACGGGGACAGCAGCGCCCGGGTCGGCGGCCTGGAGCTGCCCGGCGTGGCGGTCGACTGCGGCAACCCCCATCTGGTGTGCGCGCTGCCGGCGTCGGTGCCGCTGGAGTCGCTCGACTTGCACGTGGCGCCTGGCCACGACGAGGAGTTCTACCCCGCCGGTGTCAACGTGGAGTTCTTTGTGCCGGTGGGCTCGGGCGCGGCGGCGGATGGCCCGCACGTCCGCATGCGGGTGCACGAGCGCGGCTCGGGGGAGACGCTCTCCTGCGGCACGGGCGCGGTGGCCGTCGCGGCGGTGGCGCTCGCCGGTGCCGGGCGCGACGCGGGCGTGGTGACGGTCGACGTGCCCGGCGGCCGGCTCACGGTGACCTTCGACGGCGCCGAGTGCCACCTGGTCGGCCCCGCGGTGATCGTCGCGTCGGGAGAGCTGACCGCCGAGCTTTCCCGCTGACCCCCTTGATCGATGTTGATCCACCTGTCAGACTGCTCGACTGGGAACGCTCCCACTGACTGTGATCGATTTTTGTGGAGGTCGACCAATGCGCTGGACCAGCGGTTTGCTGCTCGGTGTCGCTGTGCTGGCGTTTGCCACCGGATGCAACGGCCCGCAGGGTGACAACGCCGGTCCGCCGCCCGCGCAGGGTGAAACCACGGCACCAGCCCCGGTGGAGGGGTCGGTGGTGCCCGAGGGCCCCAACGTGCAGGAGGCCCTCGACGTGGCCAACATGCAGTTCACGCTGCTGGCCGACGGTGACTGGGCCGGCGCCTGGGGGCAGTGGACCGATACGGCCAAGAAAGAGGTCGTGCAGAAGGACTTCGAGAAGGTCAACTCGGCCTGCCCGTTCCAGAAGGGCCTGAAGATCGAGCTGCAGGACGTCCGCCCGGTCAACATGGAGCTGGTCGAGCTGACCTGGCGCCAGGGCGACAAGGTCGGCCACAGCGCGCTGCGCCTCACGGGCGGCAAGTGGCAGTACGAGCCGGCCGGCGACACCCTCGTGGAGTACGCGGGCGGCGCCGACGCGGCTATCGCGAAACGCAAGTCGTCCGACCAGTGCCCGGCCAGCTGACCCGGATCAGGTGATCGCGGGGCGGGCGGCGTCGCGTACCGCCGCCGCCACCGCGGGGGAGACCCTCGGGTCGAAGACGCTCGGCACGATCACGCTCGGGTTGATCTTCTCCTCGCCCACCACGTCGGCGATCGCGCGGGCCGCGGCCAGCGCCATCTCGTCGGTGAACGCCTCGGCGTGCGCGTCGAGCATCCCCCGGAAGACGCCGGGGAACGCGAGCACGTTGTTGATCTGGTTGGGCTGGTCGGAGCGGCCGGTCGCCACCACCGCGGCGTGCTTGCGGGCCTCCCGAGGGTCGACCTCGGGGTCTGGATTGGCCAGCGCGAACACGATCGAGTTGGGCGCCATGGTCGCGATGTCGTCGGCGGTGAGCAGGTTGGGCGCGCTCACGCCGATGAACACGTCCGCGCCGCGCAGCGCGCCGGGCAGGTCGCCGGAGTACCCGGTGGTGTTGGTGTGCTCGGCCAGCCACTGCCACGCCGGGCTGAGGTCGGTCATGCCGCGGTGCAGCGCGCCCTTGCGGTCGTACGCGATGACGTCGCCGACCCCCTGGCGCAGCAGCAGCTTCATGATGGCCGTACCCGCGGCTCCGGCTCCGGAGACGACGACCCGCACGTCGGCGAGATCCTTGCCCACGACGCGGAGGGCGTTGGTCAGCGCGGCGAGTACACAGATCGCGGTGCCGTGCTGGTCGTCGTGGAAGACCGGGATGTCCAGCTCCTGCCGCAGCCGCTCCTCGATCTCGAAGCACCGCGGCGCGGCGATGTCCTCCAGGTTGATGCCGCCGTACGCCGGCGCGATGGCCCGCACGATCCGCACGATCTCCTCGGTGTCCTGCGTGTCCAGCACGACCGGCCACGCGTCGACGCCACCGAAGCGCTTGAAGAGCGCCGCCTTCCCCTCCATCACCGGGAGCGAGGCGGCCGGGCCGATGTTGCCGAGCCCGAGCACCGCCGAGCCGTCGGTGACGACCGCCACGGTGTTGCGCTTGATGGTGAGGCGGCGGGCGTCGTCGGGGTTTTCCGCGATGGCGAGGCAGACGCGGGCCACACCGGGGGTGTACGCCCGGGAGAGCTCGTCGCGGTTGCGGAGCGCCACCTTCGAGTTGACCTCGATCTTGCCGCCGAGGTGCAGCAGGAAGGTGCGGTCGGAGACCTTGTGCACCTCGACGCCGGGCAGCACCTCCAGCGCCTTGACCACCTGGTCGGCGTGGGAGGAGTCGGCGGTGTCGCAGGTGATGTCGACGGTGACTCGCAGGTGGTCGGAGTCGACCACGTCGAGCGCGGTGACGACCGCGCCGGCCTCGCCGACGCATGTGGTGAGCCGCCCGATCGCCGAGGCGTCGGCGGTGACGCTCACGCGGATGGTGATGGAGAAGCCGGCGCTGGGCAGGCGCGTGGTGGGCACGTTCGATCCCTTTCGACCTTCAACTGGGTTCAGGGCATTTCTACCCCCGTGCCGGCTGGGTATTTAACCCAGGTGCGTTCCAACGATCCGCGTGACACCATGGAAGGCCGGACCAAACGGACACTGACCAGGGAGACCAGCTTGCAGGACGTCGTTCTCACGAGCGAAGACGCCACGACGGGTGAGCTGGAGCTGGAAGACCGCAACGCGTTGCGCCGGGTCGCCGGCCTGTCGACCGAGCTAGCCGACGTCACCGAGGTCGAATACCGCCAGCTCCGGCTGGAGCGGGTCGTGCTGGTCGGCGTGTGGACCGAGGGCACCGTGACCGACGCGGAAAACTCGCTCACCGAGCTCGCCGCACTCGCCGAGACCGCCGGCTCGCAGGTGCTCGAAGGGGTGATCCAGCGGCGCAGCCGACCCGATCCGGCCACCTACATCGGGCGAGGCAAGGTCGACGAGCTGGGCTCGGTGGTCGACGCGAGCGGTGCCGACACGGTCATCTGCGACGGCGAGCTCTCCCCGTCGCAGCTGCGCAACCTGGAGCAGCGCACCAAGGTCAAAGTGATCGACCGCACCGCGCTGATCCTCGACATCTTCGCCCAGCACGCCAAGAGCAAGGAGGGCAAGGCGCAGGTCGAGCTGGCCCAGCTCGAATACCTCCTGCCCCGCCTGCGCGGCTGGGGTGAGGCCCTCTCCCGCCAGACCGGCGGCAGCGCGCGGGGCGGTGGCGCCGGCGGTGGCGTGGGCCTGCGCGGTCCCGGTGAGACCAAGCTGGAGACCGACCGCCGTCGCATCCGCACCCGCATCGCACGGCTGCGCCGCGAGATCAAGGGCATGCGCACCATCCGCCAGACCATGCGCGCCAGCCGCGCCCGCAACAGCGTCCCCGCCATCGCCATCGCGGGATACACCAACGCGGGCAAGTCGAGCCTGCTCAACCGGCTGACCGGCGCGGGCGTGCTGGTCGAGGACGCGCTCTTCGCCACGCTCGACCCGACCACGCGGCGGGCCGAGACGCCCGACGGGCGGGTCTACACGCTCTCCGACACCGTCGGGTTCGTACGCCACCTGCCGCACCAGATCGTCGAGGCGTTCCGCTCCACGCTGGAGGAAGTGGCCGACGCCGACCTGCTCGTGCACGTGGTCGACGGCGCCCACCCCGACCCGGAGGAGCAGGTGCGGGCGGTGCGCGAGGTGCTCGCCGAGGTGGGCGCCGACACGCTGCCCGAGCTGCTGGCGGTCAACAAGGTCGACGCGGCTGACGAGGAGACGCTGCTGCGGCTCAAGCGCACCTGGCCGGACGCGGTGTTCGTCTCCGCGCGCACCGGCCGGGGCATCGACGAGCTGCGTGCCGCCGTCGAGGCGCGGCTGCCGGTGCCGGCGGTGGAGCTGGTCGCCGTCGTGCCGTACGACCGAGGTGAGCTGGTGGCCCGGATCCATCGACGGGGAGAGGTGCTCTCGGCCAGCCACACCGAGCGCGGCACCGAGCTGCATGTGCGGGTCGACCAGGCACTTGCCGCAGAGCTGGCGCCGTTTGTGCACTCTGAGTGACGAAACATAGCGTTACCCACGCGATGCACGCGGCGTGCGACACTGATCTGATGCGTCGTTTGGTGTCCTCGGTGGTGGTTGCGCTGGGCCTGGTCGGCGCCGGGCTGGCCCTTCCGGCGCCAGCTCTGGCCGCGGGCAAGAAGGTCTGCACCATATCGGATTCCAGGCTCGACGAGATCTCCGGGCTCGTGGCGACGAGCAGTGGATACATCGCGATCAATGACAGCAGCAATTCGTCCAACCGCAAGCGCGTCTTCTACCTCGACAACCAGTGCGAGGTCACCAAAAACGTGCAGTACAGCGGCGACGGCCCGCGCGACACCGAAGACATGGCCGTCTCGCCCGACGGCAAGACACTGTGGATCGCCGACATCGGCGACAACCCCGACAGCCGCGAGCGCCGGCGCAGTGTGGCGCTGTGGACCATGCCGATCGACGGCGGGTCCCGCCCCACGATCCATCGCCTGTCGTACCCCGACGGCAAGCAGCGCGATGCCGAGGCGCTGCTGATCGGGTCCGACAACGCGCCGATCATCATCACCAAGACGACGAGCAAGGCCGAGCTCTACAGCCCGGCCGCCGAGATGCGGGCAAACAACGAGACGCCGGTCCCGCTCAAGAAGGTCGGCGAGGTCACGCTCCCCAAGACGGAGACCGACAACCCGTTCGGCGCGGTGGGGCGGTTGACCGTTACCGGCGCGGCCCGGGCGCCCGACGGCAGCCGGGTGGTGCTGCGCACCTACGCCGACGCGTTCGAGTACGACGTGCCCGACGGCGATGTGGTCAAGGCGCTGACGACCGGCGAGCCGCGGTCCACGCCGCTCGACAGCGACCTGTTCGGCGAGGCGATCACCTACAGCCCCGACGGCAAGACCTTCGTCACCGCCTCCGACCTGGGCAACCTTGGCGACGACGCGAGCAACGACCTGATGCGCTACACGCCGTCCGCGGAAAAGCCGAAGGAACCGGTGACGGCCGACGTGCCCGGCGGCACGGCGAGCGGCGCCGGTGGTGGCTCGTGGACCGACGACCTGACGATCCGCGACATCACATACATGATCGGTGCGATCGGCGTGGTCGGGGCCATCCTGGTGGGCGCCGGCATCTTCGGCATCATGCGGGCCCGCCGCCGCACGTCCGGCGCGCCGGCCAGCCTCAAGCTCCCGCCCGACGAGCCATCCGGCCCGATCAGGGCCCGCCAGTCCGCGCCCGGTGTGGCCGCGGTCGCCTCCGCCTCGGTCGACAACGGTCCCGGCGGATACGACGAGGCGGGCTGGGATCGGCGCCCGGGCGGCTACGACGAGGGCTACCGCTCGGGGCGGCCCGACGACGACTACCAGCCCGCCGGCACCACGTATGGCTCAACCCGCCCGCCGTCGGGCGGCGGCAGTGTCTACGGCGGCGGGAGCGGCGGCGGTGGCAGCGTCTACGGTGGCGGCGGAGGCGGTGGCAACGTCTACGGCGGTGGGCAGAGCCGGCCGCCGCAGGAGAGCCCGCCGGTCGTCGGTGGCACCTACTCGTCGGGCGGTGTCTACGGCCGCCCCCAGGGCGGCGGCCCCTATCCGCCCGACGACGGCTACTGAGCCCGACGACGGCTACTGATCCGCGCCTACCGGCCTACTTCACTCGGCGCAGCACCGCGACGACCCGGCCGAGGATGGTGGCGTCGTCACCGGGGATCGGGTCGAAGGCGGGGTTTTGCGGCATCAGCCACACGTGCCCGTCGCGCCGGCGGTAGGTCTTGACGGTCGCCTCGCCCTCGATCATCGCGGCCACGATCTCGCCCGCGTTGGCGGTGGGCTGCTGGCGCACGACGACCCAGTCGCCGTCGCAGATCGCCGCCTCGACCATCGAGTCGCCCTTGACCTGGAGCATGAAGACCTCGCCCTCGCCGACCAGCTCGCGGGGGAGCGGGAAGACGTCTTCCACCGCCTGCTCGGCGAGGATCGGGCCACCGGCGGCGATGCGGCCCAGCATCGGCACGTACGCCGGGGCGGGGCGGGCCGCGCGGGCGCTCTCGTCGTCGACCATGTCGCTCGGCGGGCGCACGTCGACGGCGCGCGGGCGGTTGGGGTCGCGGCGCAGGAAGCCCTTACGCTCCAGCTCCTTCAGCTGGTAGGCCACGCTCGAC
The DNA here is from genome assembly GCF_042433955.1 of Phytohabitans kaempferiae. Classification (NCBI taxonomy): domain Bacteria; kingdom Bacillati; phylum Actinomycetota; class Actinomycetes; order Micromonosporales; family Micromonosporaceae; genus Phytohabitans; species Phytohabitans kaempferiae. Next base: position 181,954 of record NZ_JBHLUH010000056.1, on the reverse strand, counting down.
GGGGAGACCAGCCCCACCGCCTCGCCGATCTCGCGCACGCTCGGGGGGTAGCCGTAGCGCTCCACCCAGTCGCGGATGAACTCGAGGATCCGCCGCTGCCGCGCGGTCAGGTCGGCCGTCACGAGGTCGGGGAAGGAGCTGACCACCGGCGTGACGGCGCGCAGCTGAGGCGCGTCGGCACTCCGGGACCGGGCCGGGCCGCGCCGCCGCGAGCCGGTCGCCGCCGTGGCCTTGGCGCTCTTCTGCTGGGTCGGCGATTGCCGGCCGCCTTGCTCGTCGGTGGGCACGGTCTGTCCTCCCTGGTCGCGGTGGTGCACGTGGCCCCGACCGGCCGCCTTTTTCGTGGGGATAGTGCCGCGGTGCCCCGGATCGGTGGACTCACCGTATCGGCAAGATTGGCCAGTTTCAAACATCTGTACGACCTGCGTGTCGGCGTGTCATGCGTCGAGCCTCGACATCGCACACATGTTCTGGTAGACCATCGTACGTCCGTTCGATCGAACTCCCGTTCGACCAGGAGGTCGGGCCAACCGATGGAGGCCGGTATGCACGCGATGGGGGCACAGGCCGCGGTGAGCGCGGGGAGTGCCGGGGGCGCCTCGGGCGTGACGAGTGTGCTCGCGGTGGCGTCCGCGGCCGGCGTGGTGGTGCCGGCCCGTGGGGGATGGGTGAGGGCCGACACGCGGCCCGCGGTCAAGCCGAGGCTCCGGCTCACCCGGCGAGGGCGGGTCGTGGTGTTCATCTTCTTCCTCCTGCTCGCCGCGACGGTGGTCACACTCGCCGCGACCGCCTCCCGGGCCGCCGACCCGCCGGGCGCCGCGCCGACCACCGTCGTCCAGAGGGGCGACACGCTCTGGTCGCTCGTCGACCGCCACGATCTCAGGGGCAACCGGATCGCGGTGATCGAGGAGATCCGCCGCCTCAACGCCCTGGACGGCTACACCGTCTACGCCGGCCAGGAGCTCAAGCTCCCGCGCTGACCCGGCCGTAGACCTCGGGGATCTCCTCGGTGATCCGCCGCACGGTGCCGGCGACGTCCAGCCGCGAGGTGTCGATGCCGAGATAGCGGTAGTCGGCGCCGGTCGCCTCCCGGATCGTCCGGTCTTCCGGGATCTGGTCGACCATGTCCCGCCACTCCTGCGTGGTCCGCTTTGCCCGGGTCTCCCGCCGGTGGTCCCGTACGTCCTTGTCGACCAGCAGGTCCACGAGGAACACCGCCGAGGGCTGCGGCAGCAGCCGCCGAAAGTCCAGGTAGTCAGCGTGGTCGCGGAGGAAGCTCCCGGCGACGACGTTGGTGTAGCCGGCCCGCCAGAAGCTGTCCACGAGGAGCGCGACGTTGCGGCGCAGCAAGGCGAAGAACTCGTCGTCCATGAGGCAGGGGTTGGTCTGGCCGATGTCCTCGGCGTCGATCCGGGCACCTCGCGGCGTGTGCGGCAACAACGCCCGGACGACCGTCGACTTCCCCGCCCCCTCCTCCCCGTTGACGACCACCAACCGCCACTCCGGCCCCGCCTCAGACATCCATCGATTATCACCACCAACGCCCGTCCGCCCCGGCCCGAACCCCTCAACAGCGTGCAGAAACAAAAGCAAGAACCCATGAGATCCACGACACTGCGACACCAACCGGCAGGAACGACGTTGAGCTTGCGTCAGCGCGTCCGCTGGCCTAACGTCGAACCCCTAGATGTAGTAGTTACAAGGGTGTAAGTCGTCCACAGGTTGGGTTTCGCTCCACACAGCTTTCCCACACGTCATACACAGCCGTGTCCACAGGCCGTGGTGCTCGGCTGGGTATCAGTGTGCGCGGAAACTGTCACAGGGGCGTCATAGCCTGAGGGTGCTGAAGGGAGGTGTGTCGATGCGCTGTCCGTATTGTCGGCACGCCGACTCCCGGGTCGTCGACTCGCGAGAGGCCGACGACGGTCAGCTGATCCGCCGCCGCCGGGCGTGCCCCGAGTGTGGCAAGCGGTTCACGACCGTCGAGGAGGCCGTGCTGGCCGTGGTGAAGCGCAGCGGGGTGACCGAGCCGTTCAGCCGGACGAAGATCGTCGGCGGCGTGCGCAAGGCGTGCCAGGGGCGTCCGGTCGACGAAGACTCGATCGCGATCCTCGCGCAGAAGGTCGAGGAGACCGTCCGGGCCCGCGGTGCCGCCGAGATTCCCAGCCACGACGTGGGCCTCGCCATCCTGGGGCCGCTGCGCGAGCTGGACGAGGTGGCTTACCTGCGGTTCGCGAGCGTCTACCGGTCGTTCGAGTCACTCGGCGACTTCGAGCGGGAGATCGCGTCACTGCGCGCAGCCGCGGCGGCGCGGGAGGGCGGCGGGCGAGCGGAGGAGGCGGCTCATCCTCCGGTGCCCGAGCCGGCCGGTGGTCGTACCCCGTAGGTTTTCGGTTTTTGATCTTTAAGTGTGGTCCAAGGGGGCGTTTGACTATGTCGGGGGAAGGCGTGAGCGCAGGTAAAGGGCGTGCGACACGTAGCGCGAGCGGGGGGCTCAAGGTCGAGCGGGTGTGGACGACCGAGGGCGTCCACCCGTACGACGAGGTGGCCTGGGAGCGCCGCGACGTCGTGATGACCAACTGGCGCGACGGCTCGATCAACTTCGAGCAGCGGGGCGTCGAATACCCCGATTTCTGGAGCATCAACGCGGCCAACATCGTGACGACCAAGTACTTCCGCGGCGCGGTCGGGACGCCGCAGCGGGAGTGGTCGCTCAAGCAGCTCATCGACCGGGTGGTGAAGACCTACCGGGCCGCGGGGGAGCAGCACGGCTACTTCGCCTCGCCGGCCGACGCGGAGATCTTCGAGCACGAGCTGACCTGGATGCTGCTGCACCAGGTGTTCAGCTTCAACTCGCCGGTCTGGTTCAACGTCGGCACGCCCTCGCCGCAGCAGGTCAGCGCCTGCTTCATCCTCGCCGTCGACGACTCGATGGACTCGATCCTCGACTGGTACAAGGAGGAGGGCCTGATCTTCAAGGGCGGCTCCGGCTCCGGCGTCAACCTCTCCCGCATCCGCTCCTCCAAGGAGCTGCTCTCCAGCGGCGGCACCGCCTCCGGCCCGGTCAGCTTCATGCGCGGCGCCGACGCGAGCGCCGGCACGATCAAGTCGGGCGGCGCGACCCGGCGCGCGGCCAAGATGGTCATCCTCGACGTCGACCACCCCGACATCGAGGAGTTCGTGCAGACCAAGGCGCGTGAGGAAGACAAGGTCCGAGCGCTCCGCGACGCCGGCTTCGACATGGACCTCGGCGGTCGCGACATCGTCAGCGTGCAGTACCAGAACGCCAACAACTCGGTCCGCGTCTCCGACGAGTTCATGCGCGCGGTCGACGAGGGCACCAGCTTCGACCTGCGGGCCCGCCTCGACGGCTCGGTCGTGGAGACCATCGACGCCAAGAAGCTCTTCGGCTCGATCGCTCAGGCCGCGTGGGAGTGCGCCGACCCCGGCCTGCAGTACGACGACACGATCAACGACTGGCACACCTGCCCCGAGACCGGGCGGATCACCGCGTCCAACCCGTGTTCGGAATACCTGCACCTCGACAACTCCTCGTGCAACCTCGCCTCGCTCAACCTCATGAAGTTCCTCCGCGCCGACGGGGGCTTCGAGGTGGAGAAGTTCGTGCGGTCGGTCGAGTTCGTCATCACCGCGATGGACATCTCGATCTGCTTCGCCGACTTCCCCACCGAGAAGATCGGGGTCACCACCCGCGCCTACCGCCAGCTCGGCATCGGATACGCCAACCTGGGCGCGCTGCTGATGGCCTCCGGCCTGCCGTACGACTCCGACGGTGGCCGCTCGGTCGCCGCCGCGATCACGTCGCTGATGACCGGCACCGCCTACCGTCGCTCGGCCGAGTTGGCCGGCGTGGTGGGCGCCTACGAGGGGTACGCGCGCAACGCCGAGCCGCACAAGCGGGTCATGCGCAAGCACGCCGCCGCCAATGACGCGATCAAGCCGTCCCACCCGGTGGCCACCGCGATCGTGCGCGAGGCGACCAAGCAGTGGACGCAGGGCAACAAGATCGGCGACAAGAGCGGCTGGCGCAACTCGCAGGCCTCGGTCCTCGCCCCCACCGGCACCATCGGCCTGATGATGGACTGCGACACCACCGGTGTGGAGCCCGACCTGGCGCTGGTCAAGTTCAAGAAGCTGGTCGGCGGCGGCTCGATGCAGATCGTCAACCAGACGGTGCCGCGGGCGCTCCGCGCGCTCGGCTACCCCGAGGAGCAGGTCGAGGCGATCGTCGAGCACATCTCCGAGCACGGCCACGTGGTCGACGCGCCCGGCCTCAAGTCGGAGCACTACGCGGTCTTCGACTGCGCGATGGGCGAGCGTTCGATCGCGCCGATGGGCCACGTGCGGATGATGGCGGCGGTGCAGCCGTTCATCTCCGGCGCCATCTCCAAGACGGTCAACATGCCAGAGTCGGCCACCATCGAGGATGTCGAGCAGATCTACTACGAGGGCTGGAAGCTCGGCCTCAAGGCGCTCGCCATCTACCGCGACAACTGCAAGGTGGGGCAGCCGCTGTCGGTCGCCAAGAAGCCCGCCGCGGTCGTCGAGGTCGCCGCTCCCGCGCCGGTCGTGGAGTACCGTCCGGTCCGCAAGCGGCTGCCGAAGAAGCGCCCCTCCGAGACGGTGTCGTTCTCGGTCGGCGGGGCCGAGGGCTACCTCACCGCCTCGTCCTACCCCGACGACGGCCTCGGTGAGGTCTTCCTCAAGATGTCCAAGCAGGGCTCGACGCTCGCCGGCGTGATGGACGCCTTCTCGGTCGCCATCTCGATCGGCTTGCAGTACGGAGTGCCGCTGGAGACGTACGTCAGCAAGTTCACCAACATGCGCTTCGAGCCGGCGGGCATGACCGACGACCCGGACATCCGCATGGCGGCGTCGGTGATGGACTACATCTTCCGGCGGCTGGCGCTCGACTTCCTGCCGTACGAGCGCCGCGCCGAGCTGGGCATCTTCACCGCCCAGGAGCGGGCCGCCCAGGTCGCGGCGGAGTCCGAGGGCACGCTCGACCTGGCCGGCATGGCCCAGTCGGCTCCCGTGTCCGCACCGGTGCCCCCGTCGTCCGCGGCCACCGACGAGGCGGACGCCAAGCCGGTGCACCAGGTGGGCTCGTCGACCGAGTTGCTGGAAGCGGTGATCGGCAAGGCGGCCGACGCGCCGCTCTGCTTCACCTGCGGCACCAAGATGCGCCCGGCGGGTAGCTGCTACGTCTGCGAGGGCTGCGGCTCCACCAGCGGTTGCAGCTGACGGTTCTCTCGTGTCGTGGCCGCCCCCGGGAGGGGGCGGCCACACGCGTATCAGGCGGCGGCGCGAGTGAGGTACATGTGCCAGTTGGTCTCCCACTCGTCGCTGCCCGCGAGGCGCTTGACGAGGTGGCGGTTGGCGACGTGCCAGGTGCCGATCAGGAAGTCGAAGTCATTCATGGGGGCATCATCGGGCGGGCGACTGACGCCCAGTGGCAGGAATTCCGGCGACGTTTCCGCCCGTACCAGCTAGGTTCTGTCCCGTGCATCTCGGCGTGCTTCCCCCTCCCGTCCGCTAGCGCGGCGACCACCGACCTTCGCCGGCTTTCGCCAGGCCGCTGCCCGCGGCCAAGGCGGCCGGTCGCACGTTGGTGGTCACCGCACTGGCGGGCGGCCCTCCACTGAGCGACGCCGCCGCCGGACCCGGTGAGGTCCGACGGCCGATGGTTGCCGCCCGCGTTCGCGTGGTCCCGTCAACTATCCACAGTGGAGTTTTCGCATGCCCGCACGTGGTTTCCTGTCCATCGCCGTCGCCGCGACCGCCTGGGGTACGGGCGGCGCCGTCGCGGCCCTCCTCTACCGCACCAGCGGCCTCGGCCCGATCGCCGTGTCGTGGTGGCGCTTCGCCATCGGCGCCGCCATCCTCTCGGCCATCGTCACGATGCGGCGCCGCCGCACCCCGCTCATCGCCCATTCCTCGCCCGTGGCCGTGGCCGTGGCCGTGGCCGTGGTACGGCGGCACCGCACCCCGCTAGCCCGCCGCCGCTGGGGCACGCTCGCCGCCATCGGCGTGGGGCTGGCCGTCTATCAGACCGCGTTCTACGGCGCGGTCGCCCACACCGGGCTGGCCGTCGGCACGGTCGTCACGCTGGGCGCGGGTCCGGTGCTGATCGCGTTCGGCGCCCGGGTCACGATGGGCGAGCGCCTCGGCCGCCCCGGCATGGCCGCCGTCGCGCTCGCGCTCGCCGGCCTGGTCCTGCTGACCGGTGGATCAACCGAAGCGGGTACCCGCCCCGCCCTCGGCATCGGCCTGGCCCTCCTCTCCGCCGCCGGCTACGCGGTGGTCACCCTCCTGACCCGATCCCGGGGTACGGCGGGACGCCCCTACGACACCGCGCTCGCCGGCTTCGTGGTCGGAGGAGTGTGCCTGCTCCCGCTCGCGCTCGCCGAAGGGCTGCTGCCCGGCAGCGTGGCCTACGGTGCCGGCACGGTCGCCTGGCTGCTATACCTCGGCGCGGTGCCGAGCGCGCTCGCGTACGGCCTCTTCTTCGCCGGCCTCGCCCGCGTACGCGCGGCGACCGCCTCGGTCGTGGCGCTGCTGGAGCCGGTCGTGGCGGCCGGGATCGCGGTGACGCTGCTTGGCGAGCGGCTCTCCGGCGCGGCCGTGGCGGGGACGGCGGTGCTGCTGGGCGCGGTGGCCGCGCTGGTCGCGACGGAGCGCGCCGCGCCTGCCACCGTGCCGGGGAGCGCGGCGCCGGAGAGCACCGTGCCGGGGAGCGCGGCGCCGGAGAGCACCGTGCCGGAGAGCGCGGCGCCTGCCGCCCTTCCAGGGAGCGTGGTGCCGACCACCGTGCCGGAGGACGAGGCGGCGGCGAGGTAGGCCGGCGATAGGGTCGGGGCGTGGACCGGCGTGGAGCCCCTGAAGACGCGGAGCCTCTCGCGCCCCGACCCCTCGACGAGCCTCATCCGTCCCGGCTGCCGCTCGACCACCCCCGCCGTGAGGAGATCATCGCCGCGCACGACGCCGCCCTCGCGGCCGGTGACGCCGGCTACCTCGACCCCGACACCGGCCTCTTCGTGCTGACCGCCGGCTTTCACGCCAAGCGCGGCAACTGCTGCGGCCGAGGCTGCCGCCACTGCCCCTACCTGGACGGCGTCGAGATCCAGACGAGCGGCTGAGCCGGCGTCGGCAGGCTGACCGATCAGGGCCGCGGGCGCTGGGGGCAGGGTACTGTCCGGCCATGGCGAAGTTTGTGGTGGTCGGGGCCGGCATCGTGGGCCTCGCGGTCGCGCACCGGATCACCCAGGAGTTTCCGGACGCGCAGGTCACCGTGCTGGAGAAGGAGGCGCGGGCGGCCGCGCACCAGACCGGCCACAACTCCGGCGTGATCCACGCGGGCGTCTACTACAAGCCGGGCAGCCTCAAGGCGACCCTCTGCCGGGCCGGCTCGCAGTCGATGGTCGAGTTCTGCGTCGAGCACGGCATCCCCCACCAGGTGTGCGGCAAGCTGATCGTGGCCACCGAGGAGGAGGAATTGCCCCGCCTCCGCGCGCTGCACGAGCGCGCCGTGGCCAACGGCCTGCCGGTGCGGTTGCTCGACCGGGCCGAGGCCAGGGAGTACGAGCCGCACGTCAACTGCGTACAGGCGCTGCACGTCGCCTCGACCGGCATCGCCGACTTCACCGCGGTGTCCCACACGCTCGCCGCCCTCGCCGAGAAGGCGGGCGCCGAGGTGCGCTTCGGGGCCAAGGTGACCGGCATCGCGGCACGCGGCGACCGTCAGATCGTCGAGACGACACTCGGCGACGTCCGCGCCGACGTGCTGGTCAACTGCGCCGGGCTGCACGCCGACCGGGTGGCGCGGCTGGCGGGAGTCGACCCGCCGGCACGGATCATCCCGTTCCGCGGTGAGTACTTCGAGCTGCGCGCCGACCGGCGTGACCTGGTGCGTGGGCTGATCTACCCGGTGCCCGACCCGCAGTTCCCGTTCCTCGGGGTGCACCTGACCCGCATGGTCGACGGCACCGTCCATGCTGGACCCAACGCGGTGCTCGCCCTGGCCCGCGAGGGCTACAACTGGGCCCGGGTCAACCCGCGCGACATCGCCGACTTCGCTGTCTACTCCGGACTGTGGCGGCTCGCCCGGCGCCACTTCGGATACGGCCTGACCGAGGTGCGGCGGTCGCTCTCCACGCGGCGGTTCGCGCAGAGCCTCGCGCGCCTGGTGCCGGAGGTGACCGAGGGCGACCTGGTGCGCACCGAAGCGGGCGTACGCGCGCAGGCCATCGCCCCGGACGGTTCGCTGGTCGACGACTTCCTGATCGTGACGCGGGAGCGGCAGGTACACGTGCTCAACGCCCCCTCGCCGGCGGCCACCAGCTCGTTGGAGATCGCGAAGCACATCGTGTCGCACATGCCGGGGTTCCCTGCCGCCCGCTGAGGGCCTATCGTGGCCGACGGACTTTCGGGTCTGTCCGCGGATCCGCGTTCGTGGTGGGCCAGGCGCCGCCTGGACCTCGCCCGCGCCCGCCGGACCGATCCCGGAGCGGGCGCCCGCGTGGCGCCGGCTGGGCGCGCTGGCCTGATCGGGCACCGGCGCGCCGGGTCTGAGCAGCGATCACGCAATGCCGCGGACAGGAGGACCACCACTTGCGTACGCGCGCGCGGCGCCTCGGCGCCAGCCTGTTGCTGCTGCTCCTCGCCGGCTGCGGGGCCGAGGCTTCGGCCGACACACCGCCCACGCCCGCGCCGGTGGCCCCCGAGATCCCCGCGGCCGCGGCGGGAGGCGTCTGCCAGCTGCTCGACTACGTGCTGATCGAGCGGATCGTGGGCGTCAAGTTCGACGTGGCGGCGGCCCGCAAGGTCGACAAGACCTACACCTGCGCCGTGCAGTCGATGAGCGCCCCGCGCCCCGACCTCGTGCTGTCGGTGACCGTCACGCAGGCCGATGCGGCGATCTTCCAGGAGGAGCTGACGCCCGAGGGCGCGGCCGCCGTCAAGGGCCTGGGCAAGGCGGCCTACCGGCAGATCCGGGGCGCCGGCGGCACCGCCGGACCCGGCGTCGAGGTGGGGTGGCTGACCGCCGACGCGCGGCTGATCGTGCTGCGCTACACGTCCGCCCAGGGCGAGCCGAAGTCGACCGCCGACGCGCTCGCCCCCAAGCTGGTCGACCTCGCCAAGGAGATCAACCAGACCAGCGTCTAGCAAGATCCGTTTCACGAGATTTGAGCTGCCGCGATGCCCGTCGCGGTCCAGACCGCTGCTCCCGCAGCCTCGCCCTCCGCGGTTTCACGATCCACTAATGGCGGGCCGGGAGATACATCGGGCCGGCCCGAAGGCCGCCCCGAGGAGAGCTTGGCGAGCGGCTAGCGAGCCGCCACGAAGACGCGTGAGGCCACCTCGCGCGGGAGGCGGACCTTGTCGCCGGAGCGGTCGATGGTCACGCCGTCGCGCTCCTGAGCCACCGTCACGGTCACGCCGGGGTCGACGCCCGCCGCGTGGAGCTGGCGGAGCACATCGGCATCGGTCTGAACACTCTCGCAGATGCGCCGGACCACGACCTGGCCGGTGAGGCCAGGGAACGCGAGATTGCGCTCGCCACCGTCGTCACCGCCGACGGCCGGGAACGCGCCGTTGCCGAGTGCGTCGAGGCCCGGGATCGGGTTGCCGTAGGGGGAGCGGGTGGGGCGGTTGAGCAGCTCGTAGACCTTCTTCTCCACCGTGTCGCTCATGACGTGCTCCCACCGGCAGGCCTCCTCGTGGGCCTCCTCGTAGGGCATGCCGATCACGTTGACCAGCAGGAGCTCGGCGAGGCGGTGCTTGCGCATCACCGAGACGGCGTGGAGACGACCGGTCTCGGTGAGCTGGAGGTGGCGGTCGCCCTCGACGGTGAGCAGCCCGTCGCGCTCCATCCGGGCGACGGTCTGGCTGACAGTGGGGCCGCTCTGGTGGAGCCGCTCGGCGATGCGCGCACGCAGCGGTGGAACACCCTCCTCTTCGAGCTCGAGGATGGTCTTCAGGTACATCTCAGTGGTGTCGACCAAGTCGTTCACAGTGCAGCCCTCCCTGCACCATGCTACCCCTGCGCGACGGCGCAGCCTGTCCCGCAGCGCGGCACTCGCGGTGGTTGACTGGACCGCGTGACCGTACCCGAGGATCTTATCGCGGACCCAGCCCTCCTCGCGACGGAGCTGAGGTCCGATATTCCCCCAACGCTGATCGATGTCCGGTGGCGTCTGGCCGGCCCACCGGGCCGCGATGACTACGCCGCGGGCCACCTGCCCGGCGCCGTCTTCCTCGACCTCGACGCCGACCTGTGCGGCCCGCCGGGCGACGGTGGGCGCCATCCGCTGCCCGACCCCGCCAACCTCCAGCGCGTGCTGCGTGAGGCCGGGGTGCGCGAGGGTCACCCGGTCGTGGCATACGACCTCGGCGACGGCCTCTCCGCCGCCCGCGCCTGGTGGACCCTGCGCTGGGCGGGGCACGCGACTGTGCGGGTGCTCGACGGTGGCTACCCGGCGTGGGTCGCGGCCGGGCTGCCGGTGACCACCGAGGTGCCGAGCCCCGAGCCGGGCGACATCACGGTGCGCCCGGGCGGCCTGCCGGTGCTCGACGCCGAGGCGGCCGGGCGGCTGGCCAGCGAGGGCGTGCTGGTCGACGTACGGGCGGCGCCCCGATACCGGGGTGAGGTGGAGCCGGTCGACCCGGTCGCCGGGCACATCCCCGGCGCGGTCAACCTCCCGACCACCGACCATCTCGAGGCCGACGGCCGGTTGCGCGCCGCCGGCGCCATCCGGTCGCGGTTCGCCGAGGCCGGTGTCGACGAGGGGGTACGGGTCGGCGCGTACTGCGGCTCAGGGATCACCGCGGCGCACACCGTACTCGCGCTCCACCTGGCCGGTCGCACGGACGCCGCGCTCTACGTGGGGTCGTGGAGTGAGTGGATCACGGACCCCGACCGCCCCGTGGCCTGAATCCACGGGCGCTTTCGCCCGCGTCCGCGCTACGGGGTGCGGCTGCTCGTAGCCGTGCGACGATGAGCCGCATGAGCGGGAGTCGCGAGGCTACGGGCCTTGGGCGGGACGGTGGACGAGCGCCGAGCGACGGAGCGGGGTGGGCATGAGCGGGAGTCGCGAGGCTACGGGCCTTGGGCGGGACGGTGGACGAGCGCCGAGCGACGGAGCGGGGTAGGCATGAGCGGGAGTCGCGAGGCTGCGGGCCTCGGGCGGGACGGTGGACGAGCGCCGAGCGACGGAGCGGGGTGGGCATGAGCGGGAGCACGGTGGTGGTGTGGGACGAGGCCCTGCTGGGATACGACATGGGCGATCACCCGCTCGACCCGGTGCGCGTGGAGCTGACCATCGCGCTCGCCCGTGAGCTGGGCATCCTCGACCGCGCCGGCGTGCGCGTCGTGGCGCCCAAGCCGGCCGACGACGCCGCGCTCACCCGCGTGCACCGTCCGGACTACGTCGCGGCGGTGCGGGCCGCGCCGGACGACCCGTTCTTTACCGGCTGGGGGCTCAACACGCCGGACAACCCGATCTTCGACGGCATGCACGAGGCGAGCGCGCTGGTCTGCGGCGCCACGCTCGCGGCCGCCGAGGCGGTGTGGCGGGGTGAGGCGAAGCGGGCGGTCAACGTCGCCGGCGGGCTGCACCACGCGATGCCCGCGCGGGCGGCCGGCTTCTGCGTCTACAACGACCCCGCCGTCGCCATCGCCCGCCTGCTCGACCTGGGCGCGGAGCGGGTCGGCTACGTCGACATCGACGTACACCACGGCGACGGAGTGCAGGCGGCCTTCTACGGCGACCCGCGCGTGCTCACGGTCAGCCTGCACGAGACGCCACTCACGCTCTTCCCCGGCACCGGCTTCCCCGAGGAGACCGGTGGCGAGGGGGCCGAGGGCACCTCGGTCAACGTCGCCCTCCCGCCGGGCACCGCCGACCCGGGCTGGCTGCGCGCCTTCCACGCGGTGGTGCCGTCGGTGCTCCGCGCGTTCCGGCCGCAGGTGCTGGTGACCCAGTGCGGCGCCGACAGCCACCGGCTCGACCCGCTGGCCGACCTGCGCCTCTCCGTCGATGGGCAGCGCGCCGCCCACCTCGCGCTGCGCGAGCTCGCCGAGGAGCTGTGCGAGGGGCGGTGGGTCGCGACCGGCGGTGGCGGATACGCGCTGGTCGAGGTCGTCCCGCGGACCTGGACGCACCTGCTGGCCACCGCGACCGGCGACCCGATCGCGCCGGCGACGCTCACCCCGCTGGAGTGGCGCGCGCTGGCCAAGCGCCGGCGGCCGGAGCGCGAGGTGCCGCTGCGGATGACCGACGACGCCGACGTGTCGTACCTGCCGTGGCAGCCGGGGAGCGAGCCGGACGCGGTCGACCGCGCCATCGTGGCGACCCGCAAGGCGGTGTTCCCGTTGCACGGCCTCGACCCCCACGACCCCCGGGACTGACCACTGTGGACCGCGCCGCGGACGTGTTGCTGAGCGACGGCGGGGCCGTCCACCTGCGACAGATCCAGCCGGAGGACGCTCCCGCCATCGTCGCCATGCACTCGCGCTTCTCCGAGCGCACGCGATACCTGCGCTACTTCTCGCCGTACCCCCGGATCCCCGAACGCGACCTGCGGCGCTTCGTCACCGTAGACCACGACGCGCGTGAGGCCTTCGTGATCGAGACGGGCGACCGGATCCTGGCGGTCGGCCGGTACGAGCGGCTCGGCCCGGAGTCGCAGGACGCCGAGGTGGCATTCGTGGTGGAGGACGCACACCAGGGGCGGGGGATCGGCTCGGTGCTGCTGGAACACCTCGCCGCCGCGGCCCGGGAGGCGGGCGTGCGCCGGTTCGTGGCCGAGGTGCTACCCGAAAACTCGGCGATGCTCCGGGTCTTCGCCGACGCCGGCTACCAGATCCAGCGCCAGTACGCGGACGGCGTCGTGCACCTCGCCTTCCCGATCGAGCCGACCGAGCAGTCGCTCGAGGTGCAGTGGCGGCGGGAGCAGACGGCCGAGGCGCGGTCGATCGCGCGGCTGCTCAGCCCGCGCGGCGTGGTGGTCTACGGGGCCAGCGCGAGCGGCCACGGCATCGGCGCGGCGATCCTGGGGCACCTGCGCGACGGCGGCTTCACCGGTGCCGTACATCCCATCCATCCCACCGCCGACCTCGTCGGTGGCCTGCCCGCGCTCCGGTCGGCGCGGCTGGCCGAGGGCATCGACCTCGCGGTGGTGGCGGTGCCGCCGCCGGCGGTGCCCGGCGTGGTCGACGACGCGGCCGCCGCCGGCGTCCACGGCCTCGTCGTGGTCTCGGCCGGCTTCGCCGAGACGGGTACGGAGGGCGGGGCGGCCGCCGAGCGGGAGCTGACCCGGGCGGCGCACGCGGCGGGCATGCGGGTCGTCGGCCCCAACTGTCTCGGCGTGGCCAACACACACGAGCAGGTACGCCTCAACGCCACGCTCGCCCCGCGGCTGCCGCGGCCGGGGCGGGCCGGCTTCTTCAGCCAGTCGGGCGCGCTGGGCGTGGCGCTGCTGGCCGAGGCGGACCGGCGCGGCCTGGGGCTGTCGACCTTCGTCTCGGCGGGCAACCGCGCCGACGTCTCCGGCAACGACCTGATGCAGTACTGGGAGGACGACCCCGCGACCGACGTGATCCTGCTGTACCTGGAGAGCTTCGGCAACCCGCGCAAGTTCGCCCGGCTGGCCCGGCGGATCGGGCGTACCAAGCCGATCGTGGCGGTCGCCTCGCCGGCCCGGCCGCCCGGCGGGGCTGGTCCCGACCGGGCAGGTGTGGCGGCGCTCTTCGCCCACGCCGGCGTGATCCGCGTGGACACGGTGGTCGAGCTCTTCGACGTGGGCGTGCTGCTGGCGCACCAGCCGCTGCCGACCGGCCGCCGCGTCGGCATCGTGGGCAACTCGACCGCGCTGACCCAGCTCGCCGCGGCCGCCTGCGCGGATGGCGGGCTGGCGGTCGCTCCGGGCTACCCGCGCGACGTACCGCCCCAGGCCGGCGCGCACGACTTCGGCGACGTGCTCGCCGAGGCGGCCACCGACGGGGGAGTGGACGCGCTGGTGGTGGCCGTGGCGCCGCCCGTACCGGGGCAACTTTTCGATGAGGACGCCGACTTCGCCACCGCGCTGGCGAGCGTGGCGCTGGCCGGTGACAAGCCGACGGTGGTGACGTCCCTCGTCGACCGGATGCCGGCCGGCCTGCCCGCGTACGCCACCGTGGAGGAGGCGGTGCGCGCGCTGGCCCGCGTCTCCGCGTACGCCGACTGGCTGCGCCGTCCACCTGGGACGGTGCCCGAGGTGGCCACAGTGGACTCGTTCGACGTGCTGACCGCATACGGGATCGAGGTGGTCCCCTCGCTCCCGGCTGAGTCGGCGCAGGAGGCGGTGGCGGCGGCGGAGCGGCTGGGCTACCCGGTGGCGCTCAAGTCGGCGGGGGAGGCACTGCGGCACCGCCTCGACCTCGGCGCGGTGCGGCTCGACCTGGCCGACGGGTCAGCGGTCTCCCGGGCGTACACGGAGATGGCCGAGCGCTTTGGCAGCGGCGTGCTGGTGCAGGCGATGGTGCCGCCGGGCGTCGCGTGCGTGGTGGAGCTGGTGGAGGACCCGGCGTTCGGGCCGGTGGTGGGCTTCGGGCTGGGCGGCGTCGCCACCGAGTTGCTCGGCGACCGGGTCTGGCGGCCGGCCCCGCTGACCGACCGGGACGCGGCCGCGATGCTCGACGAGCCGAGGGCGGCGCCGCTGCTGCGCGGCTACCGGGGCGCGGGGCCGGTCGACCGGGAGGCGCTGGCCCGGCTGCTGATCCGCGTGGGCCGGCTGGCGGACGACCGGCCCGACGTACGCGAGCTGCGGCTCAACCCGGTACTGGCGCGGGTCGACGGGCTGTCGGTGCTGCACGCCGAGGTGGTGCTCGGGCCGCCCGCCGCGCGCCCCGACACCGCCCCGCGCCGTCTCTGATACTGAGACGGCTCTCCCAGATTCTGGGCGGGCGGCGATAGCGTGCTGGTCATGGCGACGTACACGCACGGCCACCACGAGTCGGTCCTGCGCTCCCACAAGTGGCGCACGGTGGAAAACTCCGCGGCCTACCTCCTCGACCACCTCGCGCCCGGGCTCGCCGTGCTCGACGTCGGCTGCGGTCCCGGCACGATCACCGCGGACCTGGCGAGGCTGGTCGCGCCCGGGCGGGTCACCGCGGTCGACACGTCCGAGGCGGTGCTGGACGAGGCGCGCCGGACAGCCGGCCTCGCCAACGTCGAGTTCGCCGTCGCCGACGTGCACGCGCTCGACTTCCCGGACGGCTCCTTCGACGTCGTACACGCCCACCAGGTGCTCCAACACGTCGGCGACCCGGTGCGCGCGCTGGCCGAGATGCGGCGCGTGTGCCGGCCGGGCGGGATCGTGGCCGCGCGCGACTCCGACTACGCGGCGATGACCTGGTATCCCGAGGTGCCGGAGCTGGACGCCTGGCTGGCCCTCTACCGCGACGTGGCCCGGCGCAACGGCGGCGAGCCGGACGCCGGGCGGCGGCTGCACGCGTGGGCGCGGCAGGCCGGCTTCCGCGAGGTGGCCGTGACGGCGTCGGTGTGGTGCTTCGCCTCTGACGAGGATCGCGGCTGGTGGGGCGGCATGTGGGCGGACCGGGTCACGCACTCGGCCATCGCCGGCCAGGCGCTCGCCGCCGGGTACTCGCGGGAGGAGCTGGAGCGGATCTCCAGCGGATGGCGGAAATGGAGCGCCGTGGAGGACGGCTGGTTTGCCATCCTCCACGGCGAAGTGCTCTGCCGGCCCTGAGGGTCAGCTCGCGTACGCCTCCAGGCGCTTGGCGCGCGAGGGGTGGCGCAGCTTGAGCAGCGTGACCTTCTCGATCTGGCGGATCCGCTCGCGGGAGAGGCCGAACTCGCGGCCCACCTCGTCGAGCGTGCGCTGGCGGCCGTCGTCGAGGCCGAAGCGGAGGCGGATGACCGCCTGCTCGCGCTGGGAGAGCGTGGCGAGCACGATCTCCACCTCGCTGCGCAGCTCGCCCTGCGCCACGCTGTCGGCCGGCTCCTCGCGCGGGTCGATGCCCGCCACGAAGTCACCGAGCGCGCTCTCGCCGTCTTCGCCGACCGCCTGGTCGAGGCTGACCGGCTCGCGGTCGTACGAGATCAGCTCGATCACCTGGAACTCCGGCACGCCCATCGCCTTGGCCACCTCGGCGATCGTGGGCTCGCGGCCGAGCGAGGTGCTGAGATCGCGGCGGGCGCGGACCATCCGGTTGACCTGCTCGACCATGTGCACTGGGATGCGGATGGTGCGGGCCTGGTCGGCCATGGCGCGGGTGATGGCTTGGCGGATCCACCAGGTGGCGTAGGTGGAGAACTTGTAGCCCTTGGTGTAGTCGAATTTTTCGACGGCGCGGATGAGGCCGAGGTTGCCTTCCTGGATGAGGTCGAGGAAGGCCATCCCACGCCCGGTGTACCGCTTGGCGATGCTGACCACCAGCCGCAGGTTGGCCTCCAGCAGGTGGTCCTTTGCCGCGCGACCCTCGACCGCGACGGTCGTCAGGTCTTCGCGTACGGCCGGCGGAAGCGCGACATCGGCGAGCTTTTCCTCGGCGAAGAGCCCGGCCTCGATACGCTTGGCGAGTTCGACTTCCTGAACGGCGGTGAGCAGCTTGGTGCGGCCGATTCCGTTGAGGTAGGCGCGGACCAGATCGGCCGAAACTCCCCGCTCGTCGGTGGCGTCGAGGTCGGTAACCAGGCTGAGCTCGTTGTCGTTCATTTGCAGGACCACCTTTAGTCGCCTCCCCGCGTCGACAAGTGGCACGCGTCCCAGCGGCCGGAGTGGCGCTGGTGGGAAAAGCTTGACGGTCGGGGCGTGAAGCGGGAGTGAGGCGAGCGTCCCGTGGCACTAATCCGGTAGTTGAATAGTCCCGTTTAACCCATTCGAGGGAAATGTCGACGGTTGCCGGGCCGGTCTACTGTGCTGGCGTTGCCATTCCCAATCAGCGATACCCCGGTCCGGGAGGACGACGTGGTCTTCAAGCGCATGTTGCAGGCGATGGGCGTGGGAGGCCCGTCCGTCGAGACGGTGCTCAGCAACCCCAACTGCCGTCCCGGTGGCTACCTGGAGGGCCAGGTGCACGTGGTGGGAGGCGACCACCCGGTCGACATCGAGTACCTGGCCGTGGGCCTGGTCACCCGGGTCGAGGTGGAGAGCGGCGACTCCGAGTACGAGACGAACCAGGAGTTCCACCGCCAGCGCCTGACCGGCTCGTTCCGGCTCAACCCGGGCGGGCGCCACGACGTGCCGTTCCGCTTCGACGTGCCGTGGGAGACACCGATCACCGAGCTGTACGGCCAGCACCTGCACGGCATGACGATGGGGCTGCGCACCGAGCTCGAGGTGGCCCGCGCGGTCGACAAGGGCGACCTCGACGCGGTGGCCGTGCATCCGCTGCCGGCCCAGGAGCGCATCCTCGACGCGCTGCTCCGCCTCGGTTTCCGCTTCAGCCGGGCCGACGTCGAGCGGGGGCGCATTTACGGGGTACAGCAGAGCCTGCCGTTCTACCAGGAGATCGAGTTCTATCCGGCGCCGCAGTACGTGCGGGCCTTCAACCAGCTCGAGGTGACCTTCCTGCCGACTCCGCACCAGCTCCAGGTGGTGCTCGAGGTGGACAAGCGGGGCGGGCTCTTCACCGAGGGGCGCGACGCGTTCGGGCGCTTCACCGTCGACTACGCCGGTGCCGAGCGGGCCGACTGGGCCGGCCAGTTGGACGCCTGGCTGCGCCAGTCAGCTCAGCGTCGCGGCCTGTTCTTCTAGGTCTTTTCGCGGTCGAGGTTCGCGCTTCGCGTTGGGGTCCGCGTTTGGTGTGACAAAAGGGGAGCTGCCGCGATGCCCGTCGTGCGCCTGACCGCTGCTCCCGCAGCCGCGTCCTCCGCGTCCCCACGATCACGACCCAGCCCGGCACGGGCCGCGATCGAGGCCGACCATTTCGTGGAAACGGTGTTGGTCGTGACAGGCAGCCCGCGAGGGTTGTGTCGGGGACATAGCCGCTCGCGGGCGGTTTGTACGGGCTGTGTCCCTGACGTTGCCCACTCGGCCCGCCCCGGCGCGGCGCCCCCGCCCGACCCTTGGCGCGGGATCGCGGTCGACCGGTCCGGGGTCAGAGTTCGAGCAGGATGGTGCGCGGGCCCACGTTGACGCTCTCCACGAGCATGTGGGCCCGAAACCTTCCGGTCGCCACCGTCGCGCCCCGGCCCTCCAGCGCCTTCACGAACGCGGTGACCAGCGGCTCGGCCACCTCGGCCGGGGCCGCCGCGCTCCAGGACGGGCGGCGGCCCTTGCGGGCGTCGCCGTAGAGCGTGAACTGGCTGACCACGAGCACCGGCGCGTCGGCGTCGGAGGCGGACCGCTCGTCGTCGAGGATGCGCAGCTCCCACACCTTGCGGGCCATGGTGTCGGCGGTCGCGGGCGTGTCGGAGTGGGTCACGCCGAGCAGCACCAGCAGCCCGTCTTCGACGGCGCCGACCACCTCGCCGTCGACCGTGACGCTGGCCCGCCCAACGGTCTGCACCACCGCGCGCACCGCGTCAGCTCCCCGCCGGGAGCAGCACGCCGCGCTCCACGAGGCGGGCCACGATCGGTACGGCGGCCTCGGCGAGATCCGCCTCGGGGACGTCGTGGGCCACCGCGAGCACGGCGACCTGGTCGCGCAGCGGCACCTGCCCGTCGCAGCCGCCCACCAGCGCGAGCACCAGCGGGTCGATCTCCTCGCTCCAGCGCAGCCCGCCCGCCATGGCCAGCACCTGCCGGTCGACCGCCCAGCCCTCGTCGCCCATCGTGGCCTCCTGCCGGAGCTGGAGGCCCTCGGCGGCCCGGTAGCGCTCGGCGAGGAGGCCGGCCGCGTCCCGTACCCGGAGGAAGCCCTGGCGGTCGAACCAGGCCGCGATCTGCGCGCCGAGCGACCCCGCGACCTGCTGGCGGAGGTCTTCGACCCGGACCACCTGGTCGTCGGCGCCGGACCGGCGGAGCGTGACCAGCCCGAAGCCCACGGCCTCGATCTTGTTGGCGTCGAACCAGTCGAGCCAGATCGCCTTGTCGGCCGGGTCGTGCGCGTCGCCCGCGTCGCTGAACCAAAGATCCACATAGGACACCGGATCGGCCACCTCGCGCTGGATGATCCACGCGTCCAGGCCGGTGCCGGCGACCCAACCGGCGACCCGGTCGGCCCAGTCTTCGCCGGCCACGTGCGCCCAGTTGGCGAGGTACTGCATCGTGCCGCCCTCGGTGAGCAGCGCGGGCGCGAGCGCGGCGAGGTCGGCGCTGATGGCGTCGCCCGGACGGCCGGAGTCGCGGTACGAGTGCGCGGTCGTGCCCGGGCCCACCACGAACGGCGGGTTGCTCACCACCAGGTCGAAGTGGCGCCCCGCCACCGGCGCGGTCATGTCGCCGTGGAGCAGCTCCCACTCCAGGCCGTTGAGCGCGGCGGTGGTGGCCGCGAAGCTGAGCGCCCGTTCGCTCACGTCGGTGGCGGTGACGCTGGTGGCGTGCTGGGAGAGGTGCAGCGCCTGTACGCCGCAGCCGGTGCCCAGGTCGAGCGCGGCGCCCACCGGCCGGCGGATCGTGGCACCGGCGAGCATGGCGGACGCCCCGCCGACGCCCAGCACGTGGTCGAACGCGACCGGCCGGCCGGGGTGGGCGGCGGCGGGCAGGTCGGCGAGGACCCACCACGCGTCGCCGTACGCCTCCAGGTCGAGCCCCTGCCGCAGCCCGTCGCCATCCGGCACCACCAGTTCGGCGGCCAGCGCCTCGGCGAGCGGCAGCGGCGCTAGCGCGGCCTCGACAGCCGCGGTGGGCTCGGTCTGCGCGCACACGAAGAGGCGGATCAGCGTCGCGAGGCGGTCACCGTCGGCGGTGGCGCGCAGCGCGGCCCGGAAGTCGTTGCGGGACAACGCGGCGGTGGCCGCCGGACCGAGACGGTCGGCGATGCCGCTGGCGGTGTATTCGGTCAGGGCGGAGCGCAGTTGCTCGACGCCCCTTTCGGTGAAGAGCATTCAGTCCATCCGGAAGTCGGCGAAGTCGAAGCCGGGCGCCACCACGCAGCTCACCAGCACGGGCTCGGCACCGGCCGGCGCGGCGGACTGCCACACCCCGCCCGGCACGAGCACCTGTGGCCGCTGACCGGCGGCGATGTCGTTGCCCAGGAGGGCGGTCTCCTCGTGCTCGCGGCGTGTGCGCAGCGCCAGCGGGCCGCCCGCGTGCCACAGCCACAGCTCGTCGGAGCGGACCACGTGCCACCGCGACTCCTCGCCGGGGTGGAGCAGGAAGTAGATCGCGGTGGCGGCCCGGCGCGGCCCGCCGTACCCCTCCGGCTCGAAGGCGTGTGCGCTGCGCCAGGTCTCCCGGAACCAGCCACCTTCCGGGTGGGGCGCCAGGTCGAGCCGCTCGGCGAGCGGCGGTCGCGGTGTGGCCACCGGGACATTCTGGCGGTTGGGCCCTGCCTCATGAGGCAGGACCCGGCCTTCGCTCGACCGACCGTGTGACATATGCCCTAACGCTGGGCGGGGTGGCGCAGGACGCGGTCGTCGCCGCCCCGTACGTCGCCTCGGCCGTCGCGGTTGGACGTGCTCAGCCACAGTGCGCCGTCGGGGGCGACCTCGACGGTGCGCAGGCGGCCGTACCGGTCGACCAGCTCCGCGCGCGGCTCGCCGGGCTCACCGTCGTTGAGCGGTACGGTCCACAGCCGCTCGCCGCGCAGCGCCGCCACGTAGAGCGTGTTGCCGGCGACCGTCGCGCCGGAGGGGGATGCCTCGTCGGTCGGCCAGGTGACGATCGGGTTGGTGTACCGCCCGCCGTCGGTGTCACCCTCGCCCTCCACCTCCGGCCAGCCGTAGTTGCGCCCCGGCTCGATGCGGTTGACCTCGTCGAGGCGGTTCTGGCCGAACTCGATGCCGTACATCCGCCCGCCGCTGTCCCACGCCAACCCCTGTACGTTGCGGTGGCCGAGCGTGTACACCGGCGAGCCGGCCCGGGGGTTGCCCGGCGCCGGCTCGCCCTCGGGCGTCAGCCGCAGGATCTTGCCGTTGGGGCTGTCGGCGTCCTGCGAGAGGTCGGTGTCGCCGGCGTCGCCCGTGCCGGCGTAGAGCATGCCGTCGGGGCCGAACTTGATCCGCCCTCCATTGTGGTTGTTGCCTTTGCGGATGCCGTCGAAGATGACCTCCGGGCGGCCGCCGCCGAGCTGGAAGCGGACGATGCGGTTGTCGGTGTCGCTGGTGTAGTACGCGTAGACCCAGCGGTCCTGGGCGTAGCCGGGGGAGACCGCCAGCCCGAGCAACCCGCCCTCACCGACCGCGTCCACGCCGGACACCTCGTACACCTCGCGGGCCTGGCCGCCGCCCGGTGACACCTGGACGACGCGGCCGGTTTCGCGCTCCGCGACGAGGGCGTCGCCGTCTGGCAGGAAGGCCATGCCCCACGGCACGTCCAGCCCGCTCGCCACCTCCTGCGGCGCACCGAGGTCGGGCGTGCCACCGGGCGTGCTGGTGGCGCCGCCGGAGGCGGTGGGCGTGGGCACGCTGGGCGAGGGCTGGACCGGGGTGCCGCCCTCGCCGTCGTCACCCGCGCCCGTGCAGGCGGTCAACGTCGCCACCAGGGCCAGTGCCAGCACGGTCTTGCGCACGCTTCACCCCTACTCGTCGGCTGTGCCGATCGCACCAGAGCGGGGCGAAAGGCCGAAGAAAGATTACTGCCGGCCGATGGCGTGTCCCTGCTGGCGCAGCCGCCGGGCCCATCCGGCGACCGTGTGCCGGGGTACACCGAAATGCTCGGCCACCGCGGTGATCGAGCCGGTCTGGCGGTAGACATCCATGACCTGGTCCGCCTCGGGCATCCGCCGGTACGCGCGCGTGCCCCCGCCCTCCGCGGCCTCCTTGGCGGCCCGGCGGCCGGTGGTCTTGGTGGCTTTCGCCGCGGCCTTCTTCGCGGCGGTCTTGCGGGGCCTGCGGCGTGCGGTCGGCACGGCCTCGACCTCTTCGACCGGCTCGGCCGCGGCCGGGAGCGCCGGCGGTGGCGTCGGGGCGGCGAGGGCGCGGACGAGCAGATCGAGATCCACGGGCGGCAGGTCGGCGGGGGCGAGCCCGCCACCGCTGGCTGCCCGTACGGTCAGCTCGGTGATCCGGGTCTGGCCGGTGGAAATGTCCACGTGCACCGTGGTGTGTGCCGTGTCGGCGCCGGCCGCGCCGTCATTGTCCGGCGTGATGGTGATGACGTATTTGCTCACGGGAGCCTCCTGTCCAGTGGTCCGCCATCCACACGTTTGACCGCCGCGCCCCCGCGCATCCGGCGCCCCGCAACCCCTTGGTGGGACGACCTGCCACATTTGTCGACTGCGTGAGATTACCTCTCCGAGATCGGTGGCTGTGGTCTCCTGGCGCTTTCCATAGTGGAGTGGGTCCCGATCGCCAAGAGCATCGGGCAGGATGGGGCGTATGACGCTGTCGCTGCCCATCGACCCCGAAGCCAACAACCTGCTCCAGCGCGACCCGTTGGCTCTGTTGATCGGCATGATCCTCGACCAGCAGTTTCCGCTCGAGCGGGCGTTCGCCGCGCCGTACGAGCTGACGAAGCGGCTGGGCCACGAGCCGACCGCGCGGGAGCTTGCCGACTTCGACCCCGAGGCGCTGACGGCCATCTTCGCCACACCGCCGGCGCTGCACCGTTTTCCGAAGGCGATGGCGGCGCGCGTGCAGGAGGCGTGCCAGATCCTTGTCGGCACGTACGACGGTCGCGCCGAGAAGGTGTGGCTCGACGCCGCCGACGGCAAAGACCTCCTGAAGCGGGTCGGCGCACTCCCCGGGTTCGGCAAGCAGAAGGCGCAGATTTTCGTGGCGCTGCTGGGCAAGCGCTTCGACGTGCGGCCGGAGGGCTGGCGTGAGGCGGCCGGTGCCTACGGGCCCGACGACGCCTACAAGTCGGTGGCCGACATCATCGATCCCGCGTCGCTGGTCAAGGTCCGCGAGTACAAGCAGGCGGCGAAGGCGGCGGCCAAAGAGGCCGCGGCGAAGAAGTAGCCCGAGCCTTCAGGCGGCGTGGGGGTGGGCCAGCGCCGCTATCGCCCGCCGCACGTCGGCGAGGGAGACGGTCGCCGACTCGTCGAGGTCGGCCAGGCCCGCCTCGATCCACTGGCGCATGAGCGTGGTGACGCCGATGCCGCGCGCCTCGGCGGCCTCGCGCACGCGCTCGTAGGTGTCTACCGGCAGCCGCACTGAGCGGCTCACCATCGGCACGTCACTGTCAGGAGTGGGCAACTCGGCGGGCTGTCCCTCGTCGATCAGCTCGGCGAGCCGCTCGCCGCCCTCGTGAAAATGCTTGATCGCGTCGCTTCTGTTCATCGTCGCCACCCCTGCTGTGCCTCGTCGTACCGCTTGGACTCGACGTCGGTCAGGTCGCGTGCGGACAGGACGTCCCAGTCGTTGTCGCCGCGGTCGGCCTCGACGAGCAGGATCGCCAGCCGCCGCCCGCGCCCGGTCGCCGCGTAGACCACCATGACGTCATCGCCCAGGTGCCGGATGATCCGGCGCGTGCTGTGCAGTGCCTCCCAGACCTCGCCGGGAGCCACCTCGTAGAGCCGCAGGTTGCTCAGGCCCTCCGCGGTGAAGCTGAACCTGCTTCCCACGCGGGCAGCGTACCACGCACGTAACACGACGGGCTGGGCGAAAGCGGGGGCCGTACGGGCGAGTGGAAGGATGGGCCGGTGAAGCGAAAGGCCCAACGGCCGATCCTGATCACCGACGCCGACCGCAGCCAGGCTGACCAGTTGCGCAGCCGCAAGGTGCGGTACGTCCTCATGATGTCCGTCCGTGGGGTCTGCCTGCTGCTCGCCGCGATCCTGGTGGGCGTCAAGGCGCCGTTGCTCTGGCTCTGGCTGCCGCTCTGCCTGCTCGGCATGGTGCTCGTACCCTGGCTCGCGGTGCTCCTCGCCAACGACCGCCCGCCCAAGGAACAGCACCGGTTCCGCCACAAACCGCAGGACTCGGAGCCCGTGCGCGAGTCGCTGCCGGCCGCGGCCCCGCCCCGCACCATCGACGCCGACCCACCCTCACCGCGTGACCCCGAGGTGAGCTGACCACCCGGCCTCTCGCGGGCGGGGATTAGGGCCGGGCGCCGAGCTGTCGTACCGCCTCGGCGCCCAGAGCCACCGCCCGGGCCAGCGCCTCCGCCGGGCTCGCGCCGCCGGTCCAGGCCGCGAGCAGGCCGGCTGCGAAGGCGTCGCCGGCGCCGGTCGGGTCGACCACCGTGGCGGGTCGGCCGGGCGCCTCGGTCACGCCTTCCGGCCCGGCCCACACGGCGCCCGCCGGGCCGCGTTTGACCACCGCGTTCGTCGCGACGGTGGCGAGCGTGCGGGCCTGCGCGACCGGGTCGGTGCCGCCAGCCAGCACCGCGGCCTCATCGGCGTTGGCGAGGACGAGGTCGGCGTGTCGTACCCAGTCGAGGAAGGCCGCGCCCGCGCGCCGCAACGGACCCGCGGAGGCCACGTCGACGCTGGTGGAGAGCCCATGTTCGCGGGCGGCGGCCAGCGCGCGCAGCCCGGCCTCGCGGGAGGCCGGGTCCAGGAGGGGGTACGCGGAGACGTGCACATGCCGCGCGGGCGGCGCGCCGGTGAGCGCGGCGTCGACGTCGGCGGGGGAGAGCAGCAGGCTGGCGCCGCGGTCGTTGATCATCGTGCGCTCGCCCGCCTGGGTGAGGACGATCACGGTGCCGGTGGCGGCGCCGGCGTGGGCGCGTACGGCGCAGCGGACCCCGGCGGCGGTCAGCTCGGCGACCCGGGCGGCGCCGGCGTGGTCGTCGCCGACCGCGGCGACGAGCGTGACGGGCGTGCCGAGGCGGGCCAGCCACGCGGCGGTGTTGGCGCCCTGCCCGCCGCCGGCGAAGCTGATCCGCGCGGCGGTGTCGGTGCCCGTGGTGGGCGGGCCGTCGAGCGCGGCCACGACGTCCGTGACCAGGTCGCCCACGACGACGATCAAGTGGCGGCCGCCACCGCGATCCGTGCGGCCAGGTCGGCGTTGCGCAGGATGATGCGGATGTTGACCGCCAGGCTCGCGCCCTCGGTCGCGGCGTGGAAGTGCGCCAGCAGGAACGGCGTCACCGCCTTCCCGGTGATCCCCTCGCTCCGCAGCCGCGTCAGCCCCTCGGCGAGCGTGCGGTCGTGCAGCTCGGGGTCGAGCTGCTCGGCGAGCGGGAGCGGGTTGGCGACCACCAGCCCGCCGATGTGCACGCCCTGGGCGCGCTGGGCGGCCATCACCGCGGCGACCTGCTCGGGCGTCTCGACCGACCAGTCGAGGTCGAAGCCGGCGTCGGTGATGTAGAAGCCGGGGAAGCGGCGCGTGCCGTAGCCGAGCACCGGCACGCCCAGCGTCTCCAGCCGTTCGAGCGTGGCGCCCACGTCGAGGATCGACTTCACGCCGGCACAGACCACGGTGATGGGGGTGCGGGCGAGCGTGATGAGGTCGTTCGACTCGTCGTACGCCTCGCGGTGCACCCCGCCCAGCCCGCCGGTCGCGAAGACCCGGATGCCGGCCGCGACCGCGACCGCGCTGGTGGCGGCGACCGTGGTGGCCCCGTCGACGGCGGCCGCGGCGGCGACCGGGAGATCGCGCACGGAGAGTTTGGCCACACCGTCTGCGGTGGCGAGGCGGGTCAGTTGGGCGTCGTCGAGCCCCACGAGCAGCTCGCCGTCGATCATGCCGATGGTGGCCGGCACGGCGCCTGCCGCGCGTACCGCCTCCTCGATCTCGCGCGCCACGCGAAGGTTTTCCGGGCGGGGCAGGCCGTGTGCGACGATTGTGCTTTCCAGGGCCACGACGGGCCGGCCGGCGCGCTGGGCCTCGGCGACCTCGGGGCCGACCCGGATGTGAAGGTCCGTCACGATCACTACCGTATGTGGCGCGATGGACCGCCCGGCGCCGAGGTGGGAAACTAGGCGGCTGGAGGTGTTTCCTGACGTGAGCACTGAGGTTCTTGAGCGTCCCGACCTGAAGGACGCCGATACTGGTCCTGAGATGTTCCACTATGTCCGTAAAGAGAAGATCGCCGAGAGCGCTGTGATGGGCACTTTCGTGCGGGCCCTCTGCGGCGAGACCTTCCCCGTCACAAAGTCGCCCAAGCCGGGCTCGCCGGTCTGCCCGCAGTGCAAGGAGATCTACGACTCGATGGGCGCGTGACGGCCCACCTTGCTCGTCGCTGACCTGGTCGGGGTGGCCGTCTTCGCCGCCTCCGGAGCGTCCGCCGGCGTGGCCAAGCGCCTCGACCTGTTCGGTGTGATCTTCGTCGGGTTCGTCGCCGCACTCGGCGGCGGGATCCTCCGCGACCTCGTGATAGGCGCGGTGCCACCGCTCGCGTTCGAAGACTGGCGATACGCCACCGTCGCCGCCGTGGTGGCCACCGCGACCTTCTGGCTCCATCCCCAGCTCGCCCGGCTCCGCCGCACCGTACTCGTGCTCGACGCGGCCGGGCTCGCGCTCTTCACCGTCACCGGCACGCTCAAGGCGCTCGACGCCGGCGTGCCCCCGGTGGGCGCCTGCCTCATCGGCATGCTCGTGGGCATCGGTGGCGGCCTCGGGCGCGACCTGCTCACCGGCGAGATCCCGGTCGTGCTGCGGCGCGAGATCTACGCGGTGGCCGCCCTCATGGGCGCGGTCGCGGTGGTCGCGCTGGAGCGCCTGGGCCTGCACCACGATCTGGTGCTCCTCGCGCCAGCCGTCCTCATCTTCGGCATCCGGCTGCTCGCGCTCCGCCGCAGGTGGTCCGCCCCGCTGGCCGCTCCCGACGCCCGTTGACCGCGGTGTGACCCGTGTGGCGAGTGGGGCGCGCAGGCCGCT
Organism: Phytohabitans kaempferiae; assembly: GCF_042433955.1. Taxonomy (NCBI): domain Bacteria; kingdom Bacillati; phylum Actinomycetota; class Actinomycetes; order Micromonosporales; family Micromonosporaceae; genus Phytohabitans; species Phytohabitans kaempferiae. The sequence goes on along the minus strand of NZ_JBHLUH010000056.1, from coordinate 155,117 downwards.
CCGGAGGTTATGCTGAGGGTCGCCTTCGCGCCGTCGCGCGGGGGCGATTTCGTGTGTCAAGGGGGGTGTCGGGTGCGGCTGGCGTTGGACGACTTTCCACCGCTTCGGGCCTGGCAGCGCAAGGCGATGGTGGAGTACCTGCGCCGTCGCTCCGAAGATTTCATGGCCGTGGCGACGCCCGGCGCCGGCAAGACCACGTTCGCGCTGCGCATCGCGGCCGAGCTGCTGGTCGACGGCACGGTCGAGGCGGTCACCGTGGTGGCCCCGACCGAGCACCTCAAGACCCAGTGGGCGACCGCGGCGGGGCGCGTGGGCATCCAGCTGGACGCCTCGTTCCGCAACGCCGATGTGCACTCCTCGTCCGACTTCCACGGCGCGGTGGTCACGTACGCCCAGGTCGGGGTCGCGCCCCAGGTGCACCGCCGCCGCACCATGACCCGCCGCACGCTGGTGATCCTCGACGAGATCCATCACGCCGGCGACTCCCGCTCGTGGGGCGACGGCGTGCGAGCCGCGTTCGAGCCCGCTGTGCGGCGCCTGATGCTGACCGGCACGCCCTTCCGGTCCGATGACAACCCCATCCCCTTCGTGACGTACGAGCGGGGCGCTGACGGCCTCCAACGGTCCCGCTCCGACTCGGTGTACGGCTACTCCGACGCCCTCCGCGAGGGCGTCGTGCGGCCGGTGATCTTCCTGGCGTACTCCGGCGAGACCCGGTGGCGCACCAGCGCGGGCGACGAGTTGGCGGCACGGCTGGGCGAGCCGATGACCCAGGACCTCGTGGCGCAGGCGTGGCGCACCGCGCTCGACCCGGCCGGCGAGTGGATGCCCCAGGTGCTGCGGGCCGCCGACGCGCGCCTCCAGGTGCTGCGCGCGGGCGGCATGGCCGACGCGGGCGGGCTGGTGATCGCGACCGACCAGCAGGCCGCCCGGGCGTACGCGCGGCTGATCGAGCGGGTGACCGGCGAGAAGGCGGTCGTCGTGCTCTCCGACGACCAGGGCGCCTCGGCGCGCATCGCCGCGTTCTCGGCCTCTGAGCAGCGGTGGCTGGTCGCGGTGCGGATGGTCTCCGAGGGCGTCGACATCCCGCGGCTGGCCGTCGGCGTGTACGCGACAAGCGCCTCCACGCCCCTCTACTTCGCCCAGGCGATCGGCCGCTTCGTCCGCGCCCGCCGCCCCGGCGAGACCGCCACCGTCTTCCTGCCGAGCGTGCCCCACCTGCTGGGGCTGGCCAGCGAGATGGAGGCCGAGCGCGACCACGTGCTGGGCGAGCCCCGCTCCAAGGACGGCTTCGACGACGACCTGCTCGAGCGCGCCCAGCGCAACGAGCAGGCGAGCGGCGAGCTGGAGAAGCGGTTCGAGGCACTCTCCGCGACGGCCGAGCTCGACCAGGTCATCTTCGACGGCGCCTCCTTCGGCACGGGCGCGCAGGCGGGTACGCCCGAGGAGGAGGAGTACCTGGGCCTGCCCGGCCTGCTCACCGCCGAGCAGGTGGCGGTGCTGCTCAACAAGCGCCAGGCCGACCAGCTGGCCGCCCAGCGGCGGATGAAGGCGACCGCGCCCGCGGCCACGGTGCCGCCCCAGCCCGCCGGGCCGAGGACGGCGGGGGAGCGCCGGATCGCCCTCCGCCGCCAGCTCAACTCGCTGGTCAACGCCCACCATCACCGCACGGGCCTGCCGCACGGGAAGATCCACGCCGAGCTGCGGCGCCTGTGCGGGGGCCCGCCCAGCGCCCAGGCCACGATCGAGCAGCTGGAAGAGCGCATCGCGACGGTGCAGACCCTGTAGGTCGCCGCTCGCCGGCGCGCCTTAAGTGCGACGAGGCCGTGCCCGGCGGGACAAACGTGACGCGAGTGCCCAAAAGGACAATCTCGAGCCCGTGTTCGCTCCTAGCGAAACGGCCCCAGGGAACACAGAACCGGCCGGAGGCACACCTCCTCCGGCCGGTCTACGTCTGTGTCGTGCGGTTGTCGAACCTGGTCAGTTCGGGTTTGCCATGAGTTCAGCGCCGCGCCAGGTGAACTCGGGGTCGGACACGAACTGCACCGTGATCTTCACGAGATCCTCGGCGTACTTGTTCGCGTGGTGCCCGCAGAACACCAGCTCGCTCCCGCCGGCCAGGGTGATGCGCAGCTTGCCAGCCGCGTTGCAGCGGTCGCACCGTTCATCGGCGGCTGGCGGAGCCGCCGTTTCGGGCGGCGGCGTGAGGGTCGGGGTCATCGCCTTCCTCCTCTGGTCGTCACCGATGAACACTGTCTTCGGTCCTTGCTCACCTATCGTCCAACACCCACAGGGGGTGCTGCCTTCCCGGAGTGCCCTCTGGGGACCGAGGTCACACCTGGGTACCGACAGTGTGCCGTGCGACAAGGGTGCCACGTCAACGATCACAACGAGGCAACGGCGACATGACCACGTCGTGATGTACGCGTGGTGTTCAAAGCGACACGCTCTGTTGACGAATGTCCCTCAATCGAGGTAATCGCGGAGCACCTGGGACCGCGACGGGTGTCGCAACTTTGACATCGTCTTCGACTCGATCTGACGAATGCGCTCGCGTGTCACGCCGTACACCTGGCCGATCTCGTCGAGCGTGCGCGGCTGGCCGTCGGTGAGGCCGAAGCGCAGCCGGACCACGCCGGCCTCCCGCTCGGAGAGCGTCTGGAGGACCTGCTGGAGCTGATCCTGCAGCAGCGAGAAGCTGACCGCGTCGACCGCCACCACGGCCTCGGAGTCTTCGATGAAGTCGCCGAGCTGGCTGTCGCCCTCGTCGCCGATGGTCTGGTCGAGCGAGATGGGCTCCCGGGCGTACTGCTGGATCTCCAGCACCTTCTCCGGTGTGATGTCCATCTCCTTGGCCAGCTCCTCCGGGGTGGGCTCGCGGCCCAGATCCTGGAGCAGCTCACGCTGGATGCGACCGAGCTTGTTGATCACCTCGACCATGTGCACTGGGATGCGGATGGTGCGGGCCTGGTCGGCCATGGCGCGGGTGATGGCTTGGCGGATCCACCAGGTGGCGTAGGTGGAGAACTTGTAGCCCTTGGTGTAGTCGAATTTTTCGACGGCGCGGATGAGGCCGAGGTTGCCTTCCTGGATGAGGTCGAGGAAGGCCATGCCCCGCCCGGTGTACCGCTTGGCGAGCGAAACCACGAGCCGCAGGTTGGCCTCGAGGAGGTGGTTCTTGGCCCGCTCGCCGTCGCGCCCGATCCAGCTCAGGTCGCGGTGCATCTGGGTGGGGAGCTTCTCCTCGCCGTCCTCGGCGGCGCGCAGCCGCTCCGCCGCGTACAGCCCGGCCTCGATGCGCTTGGCGAGCTCGACCTCCTGCTCCGCGTTGAGCAGGGGGACCTTGCCGATCTGCTTGAGGTAGGCGCGGACCGAGTCGGCGGAAGCGGTGAGCTCGGCGTCGCGGCGAGCCTGCTTGAGCGCCTCGGACTCCTCGTCGTCCCACTCGAAGTCGTTGCTGTCGGCGGTGGCGTCGGCCTGCGCCGCCTCGGCGAGCTCGGCCGGCTCCTCGACCACGACGTCTTCGATCTCGGCGGCCAGCGCCTCGGGATCGATGTCTTCGACCTCGCCCTCGGGCGCGGCGCCGTCGGCGGGCTGCTCGCCCCCGGGCGCGGCCTTGGCCCCCTTGACGGCCTTCGCCGGGCCGTTCTTCGGGGCTTCGTCGGAAGCGGGCTTGGCGGCCTTTGCCGCTGGGCGGGCCTGGGCGTCGGCCGCGGGCGCGGCCTTCTTCAGCGGAGTCACGGTGGCCTCCTCGGCGGGTGCCGGCTTGGGCACCGGCGCCTTCTTGGCCGCCGTCTTCGTCGCCTTCGCGGTCGTCACCTTCGACGCCGGCGTCACGGACCGCGCGGCGGAGACGCGGCGGCGGGTGCTGACGGAGCCGTCCCACACCACGGTCACGCCCTTCTCGGCGAGGGCGCGCAAAATCTTCTTGGCCTCAGCCGGCGTCACCGCGGCGGCCTCCACGGTCTGCGTGACCTCAGCGGAGGTCAGCTGGCCGCCGGCGCGCTCGGCGTGGGCGATCAGTGAATCGGTGATCGAGCGAACGTCGGCGCCGGTGTGGCGAGGCTCTGTCACGAATGACCTTCCGGAGGCGATGAACGAACGCGGGCCGACCGGCCAGCACAGCACGACGTGACGAACTGGCCGGTTTGTGGGAGCCCCCGTCTCGCGGGCCGTCCGGGCGGTGACGGTCCGCGTCGCGGTGGGCAGCGTGAATTGTAACGCTGTCTGCGGCGATCATCCCGCGGCGCACGCCGGGGGAGCGGCTCCGGGGGCCGCCGCAAAGGGTCTTTTCGAGGCTCTGACAGGATGATACGGGCCAGGCAAGAATTTGTCGGGCCGGTCCCGCCGACCTTCCACGGTCGGGGGCGAGGCCCGGCCGTCGCCGCTGACGGAGATCCAGGTAGGGGGTAGGGGATGCCGGACGCGGCGCAGTTGCTGGCGATCGCCGTGGAGATCGTCCGGGAGGCGGGCGAGACCGCGCGCCGGATGCGCGCCGAGGGGGTCTCCGGCGTCGCCACCAAGAGCACCGACACCGATGTCGTGACCGCCGCGGACCGCGCCGTCGAGCGCCAGGTGGTCGACGCGCTCCGGGTACGGCGGCCGCGCGACGTGGTCCTCGGCGAGGAGTACGGGGCGAGCGGGGCGCGCGGCGAGGTGCGGTGGATCCTTGACCCGATCGACGGCACCGTCAACTACCTGTACGACATCCCGCAGTACGCCGTCTCGCTGGCCGCCGAGGTCGACGGTCGCGTGGTCGCCGGCGTTGTGCACAACCCCGCCACCGGCGTGGAGTGGACCGCGACGCTGGGCGGCGGCGCCTACCGGGCCGTAGCCGGGAGCGGCGCCCGGGAGCGGCTGGGCGGCTCGCCGCAGACCGACCTGGCCCAGGCGCTGGTGGGCACCGGCTTCGGCTACGACTCGAGGCGTCGTGTGTACCAGGCCGGCGTGCTGCACGGGCTGCTCGGGCACGTACGCGACATCCGCCGCTTCGGCTCGGCCTCGCTCGACCTGTGCGCGGCGGCGGGCGGGCAGCTCGACGCGTACTACGAGAAGGGGCTGAACCCCTGGGACCACGCCGCCGGCGGCCTGGTCGCGACCGAGGCCGGCCTGATGGTCGCCGGCCTCTCCGGTGCACCTCCGGGGCTCGACATGGTGGTCGCCGCCCCGCCCGCGCTCTTCAAGCCGCTGCACGACCGCTTGGTGGAGCTGGACGCGGCCGGCGGGCCCTGACCTCAGGCCCGCGCCTTCTCCGTGCAGGTGCCCGGCGGGAGCTGCGGGCTGCCCAGGTCGACCAGCGACTGGTTGACCTCGGTCGGCGTGGCCAACTGCTGGAACTGGGAGCCGAGCACCACGTCGACCACGTCGTCCTGACGGTTCGGGTCGTACTCCGTCTCGGCCTTGTCGAGGAAGAACGCCCGGATAACCTGGGACGAGCCGAGCCCTTTCGGCCCGTATCGGAGGAGGGCGACGCCGTCGACGCCCTTCTTCTTCGGGTCGTTGCCCTTCTTCTGCACCTGAAACTCGCGGCCCGCGAAGTCGTCCGCCACCGACTCGGCCAGGCCCTGCGTGTCAGTCGCGTTGTAGACGTTGATCTTGATGTCCTTGGACTCGCGGAGCACCATGTCAGCGCGGGGCCAACCCTCGGGGCAGTTGGCCGACGGTGCCTCGCCGCCCTGCGAGTCGCGCACCAGCGCGACCCCGACAAAGACCAGCGCGAACACGACCAGTACGCCGACAACGACGAGTGCTCGCACTCGGGCAAAGGTCATGCCGGTGAGGTTAGCGCCTGGTGGCCCATCCCGCGGACGGAGGCGCGCAAAGCCGCGAATCAGGTCGAGTCGCCGGTGTGTTGACGGTGTGCCGAAGCCGGGTACCCCTATCTTCGTGTCGCCTGAGTCACATTGGGAACAACTTCGCGCGCGGGGGCGTACATGCATCCCACAGGGGCGGTATACATGCCTCGCCTGCGGGGCGGTAAGGTACGCCGCCCACAGAGTTGGGCACAGAAACATCGTCGTCCGGGTTACAACCGGAAGCGACACCACGAACGGGAGAGTGACAACCGATGGCCACCGACTACGACGCACCGCGTCGCGACGAGGTCGACCTCGGCGAGGACAGCCTGGAGGAGCTCAAGGCACGGCGGGTCGACTCACAGTCGGGCGCTGTGGACGTGGACGAGGCCGAGGTCGCCGAGAGCTTCGAACTGCCTGGTGCCGACCTCGCCGACGAAGAGCTGACCGTCAAGGTGCTGCCGATGCAGCAGGACGAGTTCCGCTGCGCCCGCTGCTTCCTGGTGCACCACCGGAGCCAGCTGGCGTACGAGCGGAACGGCGAGCTGATCTGCACCGAGTGCGCCTGACCTGGGCTGTGCCGTGACCGACGGGCGGCCGGAGTCCGGAGTGGACCCCGAGCTGAGCAAGGCGATCGCCGAGCTCAGCGAAGACAGCGTGCCCACGGCCGAGCGAAAGCGGCTGCTCCGCCGCGTCGCCGGCCAGATGCCGTTACGCCGGATCGGGGCGATGTTCCGGCCGAAGGCGGTCGTCCGCTGGATGGCTGACACGGTCGCCGACGTGGCGCCGCACATCCCGGTCCGCGACCTGGAGACGCTGCGGCGGCACCACGGCGGCCTCGACGGTGAGGCGCTCGCCGACCGGCTCGTCCGCAACGCCAGCCGGGTCACGGCCGGCGTGGGAGCCGCCGGCGGCGGGATCGCCGCCGTCGAGTGGGCGGCGACGCCCACGCTGCTTACCGCGCCGGTGCTGCTCGCGGCCGAGACGGTGGCCGTGGTCGCCGTCGAGATCAAGCTGATCGGCGAGTTGCACGAGGTGTACCGCTTACCCGTGCCCGGTTCGGGCGCGCAGCGGGCGATGCACCTGGTCCACGCCTGGTCCCAGCAGCGCGGCTTCAACCCGCTGACGCCGGGCGTCGGCATCGGTGCCGTGCTCGGCACCGCCGCCCGCAAGGAGCTGCGCGACCGGCTGCTGCGCCGCTTCGGGCGCAACCTCACCACGCTCGGCCCGCTGCTGACCGGCGCGGCGGTGGCCGGCTACCTCAACCGGCGGGCGACCCAGTCGCTGGGCGACCGCATCCGGGTAGACCTGCGCCGCCAGGGGCGCCAGGCCATCGCGGGCGAGGTCGTCCCCGACTAGGGCCTGTTTTCTAAGGGCATGGCCGGCCTGCGGCGGGCCCAGACGATGCCCGGCGGCACCGGACGAAAGGCCACATACAACACCGGTATGCGACCTTCCGCCCGGCACCACCGGACTCCGCCTTGACTCCGCCTCGGCTCGACCGACGCTCATGAAACACGCCCTAGAGCCAGACCGCCTACACGCGGGCCGCGTCGCGGGCGGCCAGGAGCGCGGCGGCCAGCTCCACAGGGCGGCGGGAGCTGACCACCCAGTACGGCGTGGGGTCCTCCGGGTCGTCGAGCACCACCTGCACCGCGCCGCCGATCCACGGCCGCTGCACGACGAAGGCGAGCGGGTCGGCCCCCACGCCCAGCACCTCGCGGCGACCGGCGACGTCGAGCGGCACCACGTCGGCCACGAAGCGGACCGGCAGGTGGGCGTCGTCGACGTGCAACTCGTCACCGGCCACGCGGATCCTGATCCGGCCCAGCCACCACAGCCCAACGGCCGCGAGCGGCAGCAGCACGACGAACGGCAGCCACGCGCGCACCCCGTCGGAGCCCATCCAGATCTCGGCCGCGAGGAGGGCGGCGCCGCCCAGTCCCGGCAGCCACAGCCACCACGGGATGGTCAGGCGTTCGGCATACTCCTCCACGGAGGTGAGGGTACGTCCCCGCCGCCGAGCCGGACACGGCAGGAGGCAGGATGGAGGGACCACCCCGAGCCTCCCCCCGCATACCCACGCGAACGAAAGAGACAGACGTGACCGACGCTGTGCCCGTACCGGTGCGCCGGCTCGACCCGGACCTGCCGCTGCCCGCGTACGCCCATCCGGGGGACGCGGGCGCCGACCTCGTGGCGGCCGAAGACGTGGAGATCGCACCGGGCACCCGGGCGCTCGTCCGCACCGGCGTGGCTGTCGCGCTCCCGGAGGGGTACGTGGGGCTGGTGCACCCGCGCTCGGGCCTCGCCGTCCGGTTGGGCGTGACGGTGCTCAACGCGCCCGGCACGGTCGACGCCGGATACCGGGGCGAGATCATGGTCAACCTGATCAACCACGACCGCGTCGCCACCGCCAAGATCTCGCGGGGCGACCGGATCGCGCAGATGGTGGTGCAGCGGGTCGAGCGGGCCGCGTTCCAGCCCGTCGACGAGCTGCCCGATTCCAGCCGCGGCACCGGCGGGCATGGCTCCACCGGCGGCCACGCGGGCCTCGTAGAGGAGGTGCGTTGATGTTCTCGCGACGGCGAGAGGGCGGGCGCCACGCGCGCGACAACAGCCAGCGCCGCGCCCGCGTCGACCCGCAAGCCGACGTGCCGGCCGAGCCGGAGTCGGCGGCGCCGAGCGTCGGGCCGTACGACGTGGCCGACGCGCCCGCCGGCGTGCAGCGGCTCGACCTCGGCAGCCTGCGGATCCCGGCGGTCGACGGCGTCGAGGTGCGGGTGCAGGCAAACCCCGACGGGGTGGTGCAGCAGGTCGTGCTCGTACACGGCGAAAACGCCCTCCAACTGGGCGTCTTCGCAGCACCGCGCAGCGAGGGCATTTGGGACGAGGTGCGCGCCGAGATCCGAAAGTCGCTCTTCGACGACGGCGTGGCCGCCGAGGAGACCGAGGGTGAGTACGGCACGGAGCTGCGTGCCCGGGTCCGCACTCCGGAGGGCCTCACCGACCTGCGCTTCGTCGGCATCGACGGCCCGCGGTGGATGGTCCGCGGCGTCTTCCAGGGCGGCGCGGCGGCCGACCCGTCCGGCGCCGGCCCGCTGATCGACTGCCTGCACGGGCTGGTCGTCGACCGCGGCCAGGAGGCCAAGCCGGTACGCGAGGCGCTGCCGCTGCGCCTGCCGAAGGAGCTCGCCGCCCAGGCGCAGGCCCAGGGGGAGGCGACGGCGCAGCAGGAGGCCCCACCGAGCCCGCCCCAGCCGCCGGTCAACGGGGCGGGGCCGGAGCAGCCCTCGCGCCGCCGGCCGTCCCCCCGCCCGCGCCGCACCTGAGCGCACCGCGCCCGAGCAGCGCACGGAGAGAAACATCGATCGACGGGCCGGGCGCGGGCGCGTACCCTGGGACGGGTCGGCGCTTGATCGCCGGCCCGTCGAGGAGGCTGACACCCGAGGTCATGGCGACCGACCACACGGCATCACCAGTTCGCCGGTTCTTCCAGCGGCTGACGGCGAGCGAGGCCGAGCTCGACGCGGAGGAGCTGCAGCGGGAGAGCGCGGAGTCCGGTGCCACCCTGGCCGGCATGTGCCGTCGGGGGCAGCTCGCATCGGTGTCCGGCCGGTTGCGTACCGTGGTCTACACTCCACGGACCAACCTGCCCACCCTGGAGGCGGATCTGTACGACGGCAGTGACGTCGTGACGCTGGTGTGGCTCGGCCGCCGGCACATCGCCGGCATCGAGCCCGGCCGGCAGTTGACCGCGCGCGGTCGCATCGCGGTGCGCGATGACCGCAAAGTCATCTACAACCCGTACTACGAGCTGGAAGCGCCTCGATAAATATGCAGCCGCAGCCGGAGGACGACGAGGAACGCCTGCCCAGCTTCGCCGAGCAGATGGCCGACCAGCTGGGCGGCTGGCGGGGTCTGGTCGAGTCGAGCGTGCCGGTCGTGGTGTTCGTGGTCGTCAACATCGTCGGCGACCTCAACCCGGCCATCGTCGCCTCGGTGGGCGTGGCGGTGGCGATCGCCGTCCTCCGCCTCATCCAGCGCCGCCCCATCCGCCACGCGGTCAACGGGCTGTTCGGCGTGGGCATCGGCGCGTTCATCGCGTGGCGCACCGGCGACGAAAAAGACTTCTACCTGCCCGGCATCCTGTACGGCATCGGCTACGGTCTGGCGCTCCTCGCCTCGGTCGCGGTCCGGCAGCCGCTGGTGGGGTGGATCTGGTCGGTGATCGTCGCGGGCGGCAAGTCGGAGTGGCGCTCCGACCCCAAGCTGATCCGCCTGTTCAGCCGCCTCACCGTGCTGTGGGGCGTGGTGTGGCTCGCCAAGGTGGGCGTGCAGGCCGCGCTCTACCTCGCCGACCAGGACACCGCGCTCGGCGTCGCCCGGCTGGTGCTCGGCTACCCGCCGTACCTCCTGCTGCTCGCCCTCACGGTCTGGGCCGTGCGGCGCGCGACCAGGACGCCGGAGACAGAGGCCGCGCCCGCCTGACCGGCGGCTCAGTGCCCTTCGCGGGTGCGCTCCACGCTGTCCGGGCCGAGGATGACCGCGCGCACGGTGTCTTCCACCTCGGCCGTGCACACGAAGATCAGCTCGTCGCCGGCCTCGATCGGGTCGTCGGGCGTGGGCACGAGCACGCGCTTGCCACGCAGGATCGCCACCAGGGCGGCGTCGCGGGGAAGCGGGACCGCGTGCACGGGATGGCCGACGTAGGGCGCGGTGGGCGGGAGTGTGATCTCGACCAGGTTGGCCTCGCCCTGCCGGAACGTCATCAGCCGCACCAGGTCGCCGACCGTCACCGCCTCCTCGACCAGCGCGGCCATCACGCGCGGCTTGCTGACCGCCACGTCGACGCCCCACTGCTCGGTGAAGAGCCACTCGTTTTCGGCCCGGTTGACCCGGGCCACCACGCGCGGCACCGCGAACTCGGTCTTGGCCAGCAGCGACACCACCAGGTTGACCTTGTCGTCGCCGGTGGCGGCCACGACCACGTCACAGGTGGCGAGCGCCGCCTCCTCGAGGCTGGCCAACTCGCAGGCGTCGGCGAGGATCCACTCGGCGGCCGGTACGCGCTCCGGGCGGAGCATCTTCGGCTGGCGCTCGATGAGCATCACCTGGTGGCCGTTTTCGATCAGCTCCTGGGCGATCGAGCGCCCCACGTTGCCGGCTCCGGCGATCGCGACCCGCATGGCTACCGGCTCCCTTCCGGGGCGGTGCTGGCGATGGTGCTCACGTGCTCGGCGATGTCGTCGGTGACCAGCATGAACACCTGGTCGCCCTCCTGGAGGATGGTCGATGCGGTGGTGAGCGTGCCGATGCCGAAGCGGGTCAGGTAGGCGATCCTGGTGCCGGTGTTGGCCTCCAGCTCCTTGACCGGGTGGCCGAACCAGTCCTTGTGCAGCGGCACCTCGATGATCGAGACCGTGCTGGTGGGGTCGCGGAAGATCTCCAATGTGCCCTCGGGCACGAGCTGGCGCAGGATGCGGTCGGCCGTCCACCGCACGGTGGCGACGGTGGGGATGCCCAGCCGCTCGTAGACCTCGGCCCGCTTCTGGTCGTAGATGCGGGCGACCACGCGGGAGACGCCGAACGTCTCGCGGGCCAGCCGGGCGGAGATGATGTTGGAGTTGTCGCCGCTGGAGACCGCGGCGAACGCGTCGGCCCGCTCGATGCCCGCCTCGCGCAGCACGTCGCCGTCGAAGCCGATGCCGGTCACCGTGATGCCACCGAACTCCGGGCCCAGCCGCCGGAACGCGTCGGCGTTCTGGTCGATCACCGCGACGGTGTGGTCGCGTGCCTCCAGGTTGTGCGCCAGGGTCGAGCCGACCCGCCCGCAACCCATGATCACCACGTGCACCCCGTGACTCTCCTCTCGTTCCAAGGAGAAGGGTCGCACGTGATCGCCTTCGGCGCGGCGCCGACAACGTCGTCACCGTACGATCAGCGCTTGTGGCCCGTCCCACCTCACTGCTGAAAAGGCTGCTCGTCGGCCGGCCGTTCCGGTCCGACCGTCTTCAGCACACGCTTCTGCCGAAGCGCATCGCGCTGCCGGTGTTCGCCTCGGACGCACTCTCCAGCGTGGCGTACGCGCCGGACGAGATCCTGCTCACCCTCTCGATCGCCGGTGCCGGCGCCTACATCTACTCGCCGTGGGTCGCGGTGGCCGTGGTCGTGGTGATGCTGACGGTGGTGGCGAGCTACCGGCAGACCGTGCACGCGTACCCCTCCGGCGGCGGCGACTACGAGGTGGCGACCGTCAACCTGGGCCCGAAAGCGGGCGTGGGCGTGGCCAGCGCGCTGATGGTCGACTATGTGCTCACGGTCGCGGTGTCGGTCTCCTCCGGCGTGGCCAACCTCGGCTCGGTCATCCCGTGGGTCGCCGAGCACAAGGTGGCGGTCGCGGTCGGCGCCGTGGCGCTGCTCACCGCGATCAACCTGCGTGGCCTGCGCGAGTCGGGCAGGGCGTTCGCCATCCCGACCTACGGCTTCATGATCGTGATCATCGGCATGCTGCTCACCGGCGTGATCCGCATCTTCGTGCTCGGCGACGACCTGCGCGCGCCCAGCGCCGACCTGCTCATCGCCGCCGAAGACGACCATCTGACCGGCTTCGCGATGGTGTTCCTGCTCCTGCGAGCGTTCTCCTCGGGCTGCGCGGCGCTCACCGGCGTCGAGGCGATCTCCAACGGCGTGCCCGCGTTCAAGCCGCCCAAGAGCCGCAACGCCGCGACCACGCTGCTGCTGCTCGGCACCGTCTCGGTCACCATGCTGGTCGGCATCGTCTGGCTGTCCCGCCTGACCCACCTCCAGTTCGTGGAGGACCCGGCGTTGCAGATCGTCGAGGGCCCGCCCGGATACGAGCAGAAGACCGTCACCACGCAGCTCGGCGAGGCCATTTTCGGGTCGGGGATGCTGCTGTACGTCGTGGCCGCCGCGACCGCACTCATCCTCTTCCTCGCCGCGAACACCGCGTTCAACGGCTTCCCGGTCCTCGGCTCGATCCTCGCCCAGGACCGCTATCTGCCCCGACAGCTGCACACGCGGGGCGACCGGCTGGCGTTCTCCAACGGCATCATCCTGCTGGCGCTCTTCGCGATCGTGCTGATCGTGGCGTTTCAGGCAGAGGTCACGCGTCTCATCCAGCTGTACATCGTGGGCGTGTTCGTCTCCTTCACGCTCTCCCAGGTCGGCATGATCCGCCACTGGAACCGCCTGCTGCCCCGCACCCGCGACCCCGACCAGCGCCGCCGCATGATCCGCTCGCGGGCGATCAACGCCTTCGGCGCGGCCCTGACCGGCACCGTGCTGGTGATCGTGCTCCTCACGAAGTTTCTGCTCGGCGCGTGGATCGCGATCGCCGCGATGGCGGTCATCTACGTGACGATGCTGGCGATCCGCAGGCACTACGACACCGTCTCGCGGGAGCTCACGCCCGACGACGGCCGGCAGGTGCTGCCCGCCCGCAACCACGCGATCGTGCTGGTCAGCAAGGTGCACCTGCCGACACTGCGGGCGCTCGCGTACGCCCAGGCGACCCGCCCCGACACGCTCACCGCGGTCACCGTCAACGTCGACGACAAGGACACGCGGCGGATCCAGGAGGAGTGGGAGCAGCGGGAGATCCCGGTGCCGCTCACCGTCGTCGACTCGCCGTACCGGGAGATCACCCGTCCGATCATCGACTTCGTCAAGTCGGTCCGCCGCACCTCGCCGCGAGACGTGGTCACCGTCTTCATTCCGGAGTACGTCGTGGGAAAGTGGTGGGAGCACCTGCTGCACAACCAGAGCGCGCTGCGCATCAAGGGGCGGCTGCTCTTCGAGCCGGGCGTGATGGTGACGAGTGTGCCGTGGCAGCTCGCCTCGACCGCCGCCAAGGATCTCGACCGCCTCGACCGCGACCTGACCCGCGGGCCGGCGCGCGGTCCTCGTGATCGGACGACCCAGTGATGAGCACTCTCCACTCCGCACCGGGCGGAGCCTCGACGCGCAGCGACGGCGTTCCACAGGGTTCGTTGGTCTTCGAGCGCGTCACGCTGACGGTGGGGGCGGTGGCCCACGGCGGGCACTGCGTCGCGCGGATCGGCGACCCGCCGGGACGTGTGGTCTTCGTGCGGCACGCGCTGCCGGGCGAGCGGGTGATCGCCGAGATCACCGAGGAGCATCCGGGATACCTGCGGGCCGACGCGATCGAGGTGCTGGAGCCCTCGCCGGAGCGCGTGCCGGCGCCCTGCCCGTACGCCCGTCCCGATGCCTGCGGTGGCTGCGATCTCCAGCACGTGGCGCCGCCCGCGCAGCTGGAGTGGAAGGCCGCCGTCGTGCGCGAGCAGCTCGCCCGGCTCGCCGGGCTGCCCGATTTCCCGGTACGCGTGGAGCCGCTGCCCGGTGGCCCGCTGGGCTGGCGCACCCGGGTCCGGTACACAGTGGACGCCGCGGGGCGGCCGGGGCTGCTCAAGCACCGTTCGCACGAGGTGGTGCCGATCGACCGGTGCCGCATCGCCCACGCCGCGATCCAGGAGCTGCCGGTGACCGCGACCGCGTGGCCCTCGGCGTCCACGGTGGATACCGTGGCGCCCGCGGTGGGGCCGGCGCTGGTGGGCCCCGACGGCATCTTCGACAGCACGGTGGTCGAGCGGGCCGCCGGCCGGGAGTGGACCCTGCCCGCGGGCGCCTTCTGGCAGGTGCATCCCGACGCCGCCGACACGCTCGCCGGGGCGGTGCTCGACCTGCTCGAGCCGAGGCCGGGCGAGTCGGCCTGGGACCTGTACGGCGGCGCCGGCCTCTTCGCCGCCGCCCTCGCCACGAAGCTCGGCCCGGACGCCCCGATCACGCTGGTCGAGTCGGCGCCCGCGGCCGTGGCCGCCGCCCGTTCCAACCTCACCGACCTGGCCGGCCTGCGCGTGGTGTCCGCTCGCGTGGAGGCCGCGCTGGCCGGCAGGTTGCGCGGACCGGTCGACCTGGTCGTGCTGGACCCGCCACGCACCGGCGCGGGCGCGGCGGTGACCCGCGCGGTCATGGCCGCCGGGCCGCGGGCGGTGGCCTACGTGGCGTGCGACCCGGCCGCGTTCGCCCGCGACGTACGCACGTTTCGGGATGGGGGATGGCGGCTCGCGGCGCTACGGGCCTACGACCTGTTTCCGATGACGCACCACGTCGAATGCGTGGGGCTCCTCGTCCAGGAGGGCTGAGATTCAGGGGGCTCTGGGCGGTGTCCGCGGCCCAGGCAGCGTCGGCGCGGCCGGGCCGTCCGGTCCCGGCGCGGCGGATCGTGGAGGCGGGCCCTAGGCGGCCGGCGGCTGGACCATGGGCGCGGGCTGCGTGAGGCTCGCCGGCTGGTGGGCGGGCCGGTCGGTGGTGAGCCGGTCGCGCACGCGGACGACCGCGATGACCACGAGCACAAAGGGAAGAAGAGGGAGAAACAGCAGCAGAACAGCGAGCATCGCGATCGCCTGACCGGCGGCGAAACCGTCCGTGCGGAGCGCGCGATGTACTGCGGACGTGGCGGACATGTCACCGAGAGTACTCGGAATGCTGGCCAACCTGTCCGTTTCATAACTCTTATGGGGGAAAGTGTCCTGGTCACGACAGGCATCTACCCGTGACCAAACCGCGTGCATCGGTGTTGAGGACGCTCCTCGGGTCATGGGCGGCCGGGATCGCACGTCATCGATGGTTGTGGCCGCGCGGGCGGCGGACGGCGCATTACTCCCGGCGGGTGATCGCCGTACGCCGCACGGCTGACCAGCCAATCAGCGTCGGCGAGCCTCTGACCTTTGCAATCCACCCCGAAAGGCTTGTACTTCTTCACCACCGAGCCGGGCGCGGCGCTGTGCCGGCTCGATAGACTCGGCGGTCATGAGCGAGCGAAGCGAGCCAGTCAGGCGCAGTGCTGAGTCCGGTTTCCTACGCACGGTCCGTGGTCCCCAGGATGTCAAGCGCATGACGCCGGACGAGCTGGCGCTCCTCGCCGCCGAGATCCGCGACTTCCTGGTGGCGAAGGTCTCCCGGACCGGCGGCCACCTCGGGCCCAACCTCGGCGTTGTGGAGCTCACGCTGGCGATGCACCGGGTCTTCGACTCGCCGCGAGACAGGTTCCTCTTCGACACCGGCCACCAGGCGTACGTACACAAGGTGGTCACCGGGCGCCAGGCCGGCTTCGACCAGCTTCGGCAGCGCGGTGGCCTCTCCGGCTACCCCAGTCAGCAGGAGAGCGAGCACGACATCATCGAAAACTCGCACGCCTCCACCGCGTTGTCGTACGCGGACGGCCTCGCCAAGGCGTACGCCCTGCGAGGTGAGGCGCGGCACGTCGTCGCGGTGGTCGGCGACGGCGCGCTCACCGGGGGCATGTGCTGGGAGGCGCTCAACAACATCGCCGCCGCCAAGAACCCACTGGTGATCGTGGTCAACGACAACGGCCGCTCGTACGCCCCCACGATCGGCGGGCTTGCCGAGCACCTCTCCAGGCTGCGGCTCAACCCGGGCTACGAGAAGGTGCTCGACGCGGTCAAGGACACGCTCGGCGCGACCCCGATCGTGGGCCGCCCGGTGTACGAGGTGCTGCACGCGGTCAAAACGGGCATCAAGGACGCTGTGGCGCCGCAGGCGATGTTCGAAGACCTGGGGATCAAGTACGTCGGCCCGATCGACGGCCACGACGTCGTCGCGGTCGAGTCCGCGCTCCGCCGGGCCAAGGGCTTCGGCGGTCCGGTGATCGTGCACGCGGTCACCCGCAAGGGATACGGCTACCGCCCCGCGGAGGACGACGAGGCCGACTGCCTGCACGGGCCGAGCAGCGCGTTCGACGTGGAGACCGGCAAGCTGCTCGCCGCGCCGTCTTTGAAGTGGACCAACGTCTTCGCCGACGAGTTGGTCGCGATCGCCGACGAGCGGCCCGACGTGGTGGGCATCACCGCCGCGATGGCCGAGCCCACCGGCATCGCCACGCTCGCCCGCAAATACCCCGAGCGTGTGTACGACGTGGGAATCGCCGAGCAGCACGCCGCCACCTCGGCCGCCGGGCTGGCGCTCGGCGGGCTGCACCCGGTCGTGGCGGTGTACGCGACGTTCCTCAACCGGGCCTTCGACCAGGTGCTGCTCGACGTGGCGATGCACAAGCTGCCGGTGACGTTCGTGCTCGACCGGGCCGGGATCACCGGGCCGGACGGGCCGAGCCACTACGGCATCTGGGACATGTCGGTCCTCGGGGTCGTGCCCGGCCTGCGCATCGCCGCCCCCCGCGACGCCGCCACCCTCCGTGAGGAGCTGCGCGAGGCGCTCTCCGTCGACGATGGCCCGACGGTGCTCCGCTTCCCGACCGGCGCGGTCGCCCCCGACCTGCCGGCGGTCCGCCGCGTGGGCGTGGTCGACGTGCTTGTGGAGTCGCCCGCGCGCGACGTGCTGCTGGTCGCGGTCGGCGCGTTCGGCCAGCTCGGCGCCGAGGTGGCGACGCGCGTGGCCGAGCAGGGCTACGGCGTGACGGTTGTCGACCCCCGCTGGATCCGCCCGGTGCCCGCCGAGCTGGTCGCGCTCGCCCGTGACCACCGCCTCGTGGTGACCGTGGAAGACGGCGTACGCGCCGGTGGCGTGGGCGACGCGGTGGCCAAGGCGCTCCGCGACGCCGACGTCGACGTGCCGTTGCGCGACCTTGGCGTGCCGGTCGAGTGGCACGCGCACGGCAGCCGCGCCCAGATCCTGACCGACCTGGGCCTCACCGCGCAGGACGTGGCCCGCGAGGTCACCGGCTGGCTGACCCGTCTCGATGCGCCCGCCCCCTCGTTCGGCGCCGAGCGCGTGCTCGACCGCGAGTCCTCCGCCAACTGACCCGCCGTTCCGGCCGTCCGCCAGCTCCTACCGACCAGCGGGAACGCGTACCGTACGGGCGCCGTGACGGTCGGAGGTTGGCACGTCCTGATCGTGTCCCGTAACCACGGTCCGATCAATCGCCGGTAACGTCCTGGGCTGTCAACGGCGAGGGGAGGCGCGGTGGCGTACGAGCGGACTGTCGCTGGTGGTCGGGCGACGCTGGATGCCGCACTGGAGCGGTCGGTCCGGCGGGCCTCGGTGATGCGGCAGGGCTTCTACGTGGTGGTGCTGCTGGTCGCGCTGGCGGGCCAGGTCTCCGGCGCCGTCGAGGCGCTGGACATCCCGGTGGCCGCCGCGATTCCGGCCGTGGCCGCGCTGGAGCTGGGCGGCATCGTCGTGCTCGCCAACGCCGACGTCCGCCGGCGGTTGGGCGAGCGGGCGATCGGGTCCCGGCTGCTCTCGGCGGCGATCGCGGTGGGCGCGGTGGCGTTCAACTGGCTGGCCCACTCCGACCACCTGCTCGGTGGCTTCTTCGCCGGCATGTCCGCGCTCGGCTACCTCGTGTGGCTGACGCACACCGAAAACCAGCGGCGCGACCGGCTGCGCGCCATCGGCGACCTGCCGCCCACCACACCGGCGTACGAGGTCTTCGGCCACTGGCTGCGCCATCCGCTGCTGACCATGCGGGCGAAGTCGCTCGCCAAGGCCGAGCCCGCGCTGGGGCTGTACGGCTCGATCGCGGCCGCCCGGGCGGAGACCCGGCGCGAGCGGCGGCAGCGGGCCATCGCCAAGGTGCTGCACCGCAAGATCCGGTCGGCGATCGACCCGAAGACGGCGGATATCGCGCTCGCCGTGTACGACCTCGACGAGATCGCCGGCCGCCTCGCCCGCCGCGCCGACTACGACGGGCTGACCGACCTGATCGCCGCCGACCTCGCGCCCGCGCGGCTGGCCGGGCTGGGGCCGGGCGAGGAGCTGCCGGCGCGGCCGGTTCCCGAGCCGCTGGTCGAGGTGGCGCCCCCTGAGCCGGCGCTGGTCGAGCCCGTTCTGGTGGAGGTGGCCCCCGCGGAGCCGCCGGCCCGCCCCGCGGTGCCGTCCGCGGCGCTGACCGAGCCGAGCGAGGAGTTCCGGGTCATCGAGGCGGTCCGGCGGGAGTGGGAGGAGTTGCAGCGCCCCAGCCGGGCCGCGACCAACGAGGCGCCGCGCCGGCGTGCCCGGGCCAACACCGCCACGGCCCGCGTGCCGGTGCAGCCGGCCCAGGAGCCGGTCGCCGCCGTCGAGCCAGCGGCCACGACCGGGCGGCGCGACGGGTCGCTGCGCAGCCGCGTGCACGACGCGCTCGACCGCCACGCGCCCGCCGAGGCCCGCGACGACAGCAACCAGCTGGTCGACCTGGTCACCGATGTGCTCAAGCTCGACGACGTGGAGCGGATCTCGGCGGCGACGTACGTGCAGACCTGGCAGCGCGACAACGCACGCGTGCCGCAGCAGGCCGGTCGCCCATAGGGTCTGCTTCATAGGGACATGGCCGGCCCGCGGCGGGCCCAGACGACGACCGGCGGCACCGGCCGCCGCCTCGGCGCGGCCCTCATGAAACAGCTAGCCCGCCAGGGGTACGCCCGGGGCGTGGCAGGCTTGTCCGCATGGTGATCGATCTGGGGCTGGAGCGGGAGCCGCCGGTCCAGCGGTTGCGCGACTGGGGTCGCCGGCCCAAGCGGTGGCGCCCGCTCGCGCTCGCCCTGGTCGCGGCGCTGCTCCTGGCCGTCACCGGGTCCGGCCCCGCGCCCGCACCGCGGCTCGCTCTCAACGCGAGCCTCCCGCTCGACCGCCACACCGACTTCGTGGTGCTGGGCGACCGGCTGTACGTGTCGACGGCCGACCCCGAGCCGGACCGGTCGCCGGCGGAGCACCGCTGGCGGCTCTCCGCGTACGAGCTGCCCGGTGGACGTCCACTATGGACAGCACCGTACGCCTCCAGCGTCGAGCAGTTCGTCGACGTGCAGCACGCCGACGGCATGGTGCTGGTCACCGGCCTGGTCAGCGGCGACGGCATCGCCACGCCCACAACCGCCGTCGAAGCCGCGACCGGCCGACCACTGTGGACACTGCCGGCGCGTGTGGCCGTGGCGGACGACCGGCGCACCGGGCTGGTCAGCGGCTGGACGCGACCGGGCGAGCCACCGGGCCCCGCGGTCCGCGCGGTAGACCTGGCCACCGGGCGGGACCTGTGGAAGGCCGACTTCTCCCAGGCGGCGACCGTCCGGCCCGTACCCAATGGTCTGGCTCTTGTCGTGATCGGCGGTGACGCCGGCGGTCGCGCGGAGGTGCGCGACGTCCGGACCGGCGCGGTGCGGGCGTCGCGGGATGTGCCCACGCCGGCGAGCGGCCCGGCCATCGCCGTGTCGGTGGGCGACTCGCTGCTGCTGGGCTACCAGGACGGTGGTGGCGCGCGGGGGATCGCCGCGTACGCCGCCGAGACGCTGGAGCTGCGCTGGCGCCGCACGATCACCGAAGACGACGTACGCCGCTTCGGCCCCTGCGGCTCGCTGGTCTGCACGCCCGGCATCGGCGGCGTCCAGGCGATCGACGCGGTGACCGGCGAGCTGGTGTGGCAGACCAGGGGCGTCGAGCTGGTCGTCGACGTCGGCGGGATCCTGGTGGCGGACGGGCTCGTGGCCATCGACCCGGAGAGCGGGCGGACGCTCTTCGGGCTGGAGACGTTGCAGACAGGGCTGAGTCCGCGCCCGGAGCACGGCTTGGTATCGGTCGGCCGCGCGGTCGGCGAGGAGCGCAGCTGGCTCTCCATCGCCCGGCCGCACACGGCCGCGCCCCGCCCGCTGGGCGCCGTTCCCGTCCGGGTAACCGACTGCGCCGCCGGTGAGCGGAGCGTCGTGTGCCGCGTGCCGACCGATAGACTGAGCATCTGGACATACCGCTGATCAGGCGGAACTTTCGCGGGGCGCCGGGGATCGGCTTCGTATGGTGATCGACCTGGGGGAGTTGCGCGACGAGCCGGAGCTGCCCGCCCGGCCGTTGTCGCCGTGGCACCGGCGGGCGCTCGGTGGGGCGGTCGCGATGGTCGCGCTGCTGGCGTCGGGCGGCGCCGCGGCCCCGGCGCAGCCGCCGCTGGTCGCCCAGACCATCCAGGCGACCGCCGCCGACGAGATCGTGGTGGAGAGCGACGCGCTCTACCTCATGCGCCCGCACCGCGGAGTGGTCCGCGCGGGCCTGCGCTCCGTCACACGCTATCGCCTTCCGGAGGCGGTGCGGGAGTGGGAAGCCGAGCTCTACACGCCCGGCCCCGTGCACGCGATATCCATTGTGGACGGCATCCTGCTGGCAATCGCGGACGGGCCGGCGGTGCAGACCATCGCGGTGCGGACCGACACCGGGCAGGAGGTGTGGCGCCGGGCCGGCTGGTGGCAGCGGACCGCCGGCGGCCACGCACTGCTCTTCGACCATTCGCGCCCCGAGCGGCTGCAACTCTTCAGCGTCGCCCTGGAGACCGGAGACGTGCGCTGGTCGATGATGTTCGCGCCGGACGAGCCGGTGTATCTCGACCGAGGCCGGTTCGTCCACTGGAGGCACACCGGTCACGCCTTCGTCTACGACGAGGACACCGGCGAGTTGCGCGCGTCCGCCCAGGTGCCGGCCCCCGACCCGGAGCAGATGGGGCTGGTGGCGGGCGGGCTCCTGCTGGTGCCCGGTCGGGCGGCCGGCGGGCCGGTGCTCACCGCGTACGGCCTGGACCGCCTCGACCGCCGCTGGACCGTCGAGCTCGACCTGACCGTGGAGTACATCAACGACGGGTGCGGCGACGCCCTCTGCGTCGGCCGCGGCGACGGGGTGGACGGTACGCGGCTCATCGACATCGCGACCGGCCGCACGCGGTGGTCCGCGCCCGGCTGGGGCTACGTCTACCAGGTCGGCCCGCATCTGCTCGCGTACGGCCGGACCGAGCGGGACAGCAGCCCGCGGCTCGCCTTTCTCGACCCGGCCGACGGTCGCGTGATCGCCGACTTCGGCGAGTGGACCGGCTCGCTCGCCGGAGACGACGGGCGCATGCTGGCCGTCCGGGAAAACGGCCCGCGCGCCATCGTCGCCCGCATCGACCCGCTCGCCCTCGAACTGCGCGTGCTCGGTGTGGTCGACGGCGTATTCCAGTGCCAGCCCGGCCCGCTGGCGGTGGTCTGTCGCAAGGCCGGCGGATCTATCGGAGTCTGGTCACCGCGGCGCAGACTGTAACGGTGACGGTCACCGGCGTCATCGACCTCGGCGAGATGCGGCACGGTCCCGAGGCGGTCGTGCCGGAGCCGGTGCGCACGTCGTTCCGGTGGCGGTTCACCTGGGCGCTGGCCGGGCTGGCCGCGCTGGTCGTGACGCTTGGGCCGGCGATGCCCGAGCCGGTGGGACTGACCGAGAGCACCATCCCGGCCCGGCTGGGCGACACCGCCTTCGCGGTGGGCGATCGGTTCTACGTGGTCACCTCCGACCGCACGGAGCTGGCCGGGCCGCGCACCATCACGGCGTACGGGCTGCCCGACGCCACTCGCCTGTGGGAGGCGCCGCTGCCGCTGGTCGGGGCGCTGCGCGGGGTCGGCGCCACCGCCGGGCAGATGCTCATCAGCACGCAGCCGGAGCTGCTGGAGCAGGTTGAGAGCCTGTCGATCAAAGAGGACACCGGCCAGATCATGTGGCGGCGCCGGGCGCTCTTCGAGGGCGTGACGCCGGTCCGTGGCCACGTGCTGCTCTGGACCTCGCCGGACGGCACGCCCACCGCCAGCACCGGCCGGGAGGTGCTGGAGGCGGTCGACCCGGTGACCGGCGCGGTCCGCTGGTCCTACCGCGTGCCCACCGGGGCCTGGCTCTCCTACCGGTACGTGAGCCAGGCGCCGACCCACGTCGTCACGCTGCTCCCCTCCGGGCGGGTCGAGGTGCGCGACGCGGAAGACGGTCAGGTGCTCACCGCCGCCGACCTCCTGCCGGCCCGGCCGCCCGAGGTGCCGGCGAGCTACGTCCAGTTCGCCGGCGACCTGCTGCTGGTGCGGGGCGGGCCGACGGTCACCGCGTACGGGCTGGAGCGCCTCGACCGCCGGTGGACCGCCACCATCGACCTGGCGACCGAGTACGTCGCGCCGACCTGCGGCGAGACGCTCTGCGTGGTCTCGCACATCGGCGGCGTACGCGTGGTCGACCCGGCCACCGGGCGTGTGCTGTGGTCCGATCCGGCGCGTACGTTCGTCCGGCGGGCCGGCGACCTCCTGGTGGCGGAGGTCCGCGGGCGGGATGGCCTCACCGACCTCAGCGTGCTCGACCCGCGCACCGGCCAGCAGCTCAACGAGCTGGGCCAGTGGGCTCTGATCGCCCCGCCGGGCGACGGCGATCTGCTCGCGATGCGCACCGACCTGGCCACCTCGCGCGCGTGGCTGGCCCGTATCGACCCGGCCACCGGAGCCGTGCACTTTTTCGGCGTGGTCCGCAGCGTCGCCGGCGACTGCGAGGTGCGGGCGGGCGCGGTCCTCTGCCGCCGCCTCAACGCCACCATCGGCGTGTGGCGACCCGTCCCCGAGTCGGCGCGGAAGAGCTGACCTCGCAGGTTACGTTGGCCTCACGTCAGCTTCACGTGCCTCGGGGCAGGCTGGCGCCGGGCAGATGAACGGGAGGTGGGCCGCCGTGCGGGTCCTGGTGGTCGAGGACGAGCGCAACCTGGCCGACGCGATCGTGCGCGGGCTGCGCCGGCAGGGCATGGCGGTGGATGTGGCGTACGACGGCTCCACCGGCCACGAGATGGCGTTCGTGACCCGGTACGACGTGGTGGTGCTCGACCGCGACCTGCCCGGCGTGCACGGCGACCAGATCTGCGCCGACCTGGTCGCCTCCGGCGCCCTGACGCGAGTGCTGATGCTGACCGCCAGCGGCACGGTCGCCGATCGGGTCGAGGGGCTCCAGCTCGGCGCCGACGACTACCTGCCCAAGCCGTTCGCCTTCGACGAGCTGGTGGCCCGCGTGCAGGCGCTCGGCCGGCGGGCCACGCCCCCGGCGCCGCCGGTGCTCTCCGTCGCCGACCTGGTGCTCGACCCGGCCAAGCGGGTCGCGACCCGCGGTGGGTCGCCGCTCGACCTGACCCGCAAGGAGTTCGGGGTACTGGAGGAGCTGCTCAAGGCGCGCGGCGGCGTGGTCTCCAGCGAGGAGCTGCTGGAGCGGGTCTGGGACGCCAACACCGACCCGTTCACCACGACGGTACGGGTGACCGTGATGACGCTGCGGAAGAAGATCGGCGACCCGCCCCTGATCGAGACGGTGGTCGGCGCCGGCTACCGGGTGACTCAGTGACCGTGTACTCGGGGCGGCCCGGGCGCCACCGGCTCCGCCCCACGCTCCGCCTGCGCCTCACGCTGCTCAACGGCGTACTGCTGGTGGGCGCCGGCGCGATCCTCGTACTGCTCGCCTGGCTGCTGGTCGGCGACGCGCTGCACCCCGCCGACCAGCTCCGCATCGGCACCACCGTCGAGCTGGCCAACGGCACGCGGCTGGACGCCCGCGACTGGCAGGACCAGGTGGTCGAGGCCGCCTCGCGGGAGCTGCTCGCCAAGGGCCTGGTCGCGTTGCTCGCGATCAGCGTGGTCGGGGTCGCCGGGGCGTACGCGGTGGCCGGTCGCGCGCTCCGCCCGCTGCACCAGGTCACCTCCACCGCCCAGCGGCTCGGCGAGGAGACGCTCGACCAGCGCATCCGGTACTCCGGGGCGGACGACGAGGTGGCCGAGCTGGCCGCCACGTTCGACGCGATGCTCGACCGTCTGGGGGAGGCGTTCGAGACGCAGAAGCGGTTCGTGGCCAACGCCTCGCACGAGCTGCGTACCCCGCTGGCCGTCATGCGTACCGAGATCGACGTGACGATGGCCGACGACGAGGCGGACGTCGCGGAGTATCGGCGGATGGCGATTGTCGTGCGGGACGCCTCGGAACGCGCCAACGGCCTCGTCGACGCGCTGCTCGTGCTGGCCCGCAGCGAGGCCCAGTCCGGCCGGCGGCTGGCCCGCAAGGTCCCCACCGATCTCGCGACCGCGGCCACGACAGCCCTTTCGGCCGTACGCGGGGAAGCCGACCGCCTCAAGCTGACCGTGACCACGTCGCTCGAGCCGGCGCCGGTCGTCGGCGACCCCAGCCTGCTCGACCGCCTCGCCGGCAACCTCATCGAGAACGCGATTCGCTACAACCACCTGCACGGCAAGGTCTGGGCGCGCACCGGCTCCGACGCCGCGGCCGCGTGGCTGGTGGTGGGCAACACCGGCTTCGAGGTCGACCAGGCGGACGTGCCGGGGCTGTTCGAGCCGTTCCGGCGGGGCGGGCGGGAGCGCACCGGCGCCCGCGGCTCGGGGCTGGGCCTCTCGATCGTGCGGGCGGTCTGCGACGCCCACGGCGGCACGGTCACCGCGGCCGCCCAGCCCGGCGGCGGGCTCGAGGTCACCGTCACGCTGCCGGCGGCCGACACCACGCCGGTGGTGGCCGCCACGGCCGCCGTACCCACGCACTGATCACCGATTCCGGTGCCGGCCGGATATTGCCTTGATCGACGTGAGAGGTTGGGGCATGGCATCGAGAGTGCGGTGGATCGACTTCGACTGTGCCGACCCGGACAAGGTCGCCAATTTCTGGAGTGAGGCGCTGGGGCTGCGCCGCGACCCGGACGACAAGCCCGACGACGACGAGTGCGCGGTGCTGACCGGCACGGATCCGATCGAGGGCGGTCTGCTCTTCCAGCGCGTACCGGAGGGCAAGGTGGGGAAGAACCGTGTACACCTGGACCTCCAGCCGACCGACCGCACGCGCGACGAGGAGATCGAGCGGCTGAAAGGGCTCGGCGCGACCGAGTATGAGGATCACCGCAAGCTCGATGGCACGGGCTGGATGACGATGGCCGACCCGGAGGGCAACCTCTTCTGCGTCGAGCGCAGTGCCGCGGAGCGGGGTAGGCGGTCGTCCTAAACGTCCTTTGTTGATCAGTGTCCGCGCGGCAGGCCGACTGCGGACGTCCTCTCATGGCCGATGAGCGTGCACCCCCTGGCTTCCGGAGCAACGTCACGTGGCGAGCACGGCGGTGAGCATCGAGAGATAGGACTCGTGGGCGAGACGCAGGCTGTCAAGGTCGGACGTCTCGAACCACGCCACAGCGTCGTGCTCGTCCGGCGCGGCGTTGACGGGTATCCCGGTCCACCTGTCGACCAACCAGATCTGCATGTAGAACGTCGCGGTCCGGATCTCATGCATCGGCGGGCTGGGCGGCTCCGACGCCGTGATTCCCAACTCCTCCCGAAGCTCGCGGACAAGGCTCTCCTTCGGATCCTCCCCCTCTTCAACATGACCGCCCGGCAGGTCCCACACGTCGGGATACCAACGGCGTTTGGCGCTTCGATGACACAGCAACACCCGATCGCCGTCCCGAAGTATGGCCGTAACAATCCGGACCGGACTGGAGTCGTCAGCGGAGATCGTCATCGGCACATTCTGACCCATGCGGGTGCGTCAGTCGGAACGGCGACGCAGCTCAGCGGGGGATACGCAGCTCGACTGCACGACGGCAGGCGTGACGCTGCCCGCGAGAGGGCTGCGCCACGCTGTCCTGATCGCGTCGGCCAAGGCCATGCCTGCCGAGGGCACGAATCCGACGTACTGCCGAGATCAATCCTTGGCGACGGCCTTGCGGATCGCGTCGCGGGATTCGGTCACCTGCCGGCGCAGCTCGTCCATGTCCACGCCGACGAGCTGCCCGTTCCTCTTGCGCACCTGGCCGGCCACCACGACGGTCTCGATGTTGCGGGCGTCGGCCCCGAGCACCAGCGTGCCGACCGCGTCGTTGAGCGGCATCGTGTTGATGTCGTCAGCGGCGACGACCAGCAGGTCCGCCTGCTTGCCGGGGGTGAGGGAACCGGTGACGTCACCGAGTCCATTGGTCCGGGCGCCCTGCGCCGTGGCGAAGTCCAGCACGTCGCGTGAGGTGATCCGGTACGGCGTGGTGTCCGTGCCGTACGCGGCGTTCACCGCACGCATCCGCTGGATCGCGTGCAGGGTACGCATCTGCGTGAACATGTCGCTGGCCAGCGCCACCTCCACGTCGATGCCGAGTCCAGGGCGGATACCGACGGCCAGCGCCTCATCGATCGCGGGTACCGCCGTCTCCAGGCCAATCTGCGCCTCGGAGGTCGGCGCCAGCGACACGGTGACCCCGGCGTCGCCCATCGCCCGCCACGCCTGCGGGGTGAGGCCCGTGGCGTGGATCAGGGTCAGGTCCGGGCCGAGCAGCCCGTCGGCGGCCCAGCGCAGGATCGCCGCCGACGACGGCATACCGAACACCGCGTCCACGCTGACGCCGAGGTCGAGATCGCGGGCGACGGCCGCCAGCTCCGGCCCGTAGGCCAGGGCCGGGCCGGCGATCTCGTCGGTGGCCAACGCCGCCAGGCGCAGGGTCACCAGGCCGCCGTTCGCCCCCTGGTACGCCCCGCACAACCGCGCCAGGTCGCCGGGCCACTGGCGGTCCCACTCACCGAAGTGCGGCCCCATCGACGCGTGCACGCCCCGGATGCCGGTGTCGATCAGCGCCCGGATCGCCGCGTCAGAATGCGCCGCCGAGCGGGAGTTGTGCGAGAAGTCGAGCATCGTGGTGATGCCGGCGTCGAGGGCGGTGAGCGCGGCGAGCCGGGTGCCGACGTACATGTCGTGCGAGGTGTACGCGGGTGCGATCCCGGCCAGCGTCGACATCACGTACTCGCCGAGGTCGTTGACGTCCGGGATGCTGCGGCGCAGCTGCGCCTGCCAGGCGTGCCGATGCGTGTCGACGAATCCGGGGCTGACGATCCGGCCGGTCGTGTCGATCACGGCTGCGCCCGCCGCCTCCGGATGCGACCGCAGATCCGGGCCAACCGCGACGATCCGGTCCTCACGGACCAGCACGTCACCCCGATCCAGGTCACCGATGGCCGGGTCCATGGTGACGACCGTGCCGCCGCTGAACAGCATCATCGGAGGCTCCTCTCGCTGTCTGTGGTCACCGGCGCCGCAGGACGTAACCGGCGTGGTGAAGCACCCCGTCGACAAACCGGCCGTACGCCCAGAAACCCAGGTCGTCGCGGTAGACGATCCGGTCGCCGTCGATCCAGAACGCCCCCTGGTACGCGTGCGGCCGACCGCCCCGCGTCTCGTCGTACCGGCCGTCGGCGGTGAGTTCCTGGTGCAGGAAACCGGTCTCGTCGATCCACATGCCCAGATAAGGGCTCTCGACCGACCTCGGTCCCGGCTGGGGCTCGATCGGAGCGGGCGTGAGTCGGCGGCCGTTGACCAGCGCGATCTCGCCGTCGACGACAATCGCGGCGGCCTGCGCCGGACGCCAGACGATCATCTCCAGCACGGACCTGCCGGATGTCGGGCCGGCGACCAGGGCGAAGGTGGCCGGGTTTCCGGGAGTGAGCGCGCCGACCCGGTCGGCCGGACGAACACGCAGGCCGGCGACGGCGACACCGTCGACTACCGCGGGCACGATGGCCAGACCGGTGCAGTCGACCACGATCGCGCCGTCGTCCTCGGCTGCGGTGTGCAGGCCGGTGCCGACCGCGACGATCTCGTTCGTGCCGATCAACAGGTCGGCGGCGGGGAAGTCACCGATCACCGGGTCGAGCGTGTGGATGGCGGCGTTGACGAACATCAGTGGCCGGTGCCGGTCGCCGGTGTTCCCGGCGATCTCCGCCAGTACCGCCTCGTCGAGCATCGGGCTGCTCATGGCGTACCTCCCTGGGGTTGGGGTCTGTGTCTCCCACCGTCACCGGCGGCGGAGTCGGCAGCCAGGCCGGACCGAACCAGGGTGTGACGCACCCTGCCTGGCCGGAGCCCGCACGGTTACCGTTGGTGGCATGCCGACGACCGCGCTCGGGGCGTTCCTCACCGCCCGACGCGCCCGGTTGACCCCGGGCGACGTCGGCCTCGTCTCCAGTGGCACCCGGCGCGTCGCCGGGCTGCGGCGCGAAGAGGTCGCGGTGCTGGCCGGGGTAAGCATTGACTACTACACCCGGCTGGAGCAGGGCCGGGAGCGCAACCCGTCGGCGTCGGTGCTGGCCGCCGTGGCCCGGGCGCTCGACCTCGGGCCGGACGCCCACGACCACCTCTTCCGGCTGGCCGGAGTCTCGCCCGGCGCCGCGCCGACCCCCGGCCGGCCCCGGGTCGGGCAGAGCCTGCGGGAACTGCTCGACGCCTGGCCGGACACCCCGGCCGTAGTCATCGACCGGCGGCTCAACCTGCTGGCCGGCAACGCGCTGGCCGACGCGTTCTACGCGGACTTCACCGAAGCGGACAACCTCGTCCGGATGACCTTCCTCGACCCGGCCGGTACGACGTTCTTCGCCGACTGGCGTCGCGCCGCCGAGGCGTGCGTGGCGAACCTGCGCCTGGCCCTCGGCCATGACCCGCACGACCGGCGGGCGCGGGAACTGGTCGAGGAGATGGGCGCCGCGAGCGCGGAGTTCCGCCGGCTGTGGGGGCGGCACGACGTGCAGGGCAAGACGCACGAGGCGAAGACGTTCCGGCACGGCGCGGTGGGCGAACTGACGCTGGCATACCACGCGTTCGACGTACGGGACGCGCCCGGCCAGCAGTTGATCGTGTACCGGGCGGAGCCGCACAGCCGCAGCGCCGAGGCACTGCGGCTGCTGGGCACCCTGGCCGTCAGTCGCTGGCTCCGCTGACCCCCAGGCTCGTACCGCCGACTCAGGTCAGCTCGACGCGCTCGATGAGTTCCCGCACCGCGATCATGTCCAGGAAGGCGTGGCAACGCACGACCTTGCCGCCTCGCATCTGCCAGATCCAGCAGTACTCGTTGTGGTAGTCGACGCCGTCGGTGGCCGTCGCGTCACCGTCGAACCGGATGATCACGGTTTCACCGTCGGTCCACATATCCTTGATCGTCATCCTGAGGATCGTCGCCAGCCGGTCCAGGATCGGTGCCGACCCCTCCGCCAGAAACTCGGCCTTGGAGGTGTAGGTGCGACCGTTGACGATCGTCCATCGGACGTCGTCGTGGAGGATCTCGTAGATGTCGCCACCCGCATTCTGCCGCGCGAAGGCACGCAACACCGCCGCCCGGTTGCGGCCCTCCTCGCCCGGCTTCCCAGGGCCGCGCCCGCCGGCCCGTTCGGCAGGGGCCGCCGAGGCCGCGCCAGCCCCGGCCAGGGCCGTCAGCCCACCGGCGACTCCTGCGGTCAGGAGCACCCGCCGGCTGTGCTGCATGGCACTCTCCTTCATCATCGTTCCTCCCTGGCTTGCCGATGCGCGTCGCTGCCCTCGCGGTAGAAGACGTATCCCGCGTGGTGCAGCACGTCCTCGTCGAAGGTGCCGTCCGCGCTGAATCCGGTGTCGTCGACGTACTCGATCCGGGTCCCGAGGATTTGGTAGGAACCCGTGTAGGCGCTCTCCCGCTCGCCACGGGCCTCGTCGTACCGGCCGTTCGCCAGCAGCATCTGCCGGATGTGGCCGTCGGCCGTCACCCACATCCCGACGTACGGGTGCGGCGACACGTCACCGGCCCCCGTCGGTGGCGTCGCAGACTGTGTGGCAGTCGCCGACGGCGTGGACGTCGGACCCCAGTGCGGCGCCGCGTCGTCGGAAGCGGCACCACCGCTGCCTGCCTCGGCGGAACAACCCGCGAGCAACAGCACGCCGCACGCCGCGCCGAACAGAGCCCCTGGTCTCGAATTCGCCATGTCGACCACGGTAGGTATCCCGTCCGCCGACAGCCTGGTCCCAGTACTCCCAGGAAGAGGCCACCCTGCGTGCTCATCGCACGCCCTGGCGTCACGACGATCGCCCACAGCCCGGCGCGCGCGACCGGCGCCCGCCAGGTCTCCCCGGCGTCCTTGCTGACCAGGGTAAGCAGCGCGGCCTTCGGCAACCGCCACACCGCGTTGCGCACGATGACCCGCAGGATGCCTGTCGGTCCGATCGCGACAACAGGAGCTGGCGACAGGCGCCAGCCCTTGTTGCTGACGGTCAGCTCAGCTTGGCTTGGCGGTACGGGCTTGGTCGGCTTCGTTGACGCGGACGGCGAGTGCGGCAAGTTGCTCGGCGACGTACTCGCTGTCGTGCTCGTGTAGTCGACGTAGAAGCGGCGCGGGTCGTCAGGTGTCGCGTACCGACCCGGCCTGGTGGAACGGCACGCCGCCGGCCGCCAGTTTGCACCGCCACGACCAGCTGCCGTCCGCGACAGCTCGACTCAATCATCTCGCCGCGCTGATCGCGCCCTGTGGTTACTGATCCGACTCGGCGATGTCGCTCGCTCTCGGAAGTGAACCCGGGGTACGGGCGGGTTGGCCAGCGCTTCAGGAGACCGGGAGGTCGACCCGCCGTCCCGTTGCGTCCGGAGCGTCGTCAACGGTGACCATGGCGAACATCCCGGTCGGCATACCGCCGAGAGTCGCCGCCCGCGAAGCGGCGGCCAGTAAAGAGCGACCGGCGTCCTAGACATCGGTCTGACCCACCTGGTGGCCCGGCGGTTGGGCACAGCCGCCCAAGGCGTCAACTCGACGCGTGTCGCTACTGTCAACCTGTCGCCGCGTCTGGAGCGTCGGTCGTCGGGAGGCGCGAGGAGGTCGGCATGGACGGCGTGCGCCAGGGAGCAGGCGAGGCACGCGAACTGGTCATCGGGCTCAGGTCTGACGCCGGAGTTGACCCGGCCCTCGCGACAAGCCCTGAGCAGTACGTGATGCTGTTGCGGCGGGTCCGCGACCAGTCTGGACTTAGCTACCGGGCGATCGCGCGGCGAGCACGCGTACACGGGAGCGTCCTGCCGGCCAGCACGCTGGCCACGATGCTGAGCCGTGCCACGCTACCGCGACGTGAACTGGTGACCGCGCTGCTTACCGCCTGCGAGGTGCCGATCGACCGCCAGGCGGCCTGGCTGACTCAGTGGCATCGACTCGCCGGCGGACAGACCATCCCACCGCAGACCTTCACCCACGACCCGGGCCTGATCGCTAGTGCGGCTGCCTGGCCGGTAGCCGACGTCGCACCGGCGCGTGCGGTGTCGGTGCCCCGCCAGTTGCCGGCCCGGCCGGTACTGTTCGCTGGGCGGGACACCGAGTTCAGACACCTCACCGACCTGTTGGACTCGAGCGGCACGGTGGTGATCTCGGCGATCACCGGTACCGGTGGAGTGGGCAAGACCTGGCTGGCGTTGCGGTGGGCCCACGAAAACCTCGACCGGTTTCCGGACGGGCAACTGCACATCGGCCTGCGCGGGTTCGACCCGTCTGCTCGGCCGATGCGGCCGACGGAGGCGGTGCAGACGTTCCTCCAGGCGCTCGGCGTGTCACCCGCGGCGATCCCGGTCGGTCTGGACGCGCAGGTTGGCCTGTACCGCAGCCTGGTGGCCGGCAAGCGCATGCTGATCGTGCTGGACAACGCCCGCGACGCCGAACAAGTCCGCCCGCTGCTGCCCGGATCGGCCGAGTGCATGGTCATCATCACCAGCCGCCACCAGCTGACCAGCCTCGTCGCCACGGACGGCGCGCACCCCTTGACGCTGGACCTTCTCAGCCCCACTGACGCCCACCGGCTACTGGCGCGGCGCTTGGGCGAGGACCGCGTTACGGCCGAGCCCGCGGCCGCCGCCGACATCATCTCCCGATGCGCCCGGCTCCCCCTCGCCCTCGCCCTGGTCGCGGCCCGCGCCGCCATCCATCCCCGCCGGCGCCTCGCCGCTCTCGCCGACGAGCTGCGCGACGGCTACCACCGGCTCGACGCCCTCGCCGGCGACAGGGCCACCGACATGCGGGCCGTGCTCTCCTGGTCCTACCAGGCCCTCACCACGGACGCGGCCAGGCTGTTCCGGCTGCTCGGCCTGCACCCCGGCCCGGACATCAGCGTGCCGGCCGCCGCGAGTCTCGCCGGCGTGCCCGTCCGCCAGGCCCGGGAACTGCTGGCCGAGCTGACCTGCGCCCACCTCACCGCCGAACACCTGCCCAGCCGCTACACCCTCCATGACCTGCTGCGCGCGTACGCCACGGAGCAGACACACGCCCACGACAGCCACGAGCAGCGCCGCGCCGCCATCGCTCGCACGCTGGACCACTACGTGCACACCGCCAACACTGCCAGCCTCCTGCTCGGCCCACACCGGGATCCGATCACGCTCGCTCCGCCCACCCCCGGCGTCACGCCGGAGCCGCTCACCGACCACGACGAGGCGCTGGACTGGTTTACCCGGGAACATCCGGCAACGGTGGCGGCGATCCATACCGCTGGCGACGCCGGCTTCGAGACCCACACCTGGCAACTGGCCGACGCTCTCGGCCGGTTCTTCAACCGCCGCGGACACTGGCACGACTGGCACAGCAGCGCCCAAGCAGCGCTCTACGCGACGCAGCGCGTACACGACCACCGTGGGCAGGCCAGCGCGCACTGCTCGCTCGCCGAGCTCTACGCCTGGATCGGCCGCCACGACGACACCAACATCCACCTTGATCACGCCCGCCAGCTCTACGACCAGATGGCCGACACGGCCGGCCTGGCCTACATCCACCTCTGCCGCGGCTGGATCCACGAGCCTCAACACCGCTACCGGGAGGCACTCCACGACGCCCAACAGGCGCTGCACCTCTACACGGCCGCTGGACACCTACTCGGGCAGGCCAACGCCCTCAACAACATCGGCTGGTACCACGCCCAACTCGGCAACTACCAACAGGCGATCGCCTACTGCGAACAGGCCCTCACCAAGCAGCAACAACTTGGTAACCGCAGCTGGGAGGCCCGCACCTGGGACAGCCTCGGCTACGCCCACCACCACCTCAGCCAGTACCAACAGGCCACCACCTGCTACCAGCACGCGCTCAGGCTGTTCCGCGACCTCGGCAACCGCTACTACGAAGCCAAAGTCCTCAACCGCCTCGGCGACACCCAGCACGCCACAGGTAAACCTCACGCCGCGCACGACACCTGGCAACTCGCCTGGGGCATCCTCCATCAACTCGACCACCCCGACGCACCCACCATCCGTACCAAACTCACCCGCCACCACGAGCCTGAGCGCTTCACTCGTGATGAACAACCTCGAACAGGGGCGAACACTTGGTCCATTGCCGGCACCCCCTTTCACCGAAGTTGGCCAGACCCTGGCCGCTGAGGGTGAAGCTCGCGGCCTGGACGGCGGCGACGGTTGGCGGCAGCGGCGCCAGATCAGGGTCTGTGCGAGCGGTGCCGTCCGGTGGGCGGGGGTTGGTAGTGGTGGCGGCGCCAACGGCAGTGTGCACAGCACCGCCCAGCGCAGAAACGACTCCAGCGGCGCGGACAGATACACCGCCGCCGACACGCCGGCCAGCGCGGCGATGAACGAGCCGAGCAGGGGAAGAACCGCGTACACCTGGACCTCCAGCCGACCGACCGCACGCGCGACGAGGAGATCGAGCGGCTGAAAGGGTTCGGCGCGACCGAGTATGAGGATCACCGCAAGCCCGATGGCACGGGCTGGATGACGATGGCCGACCTCCGTCTCGGATGATCCTGGTCAGCGCGCCGCGACGTTTCCGAGCGGAGGACCAGTTCCGGAAAGGGCTCCAGCCAATTGTGGCGACGACGCTCATCCGTACAGCCGATCGACCGTCACCGGGCTCATTGCTAGCTTTTTGAACGTGCATGCTTCGGATTGGCTGGCCCTTGCTGCAATCGTGGTGGCGGTAATCTCGGCGATGTTTTCATTTGCGCAGGCTCGTTCTTCTCGCATTCAGGCTCACGCAAGCCTTGAGGCAATAAAACTGAGTGCGAAGTCCTTGGCGATCGAACGTAGACGCTTTCACCAAGAAATGAAACTGAGTGCGGAGGCCTTGGCGATAGAACGCAGGCGCCTT
This sequence comes from Phytohabitans kaempferiae, assembly GCF_042433955.1. Lineage (NCBI taxonomy): Bacteria > Bacillati > Actinomycetota > Actinomycetes > Micromonosporales > Micromonosporaceae > Phytohabitans > Phytohabitans kaempferiae. The sequence goes on along the minus strand of NZ_JBHLUH010000056.1, from coordinate 120,637 downwards.
CGCCAAGAATCGATTCCCAAGATTGAGATGGTGGCTAGCGAAACGTCTCGCCGCTCCGCCCGGATCACGCTCCGTTTTGGCGGGCCTGTAGACTACTTGCGGAATGTCTCGTACTCACTTCTTCAACCCACTCTCTGGGAGATTGTAGAGGGTGCTCGCGTTGACAATATGAGTATCGGACATACTCATTCTTTGTGCCTCTCGCACCCAAGAGTAGGTCTTCGAAACGCGGCGCGAGCCTGGCGGGGCGATGCAGGACCGATGTGGCTGCGAGCTCTGCTCTGGTACACCGCTCCGTCGATGATCGTCCTCGACGCGCTGGAGATTAACACGCGGGCGGCAGGGTCGAGTCTTTTAATCGATTTCATTCTCAAGATCGACGCTGATACCCCTGATGGCTCGATCACGGTCGCGCTCCCTATTTCCCAGAGACCGGAAAAGTGAGTCATCTGTCATTCTGGTCGCTGTAGCCGGTATTCGTATTCTCCGCGATCGCGAGGAGTTCTTGAAGCGGTGCGGTGGGTTGTCCGACTCGATAGAATGTCGACGAACGTCCTTGATCTTGGCGGGAAAGACGGATCGGTCGCCAAAATCAGTGTCGCGATCAGTGCGGTGCTGATCGCGAGATCGGATTGCACGCTCATGCTGCCGACGACCGGCGCTGGCTAATTTGGCGCCGCGGTGTGGCTCACGAGGAGTCGAGATCACCGTGTTCCGAGAGCTGAGCTCGCGCCTCCTGCACTTCGCGCAAGGCCGTAGTCAGGGAAGATCGAAAGGGCGTCTGCCCGCGTCTCGGGCCGCGTTGCTCCCGTCTCAGTGAGGGGAGGCCCAACGAATCAAGAACCGATGTCGGGTTCCCGGCGGTGGCTGCGCAGCGGTGATTGGCACGCTGCGATGAATAGCAGGCGGTGTTGCCCACTGCGGGAGAAGATCATGCGTTCCTCGTGTCCTGGCTCGTTCGGATCGTCGGGGTTCTTGACACACCAGGACGGCGTGCCACCAGCGGGACGAAGCGTACGGGTCAGCGCAGTCCACGGTTGTGTCCGGATCGGCGGGCCGATCTCCGTGAAGACGCGGTGGACCGAGTCGACGTTCAACCCGTTCGCGGCGCCCTGGTTTCGTCGTTCGGCCGTTCTTGGAGCACCTTCACGAGGCCCGAAGCGATGAGGGCCACGGGCCGATGATCGTCGTGGGTCAGTTGCCGCAGGACGTTCAGCGCGATGGTCCCCGGCATCTCCGCGAGTGCCTGGGTCAGTCGCATCCGCACCGCCGGGTCTGCGGTGTGCGCGGCGAGTTCGTCGACCAGCGCACTCATGATCTGGCCTGCCCAGTCTGCGTTCCGCGCCAAGGCGCCCAGCAGTTCAGCCGCCTCGACGTCGTTCGGGCCCTCGACCACCATGCCGAGGAGCGTCGGCACGGCTTGGGTCACGCCGCGTGCGCCCAGTGTGAGAGCGGCATGTCCGCGGATCGTGGTGTCCGTGTCATCGAGCGCACCGGTGAGCATCGCGGTCGCCTCGTCGTCGGTTAGCTCGGCGAGCGCCAGGACCGCGCGGCGCCGGACGTCGACGTCGTCGGAGGCCATGCCGGACGCCAGGATCGCGATGCCGTCGCCGCCTCCCCGCGCGAGGGCCCACCGCAGGGCCCCGGCAACGTTCGGATCGGATTCGGTGAGGACCGCCCTGGCCAGCGCCTCGACGGGTATCGACGCGTGCTCGGCCTGGGCCAGGACGGCCTGCTGACGCCGCGCGGCACTTTGCGAACCGAGTCCGCGCAGGAGTTCGACGATGCGCGCGACGTCCTGCCAGCCGGCGGGCTCGGCCGCATCGACCGTTCGCAGCCGTTCGAGGAGTTCGTGCTCCCGGTTCAGTCGTTCCTCGGTCCCTCGGATGAGGTGGCCGACCAGTGTGGACGGGGTGAATCCGGGGTCGTCGAGCGTGCGTGCGATCTGGCGCAGCGACAGTCCCAGGGATCGCAGACCCTCCACGTAGAAGATTCGCCGGATGTCTTCGAGTGTGTACTCCCGGTAGCCGCCTACAGTGCGGCCCGTCGGCCGTGCCAGGCCGAGGGAGTCGTAGTGCCGCAGCATCCGGGCGCTCACCCCCGAGCGGCGCGCCACCTCGCCGATCAGCACCCGGTTTTCTCCTCCCGTTCCGGACCGAGCGCGACGACCCGTCTGGCTTCATTCAAGGCGAGATCGAACCCGGCATCTGGGTCGTGCAGGAGCCGCTCCGTGGCGCTGGCATGCGTACGCACCGCCGGGTCGTGGTGTGTCATCGCTGTTCGTAGGACCGGCTCGACCACGTCGCCGAGCGCGACTAGGGCACGGCTCAGACTCAGCCGTACTTCCCGGTCACCGCGAGCGAATTGCGTGGCCAGTTCCGTAGCCAGCGCCTGCTTCTCCCCGTCGGGCACGAGAACGACGGCAGCGCGCCACGCACTCCGTGCGACGTCATCGTCGGCGTCGTGCAGCAATGACCGCGTGATCGCCGGCCACGCGGTTCTGTCTCCGATCTTGGAGAGAGTATGCAACGCCTGGCTACGGGCTTGTGCGCTCCCGGAACGCAGTTCCATGCGCAGCCTCGGCACCGTGATCTGCGGCGGAAGACGGGTCAGCGCCCACGTGAGCATGTCGCGCACGAAAAAGTCCGGCTCGATCGCGCACCTGCCCACGAGCACATCGACGAAACCGGGCTCCGGATGCGTACCGATTGCCAGGGCCGCCTTCAGCCGCGTCGACGAGTTTCCACCCTCCAACGCGTCGAGCAGACGCGTGTCCTGCACATGTGCCGAACTCATGGGGCACCACCTCCGACACCCCAGTCAAAACCCTGTCACAGTGACAATGTCAAGCTCACGGGCCGACTCCGCGGACGGCGGGGCGACGTCGGTGACGGGGATCAAGGCGCTGCTGGCGGAGGTCGAGACGGACACGATGAGCGAGTGGCAGCCTTGTCAGGTGCGGATGGTGGTGGCGCGGCTGTCTGTGCTTGTGTTCAGCCCGTGTAGAACCTGGTGAGCATGGGTCCGAGCACGGCGGGGCCGGGGACATGCCCTGCGACATCGAGCGTCGCCCGTCGCCCGTTCGGAAGGCTGGCGGCTGCGGCGTCGGCAGCGGCACCGAAGAAGTCGGTGGGCAGTCCCGCGGAGTGGGCGTCCATCGTCACGCTGGTGGTCAGGAGCACCGGTTGGGTCACGGCGGCGAGTTGTGCGGCGGGAGGTCGGCCATCGCCGAGGCACGCGGCGTCGTAGCGCAGCGTGGGCGCGAGCGCTCGCAACTCCGACCAGACCGGTGCGGCCTCGGCGGCCGTGATCTGGTCGTCGGTGGAGCCGGCGAGGCGCATGAACAGTCGCAGCGCATGGTCCCGGTCGCCGGCGTCGAGCGCCGTCGCGAGGTCGGCCGTGTAGGCACGCCAAGCGGCGAGCATCTCGTCGCCGAGCAGATACGGGACCTCGTGGACGGCGACCCGGTCGACGGGCAGCCCGGCGGCGGCCGCTTCCAGGGCGAGCGCTCCACCAGAGGAGGCGCCGAACAGATGCGCCCGTCCGCCGGTCGCGTCGATGACGGCGGCGAGGTCCTCGACCTCGCGCTGCACCGCGTACGGCTGCGTGTCGCCGCTGTCGCCCCGCCCGCGCCGTCGGTAGGCGATGACGGCGAACGTGTCCGCCAGGTGCTGTCCCAAGGGGATGTTCTCGGTGCCGTCGTCCAGCCCGCCGCTGACGAGCACCACCACAGGGCCTTCGTCGCCGAGCCGGTCGTATCCGATGGCGGTGCCGTCGGCCGATGTCGCATGCGGCATGATCCACTCCTTCGCTTATCTACTCCTACTTTAGGAGTAATTAGTGTCGGAGGGGAAGTAGATTGAGTGGGTGCGTACCTATCGTGACCTGTGTGGGATCGCCCGGGCCCTCGACGTCGTCGGCGAGCGGTGGGCGCTGCTGGTGGTGCGGGAGCTGCTGTTCGGGCCGAAGCGGTTCGCCGACCTGCACCGTGGGCTGCCGGGCATGAGTCAGAACGTGCTGACCCAGCGGCTGCGTGAGCTGGAGGAGTCCGGTGTGCTGACCCGGCGACGTGGCCTGCCGCCGGTCACCGGGCTGGTTTACGAGTTGACCGGTCGCGGCCGGGATCTCGAACCGGTGTTGCTCGCGCTGGGCCGCTGGGGCAGCCCGCTGCGCCCCGGACCGGACTCGGCCAGCGAACTCAGCCCGGACGCCCTGGTGGTCGCGCTGCGCACGACCTTCGACCCGGACGCGGCCGTGGGCTTGCACGCGACGGTACAGCTTCAACTCCCCGGCGACGCCTTCGTTCTCACCGTCCACGATGAGCGCCTGGATGCCGCCCGAGGAAGTGGCCCGGCCGACGCCGCTCTCGCCGGCTCCGTCCGTACGATCCAGGATCTCGTCTTCGACAAGCGGCCCCTGGACGACGCCCTCCGAAGCGGCGATGCCCACGTCGACGGCGACACCGCCCTCCTGGCCCGCTTCATCGCGACCTTCGACGACCACCGCACACGCTAGTTACTGAGACACGGTGACATGTAGGTGGTCGAAGTGCCCGCCGGTGACGTCGCCGGCCCGCGAGTCAGCAATAGCGCTCCTTGTCGATATCGGTCGAGAGACAGGGCCAGGTCGTGATGTTCTTCCGGGGGTCGTCATAGCAGTGCGATGAGTTTCCGGGTGCTGATTCGTCTGAGTTGTTGACTCGGAAGGAGCGGGAATGCGGATCAAGGTCAACGGTGTCGAGTTGTGCGTGGAGACCTTCGGGGAGCCGGCGGATCCGCCGGTGCTGCTGGTTGGCGTCACCATGCTGAGCTGGCCGGGCGAGTTGTGCGCGGCGCTGGCCGGGCGGTATGTGGTGCGCTACGACCTGCGCGACGCCGGTCAGTCGACGTTTCTCGACCCGGACGCGCCCGGCTACGACCTGCGCGACCTGGTGACCGACGCGTCTGAGCTGTTGGTGGCGCTGGGTCTGGGGCGTACACACGTGGTCGGCATGGGCGTCGGCGGTTTCATCGCGCAGGTGCTCGCGCTCGACCATCCCGACCAGGTCGCGTCGCTGACACTGGTCTCCACCCGTCCGGTCGCGCCCGGTCCGGTCGATCCCGACCTGCCCGACCACGCGCCGGAGCTGATGGCGCAACTGTTCGGGCGTCCGGAGCCGGACTGGACAGACCGCGACAGCGTGGTCGACTACATGACCGGTACCGCGCGGCTGATGTCCGGGTCGCGGGGATTCGACGAGCAGGACGTGCGGGCGGCCGCCGGGTCGGTCTTCGACCGAGCGGGACGCACGGCGAAGGCTCAGCGTGCGAGCCACCTCGGCACCATGTTCGCGGCCATCAACTGCCAGCCGCGGTGGCGCGAGCGGCTCGGCGAGATCACCGCGCCGACGCTGGTGATACATGGAGACGAGGATCCGTTCTTCCCACACCGCAACGGAGTGGCGCTGGCCGCGGAGATCCCGGGCGCCACGCTGCTTACACTGCCCGGCATCGGCCAGAGCGTGCCGCGCGTGACGTGGCCGGCCGTCGTGGACGCCCTGTTACGCCACACCTCCTGACCGCCCAAGGGCGTGGGCGTCGAGGTGGTCGAGTGCGCCGTGATGACCGGGGCCGCCTCGGCCCGCGACCGGCCGGCATAAACGGCGCGATCACGGATGACCTCGCCGAGCATCGACCACCGGCGCCCCACCGGGCAGACGCTGGCGATGACACCTTCGTGGCTGTCAGAGCGGCTGATCAGCGCGTCGTCTCTTGAAGGGTGCGCGGATCTGCCGATGAGCGGATGTCGGTAGGACGCCAGTGGCCCTGCCCGGCCGTGGTGGCGGTAGGGTCCGGCCGTGGAGGTCGTGACTCGGGCGGACAGGCCGGATCTGCACGATACGGCCGCTGCCGTGTTCGAGGATCGTTGGCCGGAGTTCATATTCCACGACGAGATACCCAAGACGTACATGGGCCGGGTGAAGCAGTACTTCGGCCGTTTCGACGTCATGGTGATCGACCATGGCACGGTAGTTGCAGGTGGTTGGGGTGTACCGATTCCATGGAGCGGTGACACCGGCGATCTGCCGTCGGGCTATGACGATGCGCTGGTCAGAGCCGTACGGGCGTGGGAGGCAGCGATTCCGGCCACCACACTAAGCTTTATGGCCGTCGCTGTTGGATCAGCGTATGACAAGCGTGGGCTCGCCACTGTTGTCCTTCAGGAGCTGACACGGCGAGCCATCGAGGCCGACCTTGTCCATGTTGTTGCTCCGCTGCGGCCGACATGGAAGCACCGGTACCCAACGGTGTCCATGGAGGAATACGCCACGTGGGCACGCGCAGACGGGCTCTCGATCGATCCGTGGATCCGCACCCATCAGAGGATGGGCGCACGGGTGCTTGGCCCGGCACCAAGCTCGATGGTGATCGAAGGGACCGTCGCGGAGTGGGAGAGTTGGACCGGCATGGTGTTCCCTGTTACGCGAGAATACGTCGTCCCGGACGCGCTGAATCTGGTCTGGATCGACCGCGAGCGGGACCGCGGTGTCTACGTTGAGCAGAATCTCTGGGTGCAGCATCGCTGAATTCCAGCGTTGCCTACCGTAGTGCACGGGCCGCCGTCAGGAGCCATCTTTGGCCGTCATGGTCAAGTGCGCGGACCTGCCGCTGGTGCGAGCGCCCCGCGACGACGAGCATCCGCATGGCCACGGCGAGCGCGGCGCGAACGTCGGCTTTCGCTTATAGGTCCTTTACGCACGAGCCTGTGTTCGGCGCCACGGCAATGCCGTTTCGTATGCATGCCATGCCGGGAGGGGAGCGTTAGGGGTAGTCCGGCGGAAGCACCTCGCCCAACGCCGGCTGCTCGCGCCGAGGTTCACTGTCATCTGCGTGCTTGGCCCGCGGGCGTTGCGGTTCGGGTCTCGGCGGCGGTCTTGACGAACTGTGCCGCTTCGTCGGGGTGAGACACCATCGGGACGTGGCTGGCGGGGATTTCGATGGTGGTCGCGCTCATGCGGTTGGCGAACATGCGCTGTGCGTCCGGTGGGATCGCCTGGTCCTGCGTGGCGATCAGGTACCAGGACGGTAGTGATTTCCAGGCCGGGGCGCCCATCGGCTCGGTGAAGGCCGAGCTGGCGATTGGTTGCTGTGCGGCGTGCATCACCTTGGCCCGGACCGGGTCGACATCGGCGGCGAAGTGCTGGACGAAGTCCTCCTCCGGCTGCCACATGTAGCCCTCTTTGTCGGTGAACAGGTGCGCCAGCGCTGGCGGTGTGGGTCCTTGCGACAGCAGGGCGCTGAGCGATTCCCCTTGGTCCAGCCCGAAGGCGGCGATGTACACCAGCCCGACCAGGTTCGGTGCGTCGGTGCCGAGTGCGGTCATGATCTGGCCGCCGTAGGAGTGCCCGGCCACGATCGTCGGGCCGTCCTGCAAGGTCAGGACCTGGCGTAGGCGGGCGACATCATCGGCGGTCGAGGTCAGGGGGAATTGTGGCGCCGTCACGTGGTAGCCGTCGGCCTGTAGGCGCTCGATGACGCCGCTCCAGCTGGAGCCGTCGGCCCACGCGCCGTGGACGAGGACGACGTTCGGTCGGCTGTTCATGTGGCTTCCTTCCCTATCGGGTGAGGTGTTCGTTTCCGCCCATGCCGGACTGCGGGCGACGGCGAGCATCCGCACGTGACCGTGCCCGGCGTCATGACCATGTGCGGTCACGTTGCGGGGTACCAAATCGGCCCAGGCGTAAACATCTCGCCCCACAGCCTGGTCGCCCAGGCGACCCTGGTACGCACCGCGCGCTTTCAGGTGTACGAGCCCGGGGGTTGGGTAGCCCACGCATCGCGTGTGTCATCAGAGGGGGTGGCGATGGGCGGCGAGCGGATTCCGGGTTCCTTCACCGAGCAGACGGCGCGGGTCGGCGGCGTCACGATCAACTACGTCCGGGGCGGTCAGGGCAGCACACTGGTCCTGCTGCACGGCTATCCCCAGACGTGGTACATGTGGCGCAAGGTTCTGCCGGAGCTTGCCAAGCACTACACGGTCATCGCGCCTGACCTTCGGGGAGCCGGCGGCAGCGACGCCCCGGCCGCAGGCTACGACAAGAAGACCCTCGCCGGCGACGTGCACGGCCTGCTCACCCAACTCGGCCTCGACGGCGACGTCAGCATCGTCGGACACGACATCGGGACCATGGTCGCGTACGCGTATGCCGCCGCTCACCGCGACCGCGTGCGCAAGCTCGTGCTCACGGAAGCGCCTATCCCTGACCAGAGCCTGTACCAGGTTCCGTCACTGACGCCGAAGGGGCCGGGTTTCTGGAACTTCGGCTTCTTCAGCCTTCCAAACGGCCTGCCGGAACAGATCGTGGACGGTCGGGAGGCACTGTGGGTGGATCGGTTCACCGATTCGATGGAAGTCCAGAAGACCGGCATCGGCGATGACGACGTCCGCGAGTACGCCCGGTACCTGCGAGACGACGCTCACCTGCGGGCCAGCTTCGACTACTTCCGAGCACTGCCCCAGGATGTCGCCGACAACGCGGAGTACGGCAAGACGAAGCTGACCATGCCGGTTCTCGCACTCGGTGCCCGAGCCAGCCTCGGGGAGGCGGTACCTACCCAGGTCGCGCGGTACGCCACGACGGTAACTGGCGGCGTCATCGAGGACTCTGGCCACTGGATCTTCGAGGAGCAGCCGGCCGAACTCACCGCGCAGCTCATGCGATTTCTCCAACAGGCCTGAGCCGAACCGGCCTGCCTGTGGAAGGCGGGCCGGGGTTCCCCCTCAGCAGAGTCCGCCGCAGCCGCCCACCGGAGGTAGTGCGCGGTCACCGGGGTTGGGCATGCCGGGCACGTGCTCGGGCTGTGCGGTGGTGACCCTCGGCTCGGAGAAGTACGTGTTGTAGACGCCCGCCGTGTCGTCGACGTAGATGATGCCGCTGAGCCGGTCGAGGTTCGGCGCGACGCCGCCGGGGACGGCCTATGCGTCCACCGGGGTCGAGGCGCGGCGGGACAGTTCCCCGGCCAGATCCGGCGGTGCCGGCGGATGGAGGAGGGCGCCCTCCGGACCGCGGTACTCCAGCACCGGCGCGGGCGATGCCACGCCGGCGGTGCCCGACCACATCGGACCGTCGACGACGACGAGCGTGGCGAGGTGGGCCGCCGCGGCGTGGGCGACGCCGGCCGCCAGCGAGCGGTCGACGACCACCGCGCCCGCGCCGTCCACGCCGTGGGCGTTGGCCGCGGCCTCCAGGGCGCTGACCGCGGCGGCGTCGTGGGCCGGGTCCGACTCGCGGCGCAGGAGCACGGGGTGCACCACACCGCCGTCCGGCGCGGCGATCCGGGCCGCCACGCGGAAGACCTCGGGTGATGGGTCCACAGTCGACACCACGACCACGACGCGGCTGCCGAGCGGGCGGTCGGTGACGGACGGGCGAGGTACCCGGCGGACGAAGCGCCGCCCGGCGACCGGCGACACGACGAGGCTGACCAGGATCAGCACCAGCACGGCGTTGACGACCGTGGTGCCGAAGAGCCCGATGCGGTACCCGATGGTGGTGGACGCCAGCGTGGCGGCGGCCTGCGGCGCGGTCAGCGCGAACAGCACGCCCGCCCGCGCGCCGGAGAAGCCGAGCAGTACACGGGCCAGCCAGGCGGCGAGCACCTTGCCGCCCAGGCAGGCCACGACGAAGAGCGCGGCCAGCCCCAGCGTGCGCGGCTCGGCGATCACCCGAGGGTCGAGGATCAGCCCGACCGACACCAGGAAGACCGGGATGAAGACGGCGGCGCCGAAGAAGTCGATCCGGTCCATCAGCCGGCCCTCGTTGGGCACCAGGTGGTTGAGCGCGAGCCCGGCGAAGAACGCGCCGACGATGCCCTCGATGCCGAATACCTCGGCCAGCACGGCCGCCGCGAGGAAACCGGCGACCGCGACCAGGTAGCGCACCGTCCGCTCACCACCGAGGCGCCGGAAGCACCACCGGGCCGCGCGAGGCAGCGTGTAGAAACAGAATCCACCGAGTACGGCGAAGCCGGCGACCAGCCGCACCATCACTTCCCCGGTCGAGGCGTCGCTGCCGGACGTACCGGAGACGACCGCCAGCACGGTCAGCGCGAGCGTGTCGGTGAGCACGGTGGCGCCGACGGCAGTGGCGACCGCCGGGTCGGAGCCGAGGCCGGCGCCGCGCACGAGTGGATACACGATCAGCGTGTGCGAGGCCAGCAGCGAGCCGAGCAGGAAGGCGGCGGGCGCGCTCCAGCCCAGCGTGAAGCCGACCGCCGTGCCCGCGGCCATCGGCACCGCGAAGGTGAGCAGGCCGAAGGAGACCGCCGACCGCCGGTACGCGCGAAGCAGCGCGAGGTCCAGCTCCACACCGGCGACGAACATCAGGTACAGCAGGCCGAGCTGGCCCAGGTCGGGCAGCGTGTCGTTGGCGTGGCTGATCCAGCCGAGGCCGTTGGGGCCGATCGCGTACCCGCCGAGCAGCAGCCCGATGATCCCCGGTGCGCGGGCCCGCTCCAGCAGCAGCGGGCCGCCGATCACGACGACGAACAGGAGCAGAAATTCCCACGCCGGGCCGTGCGGAGCGCTCACCGGTGGCTCCGCAGGACCGGTACGTCGGCCTCGGCGTCACGCAGGTCGGCGCCGAGCCACCGCTTCCCGAGCCGGTCGATCGTGCCGTCGTCGGTGAGGGCGCGGATGGCCGAGTCGACCGCCTCGCGGTTGGGCGAGCCCTGCTGGAGGGCGACCGCGAGTGAGTCGTCCGAGTAGACCTGCACCGCCACGCGCAGCCTGCCGCCGGAACGGTCGGCGGCCACGAGCGCCACCGGCAGGTCGAGCAGCACCGCGTCCACGGATCCGGCGGCCAGGAGGACGAGGGCGGCCGGCTCGTCGGAGGTGAGTGCGGGTGGCGTACGCGGCCGGACGACGCCCTGGAGGATGGCCGCGAGCGTGGTGCCGCGCGTGACCGCCCACCGCAGGTCGCGGGCCGTGGCCAGGTCGGGGATGGCGTTGGGGGAGAGCCCGGTCGGGGTCGCGGCGAGGTACGGCGCCGAGAAGTCGAGCACGCGCTCCCGCTCCGGCGTGGCGGTGACCTGGGAGAGCGCGAGGTCGGCCCCGCCCAGGTCGCCGGAGACGATCCGCTCGAACGGCACCCGCACGACCCGCAGCCGGAGGCCGAACCGGTCGGCGAGTGCCCGCGCCAGCTCGTACTCGAAGCCGCCCGGCTCCTCCCAGAAGCCGGGCAGCGGCAGCGTGGCGGTGGCGACGGTCAGCTCGCCGCGCACCGCGGGCCGGAACCCGCCGGCCGCCGGTACCGCGGCTCCGCAGCCGGCCAGCAACACCACGACGAGCAGCGCCCCGATCCCGCGCATGTGATCACATTAGGCAGGACCGGGGCGCAAGCGGCTCAAATGCCGCGAATCACGGGAGGCTGGCCACCCCGCGAGGCAGGAAGCGCTGGCCGGTCACCCGCTCGGACGTGCCGGTGCGGTCCAGGTACGGCGTGATGCCGCCCAGGTGGAACGGCCAACCGCCGCCAAGGATCAGGCAGAGGTCGAGGTCCTGCGCCTCGGCGACCACGCCCTCGTCGAGCATCAGCCGGGCCTCCTGGGCGAGTGCGTCGAGCGCCCGCTGGCGTACCTGCTCGGCGGTGGACGGCTGGTCGCCGGTGACGAAGAGCTCGGTCGCCTCCGGGTTGAGCTCGTCGTCGACCAGCAGCGGCCGGCCCGACTCGGCGAGCCGGCGCAGGTTGTCGCTGACCGGGAAGCGGTCGGGGAACGCGGCGTGCAGGATGCCGCCCACGTGGTACGCGACCGCCGGCCCCACGAGCTGGAGCAGCGAAAGCGGGCGCATCGGCAGGCCGAGCGGGTCGAGCGCCTCGTTTGCCACGTCGAGGGGAGTGCCCTCGTCGACCGCCGCGAAGATCTCGCCGAGGAAGCGGGTCAGCAGCCGGTTGACCACGAACGCGGGCGCGTCCTTCACCAGCACGCAGGACTTCTTGAGCTGCTTGCCGACCGCGAACGCGGTGGCGAGCGTGGCGTCGTCGGTCCGTTCGCCCCGGATGATCTCCAGGAGCGGCATGACCGCGACCGGGTTGAAGAAGTGGAAGCCGACCACGCGCTCGGGGTGCTCCAGGTCGGCGGCCATCTCGGTGACCGAGAGCGAGGAGGTGTTGGTGGCAAGCACCGCCTCCGGCTTGACGATCTTCTCCAGCTCGGCCCAGACCTGCTTCTTCACGCCGAGGTCCTCGAAGACCGCCTCGACCACGAGGTCGGCGTCGGCGAAGGCGCTCTTGTCGACCGAGCCGCTGATCAGGCCGCGCAGCTTGGCCGCCCGGCCCGGGTCGAGCCGGCCCTTGGCGGCCAGCTTGTCGATCTCGCCGTGCACATACGCGACGCCCTTGTCGACGCGGGCCTGGTCGAGGTCGGTCAGCACGACCGGTACCTCCAGGCGGCGGGCGAAGAGGAGCGCGATCTGGCCGGCCATGAGCCCGGCGCCGACCAGCCCGACCTTGGTGACGTCGCGGGCCAGCGCCGGCGCGGGCGCGCCCGCCGGCCGCTTGGCGCGGCGCTGCACGAGGTCGAACGCGTACAGGCCGCTGCGCAGCTCCTCGCTCAGCACCAGGTCGGCGAGGGCCTCGTCCTCCGCGGCGGTGCCGGTGGCGAAGTCGGCATCGCGCGCCAGCCCGAGCAGCTCCAGCGCCCGGTTGGCGGAGGGCACCGCGCCGTGCAGCCGGTCGTCGAGCGTCTTCTTGGCGAAGAAGAGCACGCCGTCCCACATGTCCCGGTCGACCTCGGGGCGGGTGACGGTCACCTCGCCGCGCACCACGCCGGCCGCCCACTCCAGCGACCGCTCCAGGAAGTCGGCGGGCTCCAGCAGGATGTCGGCGATGCCCAGCTCGGCGGCCTGGGCCGGCTTGAGCATTCTGTTCTGGGTGAGCGGGTTCTGGATGATCACCTGCGCCGCGGGCGCGATGCCGATGAGGTTGGGGAGCAGTTGCGTGCCGCCCCAGCCCGGTACGAGCCCGAGCAGCACCTCAGGCAGCGCCAGCGCCGCCGCGCCCCCCGACAGCGTGCGGTAGTGGCAGTGCAGCGCCAGCTCCAGCCCGCCGCCCATCGCCGCGCCGTTGACGAACGCGAACGTCGGTACCGTGCTCTCCTTGAGCCGCGCGAAGACCCGGTGGCCGAGCCGCCCGATCTCCAGCGCCTGCTCACGTGAGGTGATCATCGGCAGGCCGGTGACGTCGGCGCCGACGCAGAAGATGTACGGCTTGCCGGTGACCGCCACGAACGCCGGGTTGGCCGCGAGCGCCTCGGTGATCGCCGCGTCGAGGCTCGCCAGCCCTTCGGTGCCGAGCGTGTTGGGCTTCTTGTGGTCGAACCCGTTGTCCAAAGTGATCAGTGCGGCTCGTTTTTCCAGCCCCGGCACCTCGACGAGCCGCAGCAGCGCCCTGGTGGCAACTTCCTGGTACGTCACTTGCCCTCACTCCTCGCGCTCGCCGCGGGATTTTCCCAGATGACCGTGCCGCCCATGCCGATGCCGATGCACATCGCGGTGAGGCCGTACCGGATCTCGGGGTGCTCGGCGAACTGCCGCGCGAGCTGCGTCATCAGCCGTACGCCGGACGAGGCGAGGGGGTGGCCGATCGAGATCGCGCCGCCCCACTGGTTGACCCGGGGATCGTCGTCGGCGATGCCGAAGTGGTCGAGGAACGCCAGCACCTGCACGGCGAACGCCTCGTTCAGCTCGAACAGCCCGATGTCCTCGATGGACAGTCCGGCGATGCGCAACGCCTTCTCCGTGGAGGGGATCGGGCCGTACCCCATCACCTCGGGCTCGATGCCGACGAAGCCGTACGAGACCAGCCGCATCGCCACCGGCAGGCCCAGCTCCCGGGCCACATCCTCGGCGGCGAGGAGGCTCGCGGTGGCGCCGTCGTTGAGGCCGGCGGCGTTGCCCGCGGTCACCCGGCCGTGCGGGCGGAACGGGGTCTTGAGCGTGGCGAGCTTCTCCAGGCTGGTCTCCCGGGGCGCCTCGTCGACCGTGGCGAGACCCCAGCCGGTCTCGGGGTCGCGTACGGCCACCGTGACCAGGTCGGGCTGGATCTTGCCGTCCGCGTACGCCTTGGCGGTCTTCTCCTGCGACGCGAGGCCGAACGCGTCGGCCCGGGCCTTGGTCACCCGCGGAAGGCGGTCGTGCAGGTTTTCCGCGGTCGAGCCCATGACCAGCGCCGACGGGTCGACCAGCTTCTCGGCGAGGATGCGCGGGTTGGGGTCGACGCCCTCGCCCATCGGGTGGCGGCCCATGTGCTCGACGCCACCGGCGATGGCCACGTCGTACGCCCCCATGGCGATGCCGCCGGCCACGGTGGTGACCGCGGTCATCGCGCCGGCACACATCCGGTCGATCGCGTAGCCGGGCACCGTCTTCGGCAGCCCGGCGAGCAGCGCGGCGGTGCGGCCGATGGTGAGGCCCTGGTCGCCGATCTGCGTGGTGGCCGCGATGGCGACCTCGTCGACCCGCTCCGGCGGCAGCTGGGGGTTGCGTCGCAGCAGCTCGCGGATGCAGCGGATCACCAGGTCGTCGGCGCGGGTGTTGGCGTACATGCCGCCGGCCTTGCCGAAGGGGGTACGGACGCCGTCGACAAAGACGACATCCCGGACTTGACGGGGCACGACGGGCCTCCTCGTGGGTTGGTCCTTCTGCCCACGGATGCTACCCGTCGGTAACTATGTCACGTGGTGTGGTGCGGGCCACTTTCCCGGCGACGGCCACTTTCACGGCGCCGGGTCGCGCAGCGCCACCGCCAGTCCTTCCCCGATCAGCCCCACCTGCCAGGCCCGGGCGCCGTACCCCCGAAGGGTGGCCGAGACCGTCTCCGGCGTGATCTCCTCCGGCGGCGTCCACGCCAGGCGGCGTACGGAGTCCGGCGTGATCAGGTTTTCCGGCGGCAGGTTGTACGTGGTCGCGGTCGTGGTGACCACCTCGCGGCAGCGGGCCAGCCGGGCGGCGGCCACCGGATCGCGCTCGGCCCACCGGTGCGGCGGCGGTGGCCCGTCCAGCGGCGGCGCGACCGGCAGCATGTCGTCGGGCAGCTCGCGGGCCTTGGTGAGCGCGTCGATCCAGGTGCGCGCCAGCCGGCGTACCGACCGCCCCCCGAAGCCGGGCAGGGTCAGCAGCGTGCGCTCGTCCTTGGGGTCGAGCTCGGCGGCGGCGATGATCGCGGCGTCGGGCAGCACGCGGCCGGGCGCCGAGTCACGCCGGGCGGCGATCTCGTCCCGCGCGTACCACAGCGCCCGGACCCGGGCCTGCGCCCGCGCGCCCCGGATGCGGTGGATGCCCGAGGTGCGCCGCCACGGGTCGGGGCGCTGGCGGGGCGGCTGGGCACCGGAGGCGACCAGCGCCGCGAACTCCTCGGCGGCCCACTCGTCCTTGCCCTGTGTCGCGAGCTCGGCCGCCAGCTTGTCGCGCAGGTCGGTGAGGAGCTCGACGTCCAGCGCCGCGTACGTCAGCCACGACTCGGGCAGCGGGCGGGTCGACCAGTCTGCGGCGGAGTGATGCTTCTCGAGCGTGTACCCAAGAAGCTGTTCGGTCAGCGCGGCCAAGCCGACCCGCTCGAATCCGGCCAGCCGAGCGGCCAATTCGGTGTCAAATAGGCGACGCGGTCGCAGCCCGAGATCGGCCAGGCACGGCAGATCCTGGCTCGCGGCGTGCAAAACCCATTCAGCGTCGGCGATGGCCTCGTCAAGCGCGCGCAGGTCACCCAAGGGGAGCGGATCGATGAGTACGCTGCCCGCGCCCGCCCGGCGCAACTGCACGAGATACGCGCGCTGCGTGTACCGGTAGCCGGAGGCGCGCTCGGCGTCTACGGCGACGGGGCCGGTGCCGGCGGCGAAGCGCGCCACGACCTCAGCGAGGTGGTCGGGCATCTCGATCGGAGCCGGGGTGCCCTCACGGGGCGCGGTCAGCGGTACGGGCCCGCCAGGCGTTGTCGGGTCGGGCCCCACGCTGTCGGTCGCCGGTGCGGGCCGGCTGTGTGGTCCGTCCCCTGCTTGGCGTTGCGCGGCCCGACGGCGCAGGGGTGGTTCGTCGGTCACCCGACAACCGTAGTGTGGTCGCCCGCCGGCTACGAGCAGCCGGTGCCCGGCGCGTCGAACCCGGCGCCGCCGCGGCCCCCACTCGCGCGTGCGGTCGAGGGGCCTCACGGGGTACGTCCGCCCTCGTCGTCGCGGCGCGGACCGGACGTCACGTACCTCGGCGTCCCGTGTCAGCATGAAGGAGACAAACGTCGTTCCCACAGGTACGGTCCACCGGTGCCGCCGATCGGCCCGGTGGGGTTGTGCCGAGATGCGACTGTGGAACGGGCGTCCTAGGGGAGGGGCGAGATCTCGATGACTGCTGGGTACGACCCGCTGTCCGCACAGCCCGGTGCACCGGTTCCCGGTCCGCGTCACTCGTACGACGACGAGGTTGGCGTGCCACCGGCGGCATCGGCGAGCATGCCCGGCGGTCCGTCGCGGGCTGACGACCCGGACGCGCTGTACCGGCCGGGGCCGACACCGCCCCCGCCAGGTCCGCCCGCTCCGGGCTACCCGGCGGTGCCGCAGCCTCCGATGCCGCCCTCGTCCGGGCCGGCCTACCCGCCGCAGCAGCCGCCGGCCTTCGCGGCGCCGGCCTACCCGCTCTCCGCACCGCCCCTGTCGGCCATGCCGGCGAGCGACCCGCACTACCCGGCGTACGGCCCGCCGTCCCAGCCGCCGCGCCGCAAGCCGTCCTGGCTCGGACTGACCGCGCTGGCACTGGCACTCATCCTCGGCATCGTCGCGGTCTTCCAGGCGATCCAGATCCGCGACCTGCAAAACCGGGTCGCCGCCGGTGACCGGGCGCTGGCCGAGGGTCAGGCCGCCGACCAGAGCCGGATGGACGGGCTGGAGGGGCGCACCACCGAGTTGGAGACCGAGGCGGGCAAGGCGTTCAACCCCGAAGCGATCTCGAGCGAGGTGCTGCCGAGCGTCTTCCGCGTGGCGGCCGGCCAGTTCACCGGCACCGCCTTCGCCGTGGGCAAGCAGACCGGCTCCAGCACCAACCTGTTCACCAACTACCACGTGGTGGAGTCGGTGTGGGACTCCGGCCAGCGCGAGGTCTTCATCGAGCGCAAGGATCAGCGGTGGCCGGCGACGATCGTGCGGGTCGACGAGGACGCCGACGTCGCCCAGTTGCGCACCAACAACAAGTTCACCGGGCTGGCGACCGCTCGCGAGGCGGCCAAGTCGGGCCAGCAGATCGTGGTCGTCGGCGCCCCACTGGGGCTGGAGGACACGGTCACGACCGGCGTGATCAGCGCGATCCGCAAGGACGAGGGCGGCTCCGGCACGGTGATCCAGTTTGACGCCCCGATCAACCCGGGCAACTCCGGTGGGCCCGTGGTCAACGCGGCGAAACAGGTGGTCGGCATCGCCACCGCCAAGGCCCGCGACGCGGAGGGCATCGGTCTCGCGGTGCCGATCAAGACCGCCTGCGACGAGTTCAAGATCTGTTGACGCGTCGCGGTGCGCCCGAGCGGCCCGAGAACCGCCGGGAGCGCCGCGCTCGAACCGGGCGGCCGAGCGCCCACAGGAGGAATGATGTCCTACCCCCCGAACGCTCCCGGCGGACCGTACCCGCCGCCGGGTGACCAACCTCCCACTCAGCCCTTGCCGGGCGGCAACGAGCAGGCGTACATGATCCCGACCGGCTCGGTACCGGCCGGCACGTACCCACCGGAGCCGAGTCCGGTGCCGCCGGCGCAGCAGCCGCCGTACGGCATACCGAGCCAGCCGGCCTCGCCCGCGTACCCGCCGGCGCAGCCGCCCACCGCCGCCTACCCCACGACGGAGCCGCCCGCCCAGCCGTACCCGGGCGTGCACCAGCCGCCGGCGCAGCCCGCGTACTCGCCGGCAGATCCCGGGTTCGCCGCCCCGCAGCCGGCCTACCCGGCCGCGTCCCCGTACGCCCCGGCCTCGGCGCCGCCCGGTCCGCTCTCCGCGGCGCCGTACTCCGGTGCGCCGCTTTCCGGCCCTCCGTCGTCCGGCCCGTCGTACGGCGCGCCCTACGGTGCGGTCCCGCCGCCTGCCAAGCGGGGGCAGGCGGCGCTGATCCTCGGCAT
This sequence comes from Phytohabitans kaempferiae, assembly GCF_042433955.1. Lineage (NCBI taxonomy): Bacteria > Bacillati > Actinomycetota > Actinomycetes > Micromonosporales > Micromonosporaceae > Phytohabitans > Phytohabitans kaempferiae. Next base: position 102,516 of record NZ_JBHLUH010000056.1, on the reverse strand, counting down.
CGTGGCGGCGCTTCTCTTCATCGGTGGCGGCGTGATGACCGGGCTCTACATCAGCAAGTCCGGTGACCTGACCCGCACCGAGGAGCTGATGAACGACCAGGTCAGCGAGCGCGACCAGACGATCGCCGCGAAGACCACCGAGGCCGACAACCTCAAGCGCGACCTCGAGGCCGCCAACGAGAAGCTCTCCCAGACCGAGCGCGACCTGACCGGTACACAGAACGCCAAGGACCAGACCGAGAAGGAGAAGGCGGTCATCGCCGACTGCCTCAACAAGGTCAACGACTTCCTGGCCGCGCTGGCGGCGGGCAACCGGGCGGCGGCCGACCGCGCGATCGACCAGCTCGAAGCCCCCTGCAACGAGGCCGAGAAGTACCTCTAGCTCCGACGTTGGTCCAGGGCATATCCGGTCGCGGATATGCCCTGGATCATGTTTGGGCGGCTACGCGTTGATGCGGCGCTCGTGCAGGGCGGTGACACCGGGCGGCGGGAGGCCGGCCGTCGAGGCCAGCAGCGCGCACCAGGCCAGCAGGTGGGCCCGGAGGTCGTCGCCGGTGGGAGTCCAGGAGGCGCGGATCTCGATGTCGGCGGCCGCCGGCGGGCCGGCCAGGTCGCCGAAGCGTGTCGAGATCGTCTGCGTCACCGTGCCGGCGATCGCCGTGTGCGGGGCGGCCTCGGCCTCGAGCGCGTCGGTGAGCCAGGTCCAGCCCACGGCGGGCAGCAGCGGGTCGGCGGCCAGCTCCGCCTCCAGCTCGGCCGTCACGTAGGTGACCAGCCGCATCGTGCCGTCCCACGCCTCGTGACCGGCCGGGTCGTAGAGCAAGATCAGGCGGCCGGTGGCGACCTCTTCGCCCTCGCGCATGACGACGGCGCTGACCGCGTAGGCGTACGGCGCGAGCCGCTGCGGCGCCGCGACCTCCTCAAGCTCGATCTCCGCGCGCGGCGTCGCGGCCTGAAGCCCGGCCACCGCCCGCGTGAAGATCTCCGGATGCCCATTCGGAGACGCCATGTCCCGCAGCCTAAGGCGCATGCCGCCACTGCGGGGGACCGCCGCGCCGACAGCGGGTGACGGACGCAGGTCGAGGCCGATGTCTCGCTCGGGATCATGGGGTATGTCACCTGGTATGGGTGGATTGTCACCACCAAGCATGCTCGATGGGGCAGGCCGAGCGGCACCTGGCGCGCGTGGCACGATGAACCCGATGACGACGACCTTGGAGGGCAGCGCCGCCCGCCGCGAGCAGCCCGCCGCCGACTCGGTGTTCGTGCGGGCCTGCCGGCGGCAGCCGGTGGCGCACACGCCGGTGTGGTTCATGCGACAGGCGGGGCGTTCGCTGCCGGAGTACCGGAAGGTGCGCGCCGGCATCTCGATGCTGGAGGCATGCCGGCGCCCGGACCTCGTGGCCGAGATCACCCTCCAGCCGGTGCGGCGGCACGGCGTCGACGCGGCGATCCTCTTCAGCGACATCGTGGTGCCGGTCGCGGCGGCGGGGATCGACCTCGACATCGAGCCAGGCACCGGGCCGGTGATCGCCGAGCCGATCCGCACCGAGCGCGACCTGGAGCGGCTGCGCCCGCTCACCCCGCCGGATGTGTCCTTTGTGGACGAGGCGGTGCGCCTGCTGGTGGGCGAGCTGGGCGCCACGCCGCTGATCGGCTTCGCCGGTGCGCCGTTCACGCTGGCCAGCTACCTCGTCGAGGGCGGACCGTCGCGCACGCACGGCAAGACCAAGGCGATGATGTACGGCCAGCCGGAGCTGTGGCACGCCCTCTGCGCCCGGCTCGCGGAGATCACACTGGAGTTCCTGCGAGTGCAGGTGGCGGCCGGTGTCTCGGCGGTACAGCTCTTCGACTCGTGGGCCGGCGCGCTCTCCGAGGCCGACTACCGGCGCTTCGTACTTCCGCACTCGGCCCAGGTGCTGAGCGGGCTGGCCGAGGCGGGCGTGCCGCGGATCCACTTCGGCGTGGGCACGGCCCAACTGCTCACCGCGATGGGCGAGGCCGGCGCCGACGTGGTGGGCGTCGACTGGCGCACCCCGCTCGACGCCGCGACCGCGCTGGTCGGGCCGGAGCGCGCGGTGCAGGGCAACCTCGACCCGTGCGTGCTCTTCGCGCCGTGGCCGGTGGTCGAGCGCGAGGTGCGCCGCGTGCTCGCCGAGGGGCGGGCCGCCCCCGGCCACGTCTTCAACCTCGGGCACGGCGTGCTGCCGGAGACCGAGCCGGAGGTGCTGACCCGGGTCGTCGAGCTAGTGCACGAGGCGAGCGCGCGCTGACAGGCGCAGCGCCTGCCAGGAGCCGTCGGCGTACCAGCCGCCGTCGACCGAGAGCGCCTCGCCGTTGACGAAGCCGCTCTTGGCCGGGTCGGCCAGAAACGCCACCGCCTGCGCGATGTCGTCGGGTGTGGCGAAGCGGCCCTGCGGCACGTGGTCGGTGATGTCGGCGTCGCCGTACGCCCCCTCGGCCTGGGACGCCTCGTCCATCTCGGTCTTCACCCAGCCGGGGCAGACGGCGTTGACCCGCACGCCCCGGCCGCCCCACTCCGCCGCCAGCGTGCGGGTCAGCCCGATCAGGCCGTGCTTACTCGCGTTGTACGCCGCGCGGTCGGCGACGCCGCGCAGCCCGGCGACCGAGGCGATGTTGACGATCGCGCCCGCGCCCGCCGCCAGCATCAGCCGCCCGAACTCGCGGCACATCAGGAACGGGCCGGTCAGGTTGACGTCGATCACCTGGCGCCAGTCGTCGAGCGTGGTCTCCTCCAGTGGGGTGATGAACGCGATGCCCGCGTTGTTGACCACCACGTCGACCCGCCCGAAGCGCTCGTCGACCGCCGCCGCGAACGCGATCACGTCGGCCTCCGCGCTCACGTCGCCCAGGACCGCCAGGTCGGCGGCGACCGGCTGCCTGTCCATCACCGCCAGCGCGTACCCCTCCGCGCTGAGCACCTCGGCCACACGGCGGCCGATGCCCTGTGCCGCACCTGTCACGACCGCCACCCGCTCACCTGTCATGGGCGGCAGTTTAGTTACGGTGGGGCCTGTGAAGCGCGAGGAGAGAGCTTCGACGGCCTGGAGGTCGCCGCGGTGCTCTGCCTGCGAGCCCCGCAGTCGCGAACGAAGGTAGGCACTGTGAAGAGACCGCCGAACGTCGCCGTGGTGGGGGGCGGGATAGCCGGACTGGCCGCCGCCCTGCGGCTGCGGGACCGCGGGCCCGAGGGCACGACCGTCACCGTGTACGAGCAGTCCGATGCGCTCGGCGGCAAGCTGCGCACCGGCGGGCTGGCTGGCTCGACGGTGGAGCTGGGCGCGGAGGCGTTCCTCGTCCGCGACCCCGACGGCGGCGACTCGCCCGCGGTGGCGCTGGCCCGCCGCGTGGGGCTCGGCGACGCGCTGGTGCATCCGGCCACCGGGCAGGCCGCGCTCGCGCTGCACGGCACGCTCGCGCCACTGCCGGGCGGCACGCTGCTCGGCGTACCCGCTGATCTGGAACGCGTGACGGCGGTGGCCCGGCCGGACGCGGAGCGTGACCGTGACGGCGGCCGTCCGCTGCTGGGCCCGGAGGAGGATGTCGCGGTCGGCGCGTTGGTGCGGCGGCGGCTGGGCGACGAGGTGGTCGACCGGCTGGTGGATCCGCTGCTCGGCGGCGTCTACGCGGGGCGGGCCGACGGGCTGTCGCTGGCCGCCACGATGCCGGGGCTGGCCCGGGCCGCGCGCGAGGAGCACACGCTGACCGGCGCGGTGCGGTCGGCGCTGGCCGCCGCGCCACGGCCGCCGGGCGTACCGGTCTTCGCCACGCTCCTCGGCGGAGTCAGCCGGCTGGCGGCGGCCACGGCCGAGGCGTCCGGCGCGGAGATCCGGCTCGGCGCTCCGGTGCGCGAGCTGACCAAGGTGCCCGGCGGCTGGCGGGTCGGATCGGACACTGTGGACGCGGTCGTACTGGCGCTGCCGGCCCGGCGCGCGGCCCAGCTGCTGGGCGTGGATCCGCTGCTCGACTACGCGAGCGTCGCGCTGGTGGCGCTCGCCCTGCCCGCGCCGGAGCTGCCGCCCCTGTCCGGCTTCCTCGTGCCGGCGGGCGAGGGCACGCTGGTCAAGGCGGCCACCTTCTTTTCCACCAAGTGGGCCCACCTGCGCCGCGACGACGGGGTGGCGCTGGTGCGCGCCTCGGTCGGCCGGTACGGCGAGGAGCCGGCGCTCCATCGCCCCGACCACGAGCTGGTCCATGCCGTCCACACCGAACTGTCCACATTGGTAGGCACGCGGCTGCCGGCGCCGGTCGACGCGCGCGTGCGGCGGTGGGGCGGGGCACTGCCGCAGTACCCGGTGGGGCATCTGGAGCGCGTGGCCGCCCTCCGCGCGACGCTCCACCCGACGGTGGCTCTGGCCGGCGCCGGATACGACGGCGTCGGCATCCCGGCCTGTGTGCGTTCCGGCGAGACGGCCGCCGACGATGTGATGAAAGGACTGTCGACATGACCACCAGCGAGCAGAGCAACGCGGCGCGCATCAAGGAGCTGAACGCCACCATCCGGTACACGATGTGGTCGGTCTTCCGCGCCGCCGAGCCGCTGCCGGCGCTGCGCGACCCGATCGCCGGCGAGGTGGAGTCGCTCTTCGAGCAGTTCGCCGCCAAGGACGTGGTCGTGCGGGGCAGCTACGACGTCTCCGGGCTGCGCGCCGACGCCGACCTGATGGTGTGGTGGCACGCGCCCACGGCCGACGCGCTCCAGGAGGCGTACGGCCTCTTCCGCCGCACCGTGCTCGGCCGCCACCTCGCCCCGGTGTGGTCGCAGGCGGCGCTGCACCGGCCGGCCGAGTTCAACAAGAGCCACCTTCCGGCGTTCCTGTCCGGCGAGGAGCCACGGGCGTATGTGTGCGTGTATCCGTTCGTGCGTTCCTACGAGTGGTATCTCTTGCCGGACGAGGAGCGCCGCGACATGCTCGCCGAACACGGTCGGCAGGCGCGCGGCTACCCGGACGTGCGCGCAAACACGGTGGCTTCGTTCGCACTCGGTGACTACGAGTGGATGCTGGCTTTCGAGGCGGACGAGCTGCACCGCATCGTCGACCTGATGCGGGACCTGCGGGCATCCCGGGCGCGCCGCCATGTCCGCGAAGAGGTGCCTTTCTACACGGGCCGGCGCCGCTCGGTGGCGGAGCTGGTGGCGTCGCTGCCCTAGCTGTGCCACCGGACCGCCGCCTGGACCTCGCCTCGCACCGACAAGATCCACCAGATGCTCCCTGGCGTCAGGCGGTGGTCGGCCGGGCCATCGGGATGTGCGGGATGCCGTCTTCGACGTATTCGGGGCCGGTCACCGCGTAGCCGTACCGCTCGTAGAAGCGCACCAGGTGGGCCTGCGCGTCGAGCACGCTGGGGCGGTCGCCGACCACGTCGAGGGCGGCCGCCATCAGGCGCTGCGCCGCGCCGGTGCCGCGCGCCGCCGCGGCCACCACGACCCGCCCGATCCGCGCGACGCCCTCGGGGTCGTCCAGGATCCGCAGGTACGCCACCAGCTCGCCGGCGCGGGAAAGCCACAGGTGGCGCGTGCCCGGCTCGGTGTCCCGCCCGTCCAGCTCGGGGTAGGCGCACTTCTGCTCCACCACGAAGACGTCGACGCGCAGCCGCAGCAGCTCGTACAGCGTGCGCGTGTCGAGGCTGGCGAAGGACGCGACATGCAGCTCCATGGCGCGATCTTCGCACGTCACCGGCAAATCACGGTGTGTCGCTTCCGCTCCCTGGCGAGCGCTCGGGCAAGGTTCGGGGCAAGCCCCGAACATTCCGTGCCACGGAGGAGCAAGGTGATCAAGAGAAACAAACTGTTCGGTACGAAGACGCGGGTGACGTTCTGCCTGCCGAAGGACTCGCCGCCCGGTGCGGTGAGCGTGGTGGGCTGCTTCAACGCATGGGAGCCGGGCCGCCACGAGCTGATCCCGCGCAAGGACGGCACTCGTACTGTGACCGTCAAGCTGGAACCGGGCCGTTACCGCTTCCGCTACCTCGCGAGTGGTGGCGTGTGGCTCGACGACGAGCACGCTGACCGCATCGACCACGAGGGTGGCGAGCTCGTCCTGTGAACCGGACCGGAGCGTCCCTCGTATTGGTGTGGCCAAGCCCGTCTGGGCAGGCAACATGAGGGACGCTCTGATCACGGTTGGGGATCAATGGCGGCAAAACCGACACATGCCGGCCCCGGGGTGGTCCGAGTGGACAAATGGCGTTACCTTCGGGTCGCGAGTATTCGGCGCATGGGTATCCATGCGTCCCAAGGGGAGGCTCCCCTGGGCGGGGGGCATTACAGAGGAGCGGGGTGAGTCCGCCTTGACAGCAACTCCTGGTGTGGGCAATGTGCACGCCACACAGGCTCAGCTCAACCAGATGGCCCAGCGCTGCCAGGACGTCCGTGAGCGCCTGGCCACGGGCATGGCGCAGTTGCTCGACCGGGTGACCGATCTCGGCGGCAGCGGCATGAGCGGTTCGGCCAACAGCGCCTTGCAGAACGTGTCGGCCGACCTCAACAACGGTCTGACGAAGATTCTGAACGCGCTGGACGAGCTTTCCGGCAAGATCAGCAACGCCTCGACGCAGTTCGGTGTCCAGGACGACGACGCCGCGTCCACCATCCGCAACGCGGCCGAAGGTACCGGCGACAGCGCCGTCATCACGGCCCTGCGCGGCTGACGTCCCCTACTAGTCGAGAGGCGAAATCACGATGACCGACATCCCAATCACCTATAACTTCGGCGCCATCGCCGACGTGTCGACCGCGATCGGCACGTACTCCGGCAACCTGGACGTCGAGCTGGGCGATCTGTACAACGACTTCAAGACGCTCTTCGCCAACGACTGGTCGGGTGCCGCGGGCCAGGCCTGCGACGCCGCCCAGCAGCAGTGGAACCAGGGCGCCAACGAGATCAAGGCCGCGCTGATGCGGCTCGGCACGGCGCTGGGCGGCTCCGCCGAGCGCATGCAAGAGGTCGACAACCAGATCTCCGCCGGCTTCTGACCCGTACGGCTCAGACGCCGATGGGTCCCGGCGAAGGCATGTCCTTCGCCGGGACCGGGCGTAACGGCCGCCGATCGGCTCTTGTTCGTTCACGCATAAACCGGGGGAGGCGCCGTGGTGAATCAGGAGGACTCCGGGGGGAGTTCCGCGCCGATCGAGTACGAATCGTTCGGCAGCAAGGTCAACGTCGAGGTCACCGACTTGGTGAGTTACTACCAAGAGATGAGCATGCTCTCCGGTGAGATCGGCACGGCCGCGGGTTCGGCGATGGGCGAGATGTCGATGATGATCTCGACCGGCCTGTCGCAGCCCGGCGACGACGCCGGCGCCTTCCCGGAAGGCCTCATGGCCGCGCGGAGCATGTCCAACCGTCTGAGTGACTTCCAGCACTTCATGACCGACCTGAACGAGGGCGTGCGCAACGTCGGCTCGGCCGCCGCGGTCGTGGCGGAGATCTACGAGAACGCCGACAGCGAAAACGGCGCCACGGTCGCCGACATCGGGTTCGTCTTCTCCGACCCGCGGGCGACGCCGCCAAGCGGCTTCCGCGACGTGAAGACGTTCAACGAGCTGGCCGAGGAGACCGGGCAAAACACGATGGCGCTCAGCGGCGACACGTCGACGGCCCGCGCGCTCTCCTACCCGTACGGCACCATCTACACGTTCCCGGACGGCTCGACGAGGCACGTCACGTGGAGCACGCAGGCGGCCGCCGGCCACAACTCCAGCCCGGTGTCGGTGACCACGACGACGATCCGCGACGCCAACGGCAACGTCATCTCGACGGTGACCGAGCGGTCGTACAGCAACCACATGGGCTACACCTACAACACCACGACGAACGTCACCGGCGACGACCGCAACAACCGGACGTCCACCACGACCACGGCCACGGCGCCGAGCGGCGACGTCACGGTGACCAACACGACGCAGTCGACGACCGATGGCAAGGCGGGCGAGCAGAACACCAGCACGACCACCGTGGAGCGCGACCAGCACCGCGAGGGCACGGACCAGGGTCCGGTGGAGACCGCCCAGCAAAACCTGGACACCGACGGCTCCGAGTACTTCGTCGGTGAGTACGGCCGGGGATACTGAGGGACGGAGCCATGGCCGGCGAAGAGGACTACTTCGACTACTCCACCGCGACCAACCAGCAGCTCCAGGACAACCGCCAGCTGGCCCGTCGCATGGGCGAGGACATCACGCGCTACCCACCGCCAAACAACACCTCGCCGTATCCGGATCCGACGATCAACTTCCAGGACGAAGACCTGGAGATGACCGACGAGATGCAGACGGCCTGGCTAAACGACACGATCGAGCGGATCCGGAAACGGATCATGGCGCAGGACGCGGTCGTGGTCGACCAGCTCGCCTGGCAGTGGTGGGAGGTCAAGCTGGTGCTTGACGACGCGCGCGAGCGAGTGCTGAGCGCGTCCACCAAGCTGAAGGAAGGCAAGGACGGCAGCGGTGGCTGGACCGGCGCCGGTGCCGACGCGTTCCTCGCCCGTGGCCCGGGCGCCACCATCAAGTCCATCGACGACTGGGAGACCGCGGCCGTCAACAACTGGCTCGGCCTGCTCTCCCTCGCCGGCGTCATCCGTGACCGGCAGGCCGAGATGGAGGAGCTGTACCGGCAGTACAAGGAGGACATGGTCGCCGTCAGCGAGCGGGAGCTGTCCTGGTACGGCGTGGAGTCGGAACGGGAACTCCAGGGCACGCCCGCCGCCGACGACTACATCGACACCTTGCGCCAGGAGTCGTGGCTGTACAACGAGCGGGCGCAGACGCTGCAGTACAACATGGCCCAGGACTACTACCAGGTCATGCGCGACGACCTGGCGGGCGGCAGCGCGACGGTCTACGAAGGACCGACCGACGCGGTGGTGGCCAACCCCGACTTCATCCAGCGCTACATGATGAACCAGTTCGGCACGCCCAACATCGGCACGCCGAATGTGACGCAGCCCAACATCGGCACGCCCGACATCACCCAGCCCAACATCACACCGCCGCGGATCAACCCGCCGACGGTCGACGCGCGGATCACCGATCCCAACATCAACACGCCCGACATCGACGCCCCCGACGTGGGCGACATCGACACACCGGACGCGGTCAACCCCAACATCACCACGCCGACGGTCGTACCGACGATCACGCCGCCGGTGCTGCCACCGGCGATCAACACGAGCCAGCTTCCCAATGGCGCGCCCGTGCCGAGGCAGGGCCAGGTGCCCACCGCGCCCGGCCAGGGGCTGATGCGAAACCTGCCGAGTGCCGGCGGGCCGGGCGTGCTGCGGGCCGGCTCGATCAACCCGCTGGCCGGGGAGAGCCTGCCGCCGGGTCTGCCACCGGGGCAGCGCGGGGCTCAGGCGCCACCGCCACCGCCGCAGATCAAGCGGCCGGGCGGCGGGCCCAACGCGCCGATGGCGCCGCAGGGCAGGGGCGGCGGTCGCCCCGGCGATCCCACCTCGGCCATCCCGGGCGCGCCGCGGACGGCCATGGACGGCAACCAGTTCGGCGGACCGCCCGGCACGCCGGCGTCGCCGGTGCTGCGCAACCCGCGTACCAACACGCCGGCACCGCCTGGCACACGTGGGGGTCCGCGCCGCGGCACCCCGGCCGTGCCCGGTGCTCCGGGGGGCGGCCCGTCCACGCCGCTGCGGCCGGACGCGATGTCACCGGTGCTCAACCGCCCGCAGCGGCCGGCGAGCAACGTGCCGTCCACGCCGGTCTCCCGCCGGCCCAGCCGCCCGGAGGTGCCGGGCGCCCCGCTCAACCCGCTGGCGCCCCCGCCTCCGCCGACGTCCAGCCCGGTCGTCGGGAGGGCCCGCCCAGCCGGGGCCTCGGGGCGTCCGCCCGAGCCGCCGAGCGGCGTCATGCGCGGGCGGCGCACCGCTGGTGCGGGGCTCGGCGTCGAGGGTCAGATCGCCTCGCGTCGCATGGCCAACGAGGCGGAGGCGCAGCGCGTCAAAAACCGTGACGAGGAGTTCGAGCGGATCCGCGCGCTCCTCGACCGCGAGGCGGCGTGGACCGTGGAGACCCCGGGCGGTGGCGTACTCGACAGCGGACCGCAGCAGCAGCGGGCGGTGACTCCGTCCTCCGAGCCGAAGCCGACCCTGGGCACATGACTCGCTGGGTCGTGCGCGGGCTGGTCCTCGCGGCAGTGGCCGTCGTCGCCGGGTGCGGCGGCGACGGCGAGCCCGAGACCGCGCCGCCGGTGGCGATCACCCCGTCGCCTTCCGCGGCGGCTTCCGCCGGCCCGGTGTACGCGCTCGCCGGCAACCTCTGCGGCGTCGCCGACCAGAAGCCGCTGGACGAGCTCTTCCCGACCGTCACCGGCAAGCCGATCGCCGACTCGCCCCGGCTCTGCGCGACCTCGCGCCGGTCGTCGACGGTGAGCGTGAGCCTCTCCATCGACGCCGAGCTGCTGCGTACCGAGCAGCAGGCCAAGCTCTTCCTCGACGCGGCGCGCCGCACCAACAAGGTGGGTACGCCGACCGACGTCCAAGGTGTGGGCACCGACGCCTACTGGGCCGGCGACCCGAAAGAGGTCAACCTGACCGCGTACGACGGCAACCTCGTACTGGAGCTGCGGATCGCGAGTGTGGGCGACAACCCGCTGCCCCAGGGCGTTCCCGAACGGCTGGCCCGCGTCGCGGAGGGCACGTTCGCGAAGCTGGCGCCATGAGTGAGCGGAGCGAGCGAATCGTCAGGCTCAGCGCGTGTGGAGGCTCGTGGCCGCCCGCAGCGAAGCGAGGACGGCGATGAGCGGCGGCGGGGCAGACCTGGCGCCGGGCGCGCGCTTCGCGATGAGCGTGATCCATCCGGGCTCGCCGACCCTGCAGGTGCGCTACCGGCAGGGCGTGCTCGTGACCCCGTGGGGCTTCCCGGACTGGCCGCTCTGCGCGCGGGCGGTGGTGGAGCTGCCCGCGCCCGATCCGGCGTTGACGCTGGAGGAGCAGCGGATCCTCGACGTACTCGCGGCGAACGCGGCCATGGCCCTCACCGCGGGCGAGCCGGACGGCGATCCACTGTGGCCGGTGACCGGCGCGGGCGGGCCGATCCGGGCCGGTGGGAGCGGAGCGGTGCCGACCCCGGCCGGCTGGTGCTGGGCGCACGTGGGCGGGCCGGAGGTGACGCGGCTGCTCGCGCTGGTGCCGACCGAGCTGCACGGCTCGTTCCGCCACGCGGGCGGGGTACGCCAGCTGCCGGCGGCCGCGGACGGGCTGCGCGCCGAGGCCGAGCCGGTGGGGGTGCGGCCGGGCGCCGGCGACGCCGTACCCGATGATCTTTTGGAATTGCTGGAGGGCGCGCTGGGCTGGCCGCTGCCGCCGGTCTACCGGAGTTTTCTGGCCGCGACCAACGGTGCCGGCCCGGCGGTGCCCGCGGTGCTGCCACCCTTCGGCTTCGTCGCCGACCAGCCGCTCTTCGGCATCGCCCGCGACGACCGCCACCAGGATCTGTCCTATGTGGTCGAATGGGTGCGCGACCGGCTGACCGTCGACTTCCTGCCGATCGGCTACGTGCAGGGCGGGCTGCTGGCGGTCAAGGTCTCCGGCGACGACCTGGACTCGGTCTGGTACCTCGACGACGACGATCCACGCGACCGCGAGGCGTTCGGGTCCGAGGAGGTCTGCGCCCACCTGCTGCACCGGTGCGCGGACAGCGTCGACGACCTGTGGGCCCGGCTCGTGCGCCCGCCGGCGGCGCTGGTCGAGCTGGCCGCGGGGTGGGCGGGGCAGGCGGTCCAGGTGCGCGACGGGATGGTCGGCGCCGGGCTGCCCGCGCGGATGAAGGCGCCGTGGCAGCCGCCAGCGCGGCCCGGTCGCGATCCGGTGGCCTCGTTGTTCGAGGCGGTGTAGGCATGGCTGTGCTTCTCTCGCGTGACGGCGCGCTCAGGCCCCGCGGCCACGCCGCCGTGTGTGGCGTTGCTTTCGCGTCGAGGAGGTGGGGTCGGTGACGGAGGCCGAGGAGACCAGCGCCTGGACGCCCTCCAACGACGTGGAGCGGGAGCTACAGGAGGCGGTCGCCGACGGCGACACCGGGGCGGTGATGCGCATCCTGGCCCTCGCGCCACTCGTGGTGCCGGGCTTCCGCGACGAGCCGGACGGCCAGGAGGGCCGCCAGCGGCTGCTCACGCGGGAGCGCGACGGCGTGCCGTATCTGGTGGTCTTCACCTCGCCGGAGGCCCTCTACCGCGCGGTGCCGGCGGACGGCTGGCGGGCGACGACGCTGACCGAGGTGGTCTCCGGCACCCCCGACGGCTGGGGGCTGGCGATCAACCCGGTCACCCCGATCGGTGTGCTGGTCAAGCCCGAAGACGTGCCGGAGCTGGTGCCGACCCACAAGATCATGCGCGACTTCACCCCGGCCAACGAGGTGGAGCGGCTGCTCCGCGACGCGCTGGTCGCGCCGGATGCCGAGGTGCTGCTCGACGTGCTGGTCACCGCCCAGGTGATGGTGCCGACCCAGGCGCTCGAGATGGACGGCGTGCTGGTCGTGCCGGTCTTCACGTCGGTCGATCGCTACGAGGACTGCCTCGGCGGGCACGACATCGACATCCCGGTGGTGACGCTCGACTTCATCTCGGTGCTGCGCCAATGGCCCGGCGACGACCACCGGCTGGCTGTCAATCCAGGTTCGCCGATCGGCATCACCCTCCCCGGGGAACGGGTCCGGGACCTTATCGCGCACGCGGAACAGTTGGTGCGGCGCCGGATCGGTGACACTCCGCCACCGCCACCACCACCGCCGGTCCTGCCCTTTTCCGACCTGGAGCCACCGCCGCTCCACCTGCCGCCGGGCGGTATCGGTGGGGCGCTGCGAGGTGAGGGCTGATACCCGATCGATGCGTGAATCATCTATTGTCGGAACAGGTCTGGCGAGGCCAGAGCCTGTCCGTTGGATCTCGCGGGCGCGAGGCGGGGAGCAGACGGTGATCCGGGGGTGCCGGGCGAAAGATCGCATACCGGTGTTGTATGGGCCTTTCGTCCGGCGCCGCCGGTCGTGGTCAGGACCGCCCGAGCCTCACGCGAGATCTGCCGGACGGGCTGAGGGGAGGTGAGACGCATGGAGCGACCGCAGTGGTCGGCGATCCGCGGTGTGATTGACGACCTTCAGCAGACGATCGAAAACGCGGCGCAGACGCGGCAGCAGATCATGGAGATCACCGGCACGGCGTGGTCCGACGACCGGCTGGTCAAGGCCGTGGTCGGCCCGCGCGGGCAGCTCATCGAGCTGGAGATCGATCCGCGCGTCTACCGCACGCCCAATTCCAAGGCGTTGGCCGCGACAATCATGTCGACCGTGCGCGCGGCCGTCGAAGACGCCAACGAGAAGACGAAGGAAATCGTCGAGAAGGTCATGCCCAAGGATCGTGGATTGGGCCTGATCGGGAAGACGGATTTCGACGTATTGATGGAGAGTCACGACGCTGACCTGTCGAAGGCACTGAAGAAGAACGAGGAGGACGGCCGTGGGTTCCTACCTTGACATTCAGGACGACCCCAACGAGGTGACCGGCACCGGCGCGATCCTGCGCTCGATCGGGACCTCGTTCCAGACCCAGGCGCAGGGCATTCTCGCCGAGATCAACGGGGTCAACGCCGAGCGCCCGTGGGGCAACGACGAGTACGGGCAGGCGTTCGAGCAGACGTACAACACGACGCCCGAGGGGAGCGACGGGCCGCTGCGTGACGCCGTCGACGACGGGCTCAGCCGCGCCGGCGAGCACCTCATCAAGATCGGCGACAAGACGGTCACGGCGATGACCGAGTACCAGGGCGTCGACGACGACAACCGCATCCAGATCGACCAGACCAACATCAGCATCTAGGTCGATGGCAGACACCGTCGAGATCTACGTCAAGTACGCCGGGCCGGGTCAGCGGCTCGCCCACCAGGTGGCCCAGCTGCTCGACCTGCGCGGCTACTTCTTCAACGGGAGCGGCTTCGTGCTGCCCGTCGACGCCAAGCCACTCGTCGGCGTCGAGGGGTGGGCACACCTCGACCTCAAGCTCACCGACCTGGGGGCTGACGGTGACCCCGGCCTGTCGGCGGGCACGGCCTACGAGCCGTACGAGTTCGAGGTGAGCGTGGAGTTTCGCGGGCCGCGCGAGCAGTTGGGCCGCGCGGTCTTCGACCGGCTGACCACGCTCGATCTCCCGATGGCGTACGGCGACGACAGCGACATCTTCGCCGACTACCTACCAGGGCGGGGCGTGCGCGAGTTCTCGCCCGGCACACGGGTGGAGGAGCCGGGGCGCCTGTTGTGGCGCGAGCCGGGGCTGACCGCCGAGCGTTCCCCGGCGCCGCCGTGGCAGGTGGGCGACGGCGCGGCGATCGTCTGCGAGACCGAAGGGCTGTTGCAGGTCGTACCGGTCGTCGGCACGCGCTGGCTGCGCCCGGTCGCCTCGGTGCGCACCTCCGCCGGCGCGGTCGACATCGGCCTGCTCCTCGCCGCCACGCTCGACACCGCCGACCGGCCGGGGCGCGACGACCGTGACGAGGTGGTGGCTGAGTTGGCGGCGGCGCTGCGGCTGCCGACCGGAGACTTTCTGCGCCGCGCGGTCTCGTTCGAGCTGCGCGTGGTGGGCGACGAGGTGGTGGCCACCGCGCACGCCGCCCACCGGGACGGTGCGCCGGGCGCGGTCGAGGAGCTGACCGGGCGGGTCGCGGTGGCGAGCGGTCCGGAGGCGCTGGGCGCGCTGGTGCTCGATCTGGTCGGGGCGTTGCGGGCGCGCGTACCGGCGTAACAGTGGACGGGGGAGAACGAGTGGACTGGGATCGGTTGGTCGCGGCCCTGGAGCGGCACGTGCTGGCGCCGGGCGAGCAGATCGAGGAGCGGCGCGACTGGCCCGAGGCGTCGACGTTCATGGTGGGCGACTACGGATACGAGGCGCGCTCGGCTGACTGGCTGATCGGTCAGGCACCGTGGGTCGACGCCGTGGTGCGCGTGGTGGCCGACCGGTTCATGGACAACTTCGCGATCACGTACGGGCTGCTCTTCACCGGAGACGAGGCGCTCTTCCTCAACGACCCGGCGACGATCCGCGACCTGGGGCGGCGGCTGGGCGCCGACCTCGACCCGCTGGCGTACGCGGAGGTGCTGGCCGAGCTCTACTCCGGCCAGCGCGTCGACGGCCCCACCGTGCTGCCCTTCTCCGCCACCGGTGCGCACCGGGCCGGTGTGCTGGTGCGCGACAAGGCCCAGTTCGCCGCCGAGTACGAGTGGGTCGACCCCACCCTTGTCTCCGCCCCGGTGGTCCGCGCCTCGGCCGGCGGCGTCGAGCTGGAGTTCAGCTCCGTCCACTACTTCCTCACCGAGACCAAGTCGGCCGTCGACGTTCTGCAGTGGACGGTCGTGGGCGGCGGCGGGCGGCCGGCGTCGTGGTCCCGCCGCTATGTCGCGGAGCGCGTCGAACGCGCGTACCGGGTCAGCTGAGCCTGCCGGGGGGAGGGCCAGATGTCCGGGAACGTCGCGGGAGACGCCGCCGATGCCGCGTTGGAGGCGGTGCGGCAGTGCTTTATCAAGATCGACGAGTGGATCCCGGTCCTCGGTGACTTCCTCGAGATGATCACGCAGTGGCCGGAGGCCCGCCACGATCGTCTCTTCGACCTCTCGGACTCGTACAAGTCGGCCGCTGAACTCTACGTCGACCACCTCGAAGAGGTGGCCGACTACATCAACGACCTGGCGGTTTGGCAGGGCGACGGCGCCGCCCAGCTCGTGCGAGACGGGCTGCAGGGCTACATCGACGAGACCTCGAGCATGGCCGAGGCGCTCGGCGCGATGCAGCAACTGGTCCACGGCAAGGCGCTCGAGATCGAGACCATGAAGTGGATGGCCGTCATCACGCTCGTGATGATGGCGGTGGCTCTGATCCAGGCCATCATCACGGTCTGGACAGGTATCGGTGCCGCGGCCGGCGCCGCCGCGATCGCCGCCGGCCGGGCCACCATCTACACCGTCGCCCGGGAGCTGCTGCGCAAGCTGTGGCAGGAGACCATCAAGGCGGGCGTGCGGCGCTTCATCCAAAGTGGAATGCGTGGCGTGGCAACGGCCGCGCTCCGCGGTGGCCTCGCGTACGCCGGCTTCATGGGCGCCATGAAGGGCGGGATCCTGCTGATCCAGGCCCTGGAGGGGCATGACCCGTTCACCGAGGGGTGGGCCGGGCGGTTCGGCATGGAGTTGGTCGACAGCTTCATCGCGGGCGCGATCGGTGGCCCGCTGATGTTCGGTGTCCACAACCGCTTTACCGAGGCGTTCGCCTTCGGCATCGGGCAGGTCGGCGACAACTTCCTCCAAATTGGACGCGATCGCCTGCTCGACGCCATGGGTCTGACGGAGTGGGCCCAGCGTAACGGCGTCTACAGTGGAATGACACTGGACCAGGCGTGGAACTCCGTCACGCCGACCGCGCTCCTCTCCGAGATCATGAGCGAGCCGGGCGGTCGGCGCCGGCCAAACGTGGTGACGCCGGCACTCAACCAGGGGGTCGGCAACCTCTTCGGCAACGAGGGCGGCAACGCGCCGCTCAACCAGGGGCAAAACAGCAACCTTGGCCTCGGCAATCCTCTCCTCGCGCCGGCCGGCAACCCGGCGGGCCTGGCGGGCGGGCTGCCGGGGCAGACGGGCGCCAACACGGGGGCGACCGGCTCGACGGGCTCGACCGGTTCCTCTTCCTCCTCGTCCTCCTCCTCTTCGTCTTCGTCGTCTTCCTCGTCGGGTTCGGGGCAGGGCGGGCGTGGCACGACCACGACGACGGGCGGATCGACGTCCACGTCGTCCTCTCCCTCGTCGTCCACGCCGGGCGGGCAGCGCGAGTCGTCGTCCGGCACTTCGACGGCGCCTCCGGTGACCGGCGACGGGACGACGGGCACTGGCACGCCGAGCGACGGGCGCCCCACCGACGGGTCCACATCGGACGGCACGCCGTCGACCGGTACGCCGGTGCCCGCCACGCCCACACCGGGCACGCCGGTGCCAGCCACGCCCGACGCCGGCACGCCAGACGGCGGTACGCCCGGCTCGCCCACACCGGCCGCGCCGACGCCGGTGGTCGATGGCGGCACACCGGCTCCGTCCACTGGGGACGGCTCGACGCAGACGCCGCCGACGACAGGTGAGGGTGCCCGCCCCGAGGTCACATCACCCTCGTCCACCGCGGCGCCCTCGCCACCGGCTTCCTCGACCGGCACCGGGACGCCGACCCCGACGGCGGATGGCAGCACCACGCCGGACAGCTCCACATCGGACGGCACCGCCACCACCGGCACGCCGCCGGTGACCGGCGACGGCACCACGCAGCCCGACGCGTCGACGGCCGACGGCGACGGCTCGGCCACGCCCGACGGCACCACCACCGGCGATGGCACGACGAGCACCGCCGATTCGGCCGCGCAACAGGGCCAGCCCGACGGCACCACCTCCGACGGCGGTCCCGACGGAGACGGCGACGGCACGACGGCCACACCACCGCCCGCGGTGCAGCCCGACGGTGCCTCGGGGCGCGGCGACGGCGCATCGGGCCGTGCTGACGGTGCCTCCGGCCGCGCGGACGGTGCCGGCGGGCGGCAGGACGGCTCGACCTCGCCCGGCGATGGTGCGCCGCGCCGCGAGGAGCCGAAGTGGTACGAGTGGCGCAAGCGCATCGAGCAGCGGGTCAGCGCCGACTACGCGCAAGGCGTGGGCGAGATGTTCGGCCCGCGGTCGGAGGGGGGCGACGGCACCAACGGCCAGAACGCGCCGCTGCTGACGCCCGACATGGTGCAGCACGCCCTGAACACCAGCCCCGACAGCCTCAACGACTACGGGCGGCGGCTGCGGTCGTTCCTGGAGACCAACTTCACCGACATCGACGGCAGCGGCAACCGCACGCCGATGAGCCAGGATGCCATCGCCCACCGGCTGGAAGAGCTGCGGGCTGGCACGGTGGTGCCGCCGCTGACACCTCCCGCGCCTTCGGCTGCGCCGCCGGCATCGCCTTCGTCCTCGCCTGCTGGGCCTTCGTCCTCGTCTTCGCCGGGGTCGCGGACGCCGGTCGCGCCGACGCCGGCCGGGGTGGGGCCGCAGACCCCGCCGGGGGCGGTGGCGCCAGATTCGACGCTGGCGCCGACGGGTCCGGATGGTGCCCGGACCGATGGCGGCGCGCGGATGCCTGATGGGCCGGCGCCCGATGGCGCGCGGACGCCGGACGAGGCGACGCCAAATGGTGCGCGCACACCGGACGGGTCGACGCCGGATGGGTCTACTCCGGACGGTGCTACGCCGGATGGTTCGCGGCCTGACGGGGCGACTCCCGAGAGCGCGACGCCGGATGGCACGCGGCCTGATGGGCCTGCTCCGGACGGTGCGACGCCGGATGGTTCGCGGACGGATCGGTCTACTTCGGAGGCTGCGACGCCGGATGGCGCGCGTCCGGATGCTGCGACGCCGGATGGCACCACGCCGGATGGCACCACGCGCCCGGATGGCACCACGCCTGACGGCGCGCGCCCGGATGCTGCGACGCCCGACAGCACCACCCCGGATGGTGTGACGCCTGACGGCACGCGTCCGGAAGGCACGACGCCTGACGGCGTGACGCCTGACGGGAGCACGCCGGATGGGCCACCTCCGCCGGATGGGGACGGGAGCCGGGACACCGACGCGATCGATCCGGAGCTGGCGCCAACCACCAACTTCTCGCCCAACGTCACGCGCACCGGCGCCGACCTGCCGCGCCAGATCCACGAGCTGGTCGACCGGGCGCGGGCCAACCTCCTCGACCGGTACTCGCCGGACGCCGTCGCCAACCGCCTCGCCGACCTCGATAACATCCGTCAGCGGGCCGACCGCCTCCAGGCCGCCGCCGACACCGCCCGCCGTACCGGGGAGATGGGCGACCTGGTCCAGCAGGTGCGCGACCTGAGCCGGGCGGTCAACTCGTACGCCGACACGTACCGCGACTGGCGTGACTTCGACCGCGGCGGTGAGCGCGCGGACGCGGGCTGGCGTGACCTCGATGGCGTCGACCCGCTCAACTCGGTCGAGATGGCCAACCGGGCCGCGAGCATCGACCCGGCGACCGGGCGGTTCGACCCGATCTCGCAGGCGATCGCGATCGCGAAGATCGGCGATGTGATGGGGCCGGAGTTCGAGGCGCACGCGGCGCGGCTCTTCGACCGTACGGTGCCGATGGACATGGCCTCGCTCAACACGATCCTGCCCGACGGCTCGATCACGCAGGCGCTGCGCGACCAGGTGAGCGCGGGGCCACGGGGGTTCTACGACCCGCGGCTGGGCACGATGTTCATCAACCCCAACACGCCCAGCGGCGATCCCCGCTCGCTGAGCGCCATCGCCACCACGATGGTGCACGAGGGGATGCACGCGCTCCAGCCCAACAACGCGCTGCTCATGCGGGCGGTCAACGCCAACGTGCCGCCCCACCTGCGCGCCGAGGCGGTGGCCCAGCTGCGGTTGGAGCGGGAGTTCCAGGCGTTCACGGTGCAGCAGGAGTTTCTGCGAGGACTGGCCGGCCACCGCTCGCCCGATCCCACCGCCGACCCGCGAATCCCCAACTCCGACGGCTACCGTGAG
Organism: Phytohabitans kaempferiae; assembly: GCF_042433955.1. NCBI lineage: Bacteria > Bacillati > Actinomycetota > Actinomycetes > Micromonosporales > Micromonosporaceae > Phytohabitans > Phytohabitans kaempferiae. The sequence continues at coordinate 82,927 of NZ_JBHLUH010000056.1, read as the reverse complement.
CTGGCCGGCCTCACGCCCGAGCAGTTGCGCGTCGAGGTGATGCGCCGCTACAACGTCTCGCCCGACGCCATCCCCGACGGCGTGCTCAACACCGACCCGGACGCGATCGTAAGCCAGGCGCGTACGGCGATCCTCGACTCGATGCACCCCGACCCGGCCCAGCGCCAGCAGGGTGGGCTGATGGGGCCGCTCAGCCAGCACGTGGCCAACACCCACGGCATCGACCTCGACGCCCTGCGGCACAACCAGGGCCAGATGAGCTTCCCGGACCTCCACGGCCCGGGCACACCTTCATCTGGTACGGGCACGGCCCAACCCGCCACGAGTCCCTCACCCGAGGCGACCGGCCAGCCCGACGCCACGCGGCCGGAGGGCAGCCAACCCGAGGCGACGCAGGATGGCGACGGCGGGCGGGAGAGCGAGGACGGCCCGCCGCAGGACCCCAACGACGTACCGCCCGAGCACTTCGATGGCGTCAACCCGGAGGAGCCCGGGCCGCTGGGCGACAAGTACCGGCAGGGCGTGACCGACGCGTACCGGGGCACGGAGGAGGGCTTCGACGCCAAGGAGCGCAACACCGCCAACATGCGTGCCGATGAGGGTCGGCACGTCACCCGCCTGCCGCGGCATCCGGACTTCTCGCAGGGCTACAAGTCGATGGAGGCGCTGGAGCGTACGGGGCCGGACGACCCGGGTACGCCGGTGGAGTACAAGGAGGTCGGCGAGAACACTCGGCGCGCCATGGACCATCAGCTCAAGAACGGCGTCGACAAGTTCAAGGTGCAGCCGGACGGCAGCCAGAACCAGGGCGACGTCGTGATCGACGGGCGGGCGAGCGGTCTCTCGTACGACAACGCGGTCAACTCCCTCCGCTCCCGCCTGGGTCGCATGCTCGCCGCCGGTGACGTGCGGCTCGACCCGATCGGCAAGATCGAGGTCTACCTAGGCGACGGCAGCCGGGTCGTCTACGAGGGCGGCCGCATCACGCACGCCACCAGCGAGGGCACGCGCGTGGTCGGCGAGTGGGACGCGGGCAGCCGCCGGTTCGTGGCCCCACCGCCGGACGGTGCCACGCCGGACGCGCCGACGCCACCGACCCCGCCGACGCCTCCGACCAGCATGGCGGCCACGCCCACACCGACATCGGGCACACCGCCGGCCACCCCGACCGCCGACACCACTCCACCGTCCGACACCACTCCACCGTCCGACACCACTCCACCGTCCGACACCACTCCACCGTCCGACAGCACGCCGCCGCGGGATGGCGCGACGCCGGAAGAGGGCGCGCCACCGCCGGACGGCACGACCGGTGCGGACGGCACCACACCGGCGGACAGCACCGCGCAGCCGGACAGCACCGCGCAGCCGGACAGCACGACCGGAGCGGATGGGAGCACGACGCGGCCGGACAGCACGACCGGCGCGGATAGGACCACAACGCCGGAGGACACCGCCCGTCAAGAGGGGGCCACGCGCGACGAGGGGGCTACCCGCGACGAGAGGGCTACGCCTCAGGACAGCGCGGATGGGACCACGCGCGCGGACGGGAGCACGGCGCCGGATGGGACCACGCGCGCGGACGGGAGCACGGCGCGGGAGGGGAGTACCCCCGAGGACGGCGGCGCGCGGGATGAGGGGGCGACGGCGCAGGACGGGAGCACTCCCGATCCGAGGGCCAGCGAGCAGCGATACATCGACGAACTCAAGGCGCACGAGCGCGCGCGGATGGAGGAGGCGCTCCGCGATGCCGTACCGGTCGCGGAGCGGATGCGCAGTGACCTCGACGCCGTGGCGGATGCGCTGCGCCAGCAGTTCGGCGACGGCAGTGTGCGCGTGGAGGGCAACGGCGAGCACGACGTCAAGAAGCTCGGCTCGCTGGCCCGCAAGTACCTCATCGAGGGCAAGCGGTTCGGCCTCAACTGGTTCATGGAGAACGGCGCCAACGACCTCGCCCGTTTCTCGCTGAGCGTGGTGGACGGGCCGCGCTACAACGAGATCGTCGCGACCGCGATCGACCGGTTGCGGCAGGCGCCGTACAACTACCGGTACGACCCCGGCAACGACAAGAGTTTCTGGCGGCCGGGCAACCGGTTCCACGGGCGCAACGTCACGCTGTACACGCCGGAGGGGCACCCGGTCGAGTTGCAGTTCCCCACCGGCGCGTCGTGGGACGTGGGCAAGCTGACCCACCGCGACTACGAGATCTTCCGCCTGGAGGGGCGCGACCCGGTCACCGGCCAGGAGTACCCGGTGCAGGAGCGGGTACAGGCGTTCCTGCGGATCCTCAAGGCCAACCAGCCGCTGGCCGACCAGATCCCGGGCGGGGTCGACCCAGCGCAGTCGAAGAACACGAGCTTCGCCAAGTGGGTCGCGGACCGGCCGAGCCAGTGGGCGGAGTACCAGTCGTGGCTGGAGTCGCAAGGCCGCACGTTCGCCGACGAGGTGCGGGATCATGGGCTGAGCCGGGCGGACTTCCCGATCGACCCGAAGCTGGTCCCGGCCGACCCGACGGTGCCTCAGGAGGGCAAGCTCGATGAGCAGACGCTTCACCTACTACGCTCTCTACCCCCGCCCGGACCGGACGGCACCGCCGGTGGGCCTGTTGGCGGAGGGACGGGCGGACCCGGCACTCCCGCACCGCGCGGTGGGATGGGACCACTCGGAACAGGCGTGGACGGAGGCACAGGCGTCGCTGGGCGCGATCCTGACCAATCCGGACTACGAGGGGCTGACGGAGATCGTGGACCGCTCGACGGCGGAGCGGATCGCTCGGGAGAGCCTGGGCGCGGAGCTGCCGACCGAGGAGCAGATGCAGGAGATCGGGGACCGGGCAGCGGCGGCCCACGACCAGAGGCGGACGGGCCACTAACCGACACCACCACGCCCGACGGCTCGACCCCGGACAGCACCGCGCCCGAGGGCACGACGCCAGGCACGGCACCGGACGGCTCAACCCCCGAGGGCACGACGCCCGACGGCACCACGCCCGACGGTGCGACCCCGGACAGCACGACCGCTGAGGGCGCAAGGCCCGAAGACAGCACCACGCCCGACGACGGTGCCACGCCGGACGAGTACGAGCTGGAGCAGGACCTCACGCGCGACACCAGCTCGGTCGAGCAGGCGTACGTCGACGAGCTCAGCACCGCCGAGCGGGAGGCGCTGGAGGGCGCGCTCAGCCGCGCCGAGCCGGTCGCCGAGCGGATGCGCAGTGACCTCACCGAGGTGGCGGACGCGCTGCGGCGGGAGTTCGACACCACCGATGTCGAGGTCATGGGCAGCCGCGACAACGACGTCAAGAAGCTGCCCTCGCTGGCGCGGAAGTTCCTCATCGAGGGCGACCGCACCGGTGTCGACACCTTCCTCCGCGACGACGCCAACGACCTGGCCCGCTTCTCGCTGCGCGCGCCGGAGGGCGCCAACTACGACGCGGTGGTGAACTCGGCCCTGGACAGGCTCCAGGCCGAGCCGTACAACTACCGCTACGACCCCGCCAACGACAAGAGTTTCTGGCGGCCGGGCAACCGCTTCTACGGGCGCAACGTCACGCTGTACACGCCGGAGGGGCATCCGGTCGAGGTGCAGTTTCCGACCCAGTCCTCGTGGGACGCGGGCAAGCACACCCACACCGCGTACGAGCGGGTGCGGCTGGAGGGCGCGGACCCGGTCACCGGCCGCGAGTACCCGGTGCACGAGCGCTTCGGGGCGTTCCTGGACATCCTGCGGGTCAACCACTCGTGGCAGCTCGCCGACCGCATCCCAGACGGGGTCGATCCGGCGCAAAACAAGGACACCAGTTTCGCCAAGTGGATCGCGCAGCGGCCGGAGCAGTGGGCAAGCTACCAGTCGTGGCTGGACTCGCAGGGGCGCACCTTCGCCGACGAGGTGCGCGACCGCGGGCTCGGTCGGGAGGACTTCCCGATCGACCCGAAGCTGATCCCGGCCGACCCGACGGCGTTGCAGAGAGGCCAGCTCGATGTCGACACGATTCACCTACTACGCTCTCTACCCCCGAGCGGGCCGGACGGCCTCGCCGGTGGGCCTGCTGGCGGAGGGACGGGCGGCCCCGGAGCTACCCCACCGAGTGGTCGGTTGGAGTCACCGACACCAGGGGTGGACGGAGGCACAGGCCTCGCTGGGCGCGTTCCTGACCAACCCGGACTACGAGGACCGGACGGAGATCGTGGACCGCTCGACGGCGGAACGGATCGCCCGGGAGAACCTGGGCGCGGAGCTGCCGACCGAGGAGCAGATGCAGGAGATCGGGGACCGGGCGGCGGAGGAGTACGCCCGGAAGCGGACGGCGCAGTAACACCGCCGAGCGAAACTCCGTTCACCGACCCGACCGGGCTGGCGCCGAACGTACCGGCGCTGGACACCACGCGCGTCACCGGGCCGCGCAACCTCGCGCCGATCGAGGACCCGCAGTTTCAGCGGGACCTGGCGCAGAGCCTCGACACCGGCGCCGGTTACGCGGTGGGCGCCGACCCGTCCACGCACCCCTACGGCCGCCTGGTCAACGACGGCGGGCCCACCGTGCCGGGCCGGGGCAACAACTGCCTCGACTCCTCGCTGGCGGGTCTGTCCAGCTTCTACGGTGACCCGCAGGTCTCCGCGCCGCGCTGGGCGGACCAGCGGCCCAACGGCACCGTCGACCGGCTCACCGGCGAGGCGATCGGCCTCCAGCGCGCGGCCGCCTGGCTCGGCGGCACCTGGACCCAGGCGAGCGGGCCGCCGCTGCCCGGTGATCCCGCCGGGCGCGCCCCTGCGGTCGCCGACCACTACGCCCAGCTGCACGCGCAGATCGCCGCTGCCGGGCCGGGCGCCTCCGCGCTCGTGGTGGCCAACTGGACGGCCGTCGATCCGGCGACCGGCCAGCCGGACCTGGACGCCAACGGCAACGTCACCGCCCGCGGCGCGCACGCCTTCGTGATCGTGTACCCGCAGGGCGCCAGCGGGCCGGTGTGGTGGGACCCGCAGAGCGGCCGGACCTGGTCGTCGCCGCCCGCCGCGTACGTGGCCAACAGCCACAGCATGTACTGGATGCGCGGCGACCGGCTGGCCGCACCGCCACCGCCGCCCGCGCCGCCGACCACGATCACACCGCCACCGCCACCGATTACGCCGCCGCCGACGCCGATCACGCCGCCGCCACCGCCTGCGCCGCCGACCACGATCACGCCGCCACCGCCGCCGATTACGCCGCCGACGCCGATCACGCCGCCGCCGCCTGCGCCGCCGACCACGATCACACCGCCGCCGCCACCGATTACGCCACCGCCGCCGCCCGCGCCGCCGACGCCGATTACGCCACCGCCGCCGAACACGGCGACGATCGCCAACACGTCCACCACCAACCAGGGACCGACACATGGCTCAGGAACGCCAGATAACCGAGGACGAGGCTCGGGAACTCATCACCCGGCTCCTCGGGACGGGCACGCAGATAGCACTCCACCCGTTCGACCACGGATGGCTGGCGATGGAGCTTCTCACGGAGGAGGAGCGAGCCGAGGGGATGGACATCGGTCAGGGGAGCTACATCATCGACCGGACCGGGGTGATCACGGCCCACGCCAGTTTGCCGATTCGCGTGGTGATGGCGGAGTACAGCGAGGCCAGGAACGAGGGGCAGATCATCGGGCGCCGGATATGGCCCGAACCGACGCCACCTATGGGCTGACGACCGACCAGGTACGCATCGCGGCCGCCTGGCTGACGCCGCAGCAGTTCGGCAACGGGCCGGTCGTCGACGTACGGCCGGACGGGCCCAACGTGCGCGTCACGCTCGACGACGGCCGGGTCTACCACTTCCGCGCCGAGTCCGGGTACGGCGGCTCGACCGTCCACTCCGGAGCGCCGCACGACCCGCATGTCATCCGGATCGACCGGAACGTGCCGCCGCACCACCTCAACCACGTGCTGGTCAACGAGATCGCGGACGCCATCCAGCAGCGGGTCGCCACCGAGCGGGCGGCGCAGGGCTTCGGGCGGCGGCTGCTCGACCGGATCGGCCGCTTGTTCGGCTTCGGCGGCCGGCCGTCGCCGCACTTCCCGCCGCAGCCGCCGGTGCTCAACTACCCGCCCGTGTCGCGCTTCGCGCCGGCCCCGCCGCCGCGGTACGTGCCACCGCCGCCGCCCCCGCGCTACACGGCGCCCCCGCCACCGCCGGCACCGCGGCACGTTACACCGCCCCCACCGCCCCCGCCTCCGCCGAACCCGTGGGCTACGCCGCCGCGGACGGCACCGCAGCCGCCTCCGTACGCGCCGCGGCACGCACCGCCGTCGCCCGCCCCGCCACCGCCGCCGCCGACTCCGCGGCACGCGGCTCCGCCGCCGCCGACGTACACACCGCCGCCGCCGGCGCCCGCGCCGGAGCCGTCGCCAACCGACCGGTCGCCGACCGTCGACCGGGACACCTCGCGGGTCGTATCCGATGTGGATGGTGGAACGGCGCGGCCGGAGCCGACGACGGAGCCGTCGCACGACGGGCACTGGAACGACCCGCCCTGGCGGCGCGAAGGGCGACCGCCGTCGCTGGACGAGCTGCTCCCGCAGACCGACGCGGAGGTGTCGCGGTGGGAGAGCGCGGTCCGCGAGGAGTTCGCGCGCCTGCTCGACGGCCGTGAGTTCGGCGGGATGCGGGTGCGGGTCGACCTTTCCGACCCGCACGCGGTGAGCGTCTACCGCAATGACGTGACCGTACGTCTGGACGTGGTCCATCCGGAGCACGGGCAGGTGGGGCGGATCGTGCGTGTGTTCCGCCGCGACCCGGATGGCGGCATCTCGGTCGAGCACGTGACGCTGAAGCTCAGCGACAGCGCGCAGGGGCGGGGCTTCGCCGCCGAGTGGAACCGGTTCATGGAGGGCTGGTACCGCTACTCCGGCGTTTCCCACATCGAGATCCACGCGGCGTCCACAGTGGGCGGTTATGCGTGGGCACGGGCCGGCTACGACTGGGCGCCGGGGAGCCAGCACCGGGCCGAGGCCGTCTTCGACCGGCTGCGCACCGAGATGCGCCGGGTCCAGGCGGACGCGCGGGCCGTCTCCCAGTGGGCGGCCGGCGACTCCACAGTAGACATCGACGCGCTGCGCAGCAGGTACGGCCAGAGCGACCCCGACGCGCTGCTCGGCGAGATGCGGCGGCAGCACGAGGCGGGGCAGCAGATCCTGGAGCGGGCGGCCCGGAATCCGTTCGGCAGCGGCGACTACCCGACGCCGTACGACGTGGCCCGCGCCGGCTGGAGTGGCCAGCACGGCCGGGACGCCACCTGGATCGGCAAGGACGCGCTGCTCGGCTCCAACTGGAAGGGCGTCAAGCCGGTCACCGACGGCGGCCCGTTCCACGCCCGCGGCGAGACGGCGAGGCCGGACGCCGCGACGCCGCCACCGCCGCCGGAGATGCTGCCGCCGCCGGACGCGGCGACCCGCCGCCCCGACCCGCCGCCGCCGGCCACCGAGCGCCTGGACGGCTCGACGCCGGCCGGCGAGCGGCCGGACGGGGAGTCGCCGCCCCTCGACCCGCGCGAGGCGGAGCGGCGGCTGCTCGACGAGCTCGACCCGAGCGACCGCCAGGCGCTGGTCGACTCGGTGGCGCAGGCCCGCCCGGTCGCCGACGCGGTCCTCGCCGACCTGCACGACGTGACCGGCCGCTTGGAGGGTTTCTCCGACGCGGACCAGCCGCGGACGGTCGACGAGCAGTACCGGGTCAAGGAAGTCGCCTCGCTGGCCCGCAAGTTCACCGACGCGCAGGACGTGAAGAACCTCGACGTCACGGCCGCGGACTTCCTGGCGGAGGTCAACGACCGCGTGCGCTTCTCCGTGCTCACGCCCGAGCACCGGTACGGCGAGGTCGTCACGACCGTGCTGGACAGCCTGGCCGCGCGCGGATACCAGGTCGCCGACGTGAAGAACTTCTGGCAGCCGGGCAACCGCCACAACGGCGTCAACGTGACCCTGCGTACGCCGGACGGCTTCACGCTGGAGGTGCAGTTCCCGACCGCCGCGTCCCGCGCGTTGGGCAAGCAGACCCACGCGCTGTACGAGGTGGTGCGCCTGGAGTCGGCCTCGGCGGCCGACCGCGTCGCCGCGCTCCTTTCGATCCTGCGGCTCAACAAGCAGGCCGGGATCTCGCACGACATGCCGACCGGGCTGGACCGGCTGCCGGAGCCGATCGACACCAGCTTCGAGAAGTGGGCGCGCAAGAACCCGGACGTCTGGGAGCCGTACCAACGCCGCCTGGCCGAGCAGGGTGTTACGTTCGCGGATGTCGTGGCGGGGTACGGGCTCGGGCCCGCGGACTTCCCGCGCGGCGAGAGATTGGGGCTGGGAGATGGTGACGTTCGGCTACCACGTGGTCTTCCGGGAGAAGGCACCGGGGCCGATAGTCAACGTGATCGCGACCTGGGTGGATCTCGACCAGCCCCTCCGGGCGTTGCTGTGGAGCGGCCGGAAGGGGAGATGGATCTACGCTCCGGGACCGGCGGCGAGGCTCCTCTACGACGACCTGAGGCTGGAGGAGCACGCCCCGGTGGACCGGGCGACGGCGGAGCGGGTCTCGCGGGAGAGCCTGGGAGTGGAGCTGCCGACCGAGGAGGAGCTGCACCGGATGTTCCTGGAGGGGGCGACCGGCGACCGGTAGACGACGGGCCGCTGCCGGAGCTGGCCGACCCGCCGGGCGCCGACCCGGTCACCGAGCTCACCGCCGACCAGGTACGCACGCTCACCAAGCTGCTCGGCACCGCGCACACCGTCGCCGACCGGGTGATGGGCGACCTCAACAACATCGCCGCCCGGATGTCCCGCGCGCTGGAGAGCCAGGGTCATCCGTCGGGCGAGGTACGCCTGCTCGGCGAGGACCACCGGGTCAAGGAGTTCGACTCGCTGGCCCGCAAGTTCCGGGACGAGGGCATCGCGGTCGGCCAGAGCGCCGCGCGGTTCGCCGAAACGGTCACCGACGCGGTCCGCTTCTCGCTCCAACTGCCCACCGGTGCGGCGTACACGCCGGTGCTGGACGCGGTCCTCGCCGACCTTGGCGCGCGTGGCTACACGCTGGTCGAGGTGGAGAACTACTGGGCGCCGGGTAACACGTTCCACGGCCTGAGCACGACCCTGCGCGCGCCTGGCGGCCAGCTTATGGAGCTCCAGTTTCCGACCGCGCGGTCGTGGGAGGCGAGCCGGGCGACGCACGGCTTCTACGAGGTGGCGCGGCTTCCCACCGAGACGCCGGTGGCCCGGGTCGAGGCGTTGCTGGCCGACCTCGGATACCTCGAGAGTGTCGGGCTGTCCCGCCAGGCCCCGCCGCCCGGGCTGGCTGACCGGTGGCCGCCGTACGACCTCAGCCTCGCCGCGTGGGCGCGGGACAACCCGCAGGTCTGGCGGGCGTACGGCGAGTCGCTGGCCGCGCAGGGCCGTACGCTCGACGACGTCGCCGCCCAGTTCGGGCTGCGCGGATCGGACCTGCCGGACCTGCCGGCGGTCGACCAGGTGAGGGCAGAGGATGCTGGCGTACTACGCGATCCACGAGACGAGGGACCGCTCGGGCCCGGCGAAGGGCATCTGCGTCCTGGATCCGGTCCATGGGGGCGCCCTGATCTGGGATCACACGCAGGGGAAGTGGCAGTACAACCCGGACCTGGTCAATCGGCTGATCTTCGACCGGACGCACCGGGGCCGCACGGAGGCGATCGACCGGCCGACGGCGGAGCGCCTGGCACTGGAGATCACCGGGACGGAGTCGCTGCCGGCGGAGACGGCTATATCCCGCATCCTCGAGTCGATGCGGACGGCCCCACCGACCTGACCGGCGAGCCGGACAGCTTCACCGGCGGCGCGATCCGCCCGCGTGACGAGATGGCCGCCTGGGAGTGGGCGGAGCAGGCGTACGACCGCTTCCGCGCCGACGACGCCGACGTGCCCGACATCGCCCGCCACCTGGCGGACGTCGAGCGGCCGGACGGCACGCGCGGATACACGCCGGAGGAGATCGCGCGGATCAAGCAGCACCTGATGCGCGACGAACACCTCATCGAAGACTACGACGAAGGGCTGGTGCGCCGGCGGTTCGACGCCTCGCCGGACATCGCCGAGGCGTGGATCCGGCTGCGCGAGGGGCGGGCGCTCCCCTCCGACTTCGTGCTGCTGGAGCACGAGCGGGCCGAGGCCGACTACATGCGGGCCAACCCCGGCGTCACGTACCGTGAGGCGCACGCGTACGCCAACCAGCGGTACAACTGGGAAGCGGAGATTCCCGGGCGCACCGGGGAGAGCCTGGAGGTTTCGTGGGGGTCCGATGGCGGTGCTGATCGACTTTCAGAAGGTCCGCGAGGACGGTCGGGAGGTGGAGTACATGTTCGGGTTCGCGGAGAGCATGGACCGCCGCCTGGTCATCCTGAAGGAGACCCAGGAGGGGCGCCCGCTGGATGGGGACCGGAACCCGGCGTTCGGCGCGGTGCTGGTGAAGATAGTGCGCCACTACCGCAGCAAGGCGAGCTGGCCGGAGCGGGGAGTGTACGCGGCGTAGACGCGCCGGCCGGCGTTCCCGTCCCGAGCGGGCCGAGGCACACGGCGAGCCCGATCGCGTACACCGACTTCGTGCCGGACGGGCGCGCCGGGCACGTGCCGGACGTGTCGCCGGAGGAGTTGCGGTGGGCGGCCGGGCGGGTCGACCCGACGTACTTCCGAGGCGAGGGCGTGGTCCGCGTCGTGCCGGAGGGCGACCTCGTCCGCGTGGACACGGCCGACGGGCGCTCGGCGTATTTCCGTCCCCTGGTCGGGCAGGGCATCCCCAACGTGGCGGAGACGACCGTGCGGGCCGGCACGCCGGACGACCCGCATGTCACCGTCGTCAACCACCGGGTCGCGCCGGAGCAGCTCACCCGGGCCTGGGTCCACGAGATCACCGAGACCATCCACGTACGGGCGGCGCTCGACCAGCAGCGGCCGCACGGTGTGGTGCGCCGGCTGGTCGACACGATCCTGCGAGCGTTCGGCCGGGAGGTGCCGGCGCCCCACCCCGACGTTACGCACGGCGACGGGCACGTGCGGGCCCGCCTCAATGAGCGGGAGCTGCTGCTGCGGCAGTTCCACGCCACGCGTTCGACGGCGGAGCAGCTCGTCATCCGGCAGGAGCTGATGGGGATCGACCGCGACCTCGCGCGGCTCGGATACCCGTCGCACACGCTGCCGTTCCCGGCCGCCGGTCCGCGTACCTCGCCCGGACCGGTCCCGGCCCCGCCCGCGCCACGCGTCCCACCGGGCCCGTGGACGCCCCCGCCTCCGCCGCCTCCTTCTCCGTCCGTGCCTCCGCCTCCTTCCGTGCCGGCGCCGCGGACGCCCACAATGGACGGTTACACCACCGGAGAGCACGCGCCACGGCATGCCGTCCCGGATCCGGGGCCGCCGCCGGGTCCGCACCCCGCGCAGTACGGCCACCTCAACCAGAACGGCGTCTGGGAGTTCGACAGCGACGCCGCCGGCGAGGCGTTCGGGGAGGACCTGCTCGGGCAGGACTTCAACCGCCTCCCGCCGGACCAGCAGGCGGCGATCCGGGAGTACACGCGGCACTCGTGGCCGTACAACACGATCTCCCGCACCAACGACGCGGCCGGCGTGCTCCAGGGCTGGTGGGACAACGCCGGTACGGCCGACTTGGTGCGCGGCCTTTTCGGCGGCCACATCCCAACACTGTCCGATGTGTACGCTCGCGCCCAGCGTGACCCCGCGCCGGGCACCCTGGAGCGGTGGCTGGTCGACCGCGTGCTGAGCGAGCCACCGGCCCGGCAGGCGGCGGTGCTGCACCGGCTCGCCACCGACGACGGCGTGCGCGGAATGCTCATCCGCACCTTCGGCGGGCGCTTCCCGACCGAATACGACATCCGGGCCCGCATGGACCTCATCGACCAGGCGATGGCGGCCACGCCCCTGCGGTACGGCGTGCAGGCGCACCGCGGGCTCCAGGAAATCAACTTCATGCGCGACCCCGCCGGCAACCCGATGAACTTCCGGCAGGACGAGGGCGGGCGTTGGCTCAACGAGTACGGGCAGCCACTCACCGTCGAAGACATCGAGCGCCGCCTGGTGGGCAGTACCCAACCGGCGAACGGGTACATGTCGACCTCGCTCGGCGCCACGGCCGCGTTCAGCGGAGAGAGCCATCCGTTCCGGCTCGTACTGGACGTCCCGCGGGGCAACCCGGCGATCTGGATGGGGAGCAACAGTGTCTATCCGGACCAGCGGGAGCTGATCCTGCCCCGGGACGCGCAATACACCATCGTGGGCGTACGACGTGGACCGGGCGGCATCTTCGAGCTCATCGCCACGGTCCAGCGCCCGGTGGTGCCGTAGGGTTGCGTACGCGCGTCGAGGCGAAGGAGACGGAGCGATGAACGGGGACGGCAGGCAGAGCGACGGCTACACCCCACCGTGGGACGTGCCGCCGCCCCCGCCGCCGCCCGGCATGGTCTCCGAGCCGTACCCGCACGGTGGCTACCGGGCGCTGACCGACGGCGCGATCCAGTACGTGCCGGTGCTGCGTGACGGCGAGACCGTCGGCTACCTGTGGGCCGCTGTTGCCGACGACGCGGCGAGCTTCCTTCGCGTGCTGGAGGAGCCGCTCGACCGCTCCCTCGACGCGGCCATCGCGTGGAGCCGGCGGCTGCGCGAGGCCGAGGCCGAGGGGCTGACCCCGCAGCAGGCGCTGCGGCGGTGGATCGGCGCCCCGCCAGACCCTGAGGCGGGGGCGATCCCGGCCGATGCGGTCCCGCGGGAGGCGCCGAGCAAGCGGGCGCTCGGTGAGATCGCCAATCCCGGCTCGCCGCCGGACATCACCGAGTTGCCGCCCGCGCCGTACGGGTACCTGCCCGACGGCACGCCGCTCGACCGCTCGCAGGGCTGGGAGCCGAAGATCGCCACGTCCAGCCCGCGCCTGCGCCCGCGCTACCGCACCGTCACCGAGGCGCCGGTGCGCTACCTCACGGTGGTCAAGGACGGCCGCACGATGGGCTACCTGTGGGCGTCCACCACCGACGACGCCGCCTCGTACGAGCGGCGCGGCTTCGACGTCGAGGACAACGACGTGTGGGGCGCCTGGGTCGCCCGGCTCGAGGAGGCGGCCCGCGAGGGGGTCGCGCCGCTGGAGGCGCTGCGCCGCTGGGCCGGGCAGCCGGCGGGCGGCGCGGGCGAGGCGGGCACCGAGGAGCGCGAGGCGGCGAGCCTCGACGCGCTGAAGGAGATCGCCCGCACGCCGGAGGGCGCGTGAGCGGCGCGGTGCGGTCCGCGGCGGCACGGCGCTCGACCGGCGTGGCGGGCAGCTCCACCGGCCCGGCCAGCCGGAAGGCACCGTGAACCGTTGGGGTGACCCGAGGTTCCGCCCGGTCCAGCTGCCCGACCGGTACGCGGAGGCGGCCACCGGACCCGTGGCGTACCTGCCGGTCGCGCGCGGCGACGAGACGCTCGGCTACCTCTGGGCGTCTGATGTGGACGGTGCGGCCGGCTGGGTCGAGCGCGGCGCCGCCGGACCGGCCGGCTGGAATGCGGGCACGCCGTGGCTGCGCCGCCTGTCCGCGGCGAAGGCGGCCGGCCGCGCGCCGGGCGAGGCGCTGCGCGAGCTGGCGGAGCTGCCGGACGACCCGCGGGCGGGGCGGGCCGCCGCCGCGCCGGTACGCGCGCTCGGCAGCCTCGCCGAGCTGATCGAGCTGGCCGGGCCGGTGGGGCTGCCCGCCACGCCGGTCGAGCCCGCCGCGCCGCCGCGGACCGGCTCGCCGCCGGCCGGGCTCAACACCGTGCAGCAGGCGGCGTACGACTACACCCGTGCGCCCGACGTCCACAATGGATTGCTTCAGGACGGCGACCCGCCGGCACTGCTCGCGCGGCTGCTGGCCGACCCGGCGCGCGCGGCCGATCTCGCCGGGATATTCGGTTCGCCGCCCCGGTACGGGGACTTCGTCGAGCGCTACCGCCTGCTCGACCAGGCCGTGTCGGCGCCGCTGCCGGAGTCGCTGGAGACGCTGCGCGGCGTCGAGCACATCCGGCACGTGGCGGGCGGCGTGGCCGACGTGCGGGCGCTCGCCGGCAGTACCCACACCGAGCCCGGCTACCTCTCCGTGTCGCTGGGCGCCACGCCCGCGTACCACACCGGCTGCTGGCTGCGCCTGGTCGCGCCGAAGGGCACGCGGTCGCTGTGGATGGGGCGGCAGAGCCACCATCCGAACGAGCGCGAGCTGATCCTGCCGCGCGGGCTCACGATCCGGATCGACGACGTGTACCTGCGCGACGACCGCGTGCAGCTCGCCGCGACGATCGTCAGCGCAGCGACCTGAACTTCTCCCCGGCGTAGCGGCGGAGCGCCTCGGCGACCTGGTTGTGCGTCTCCCGGATGTTGTCCATCTCCGCGATCACGTGCCCCTTGCGGCCGTTGCCCTGCGGCGGGAACGATGGCGCGTGCCGCATCGGGACCTCCTCGGCGACCCAGAGCACGAGCAGCGAACGCGAGAGCGGCGGGCTTCCCACCGGGACGGTCTGCTCGATGCTGATCCCGTCGACCTGGCTCCACGGGCCGGCGAAGCGGTGCCCCTCGGACTCCACCACCAGTCCGGTGTCGCTCAGCGCGATCCGGAAGGGACGCAGCGATCCGGTCAGCAGGATCAGCCCGAGCACGAAGAAGAACAGACCGGGGACCCAGACGACGAACGACACCAGCCAGACACCGGCGATCGCGAAGGCGCCGCCGACGGCGAAGCTGGCCAGGCCGTAGACAAGACCGACGAGGGCCAGCTTGCGGTCGCCCCCGCCAGCGCGATGCAGCTCCACGGGGAGAAGCTAGCATCGGTTAGATTTACGAGCGCTGGTCTGTCACGGGGAGGTGCACATGGCGCTGCCAGTCGTCCGCACGCGGGACGAGGCCCACCTGTACATGGACCTGCACCCCTGCGAGCGCTGCGGGAGCGTCGAGGTCGCCTGGGAGAGCGGGCTGACCGACGACGGGGGCGAGCCGGCCCGGCGATACAGCGGGGTCTGCGGGGGTTGCCAGGCGCCGCGTGAGTTCGTCTTCCGGCTGCCCGAGCGGCCGAGCATCCCCGGCCCCGACGACGCGGTGTTCTTCGGCGGCCCGGAGCACTCCCAGCTGCTCGACCCGGGGGAGTGGCGGCTCATCGCCGACCTCGGCATCCAGGACGGTTCGTCGCCGCTCTCCGGCGACCCGGCGGTCGACGCGGAGCGCAAGCGCTCGTTCGTGTTGGCGGTGGCGGCCTTCGGCGAGGTTCTCAAGTTCATCCCCGAGGGCGGCGACGCGGTGCCGGAGTCCTCGTTCTGGACCCCGCACGGCCGCGCGGCCTACGAGGAAAATCCGGCGCTGTTCCGCCGCGAGCAGCTGGAGCGGTCTCGGCGCAACTTCGCGGACGAGCTGGAAGACCGCTTCCGCGATCTGTGACCAGAGGGGGACCGATGGCGCCGGAGATGGCCCGCGTGCACGACGAGCGGCGGTGCGGGGCGTGAGCCGCTTCGCCCGTACCACCGCTGTGCTGTGTATCGCGGCCGCGATGGTCGGTGCCGGCGCCGTCCCGGCGGTGGCCGCGCCGCGCGCGCCGGCCAACCAGCGGTGCGTCGAGCCCGGCCCCACCGTCGCCGAGGTGCCGTGGCCCCAGCGGATGCTGGGGCCGGAGCGGGTCCGCCCGTTCACGCGCGGTGGCGGCCAGATCGTGGCGGTGCTCGACTCCGGTGTCGACGCCAGCCATCCGCAGCTCGGCGGGCGGGTGCTGGCCGGCTTCGACGCGGTGGCGGGCAGTGGCCCGGCCGATGACGACTGTCTCGGCACCGGCACTCAGGTGGCCGGCGTGATCGCGGCCGGGCAGGAGCAATCTGTCGGGTTTATCGGACTGGCCCCGGATGTGTCGATTCTGCCGATCCGGGTCGTGGCCGAGCGCTTCTCCAGCAGCCCCGGCACCGAGCCCCAGGTGCTCGCGCGCGGCATCAACGAGGCGGTCGAGCGGGGGGCCAGCGTCATCGCGGTCTCCACGATCACCTACAAGGACAGCCCCGTCCTGCAGGGTGCGGTGGCCAGCGCTCTCGCCAAGGGCGTGGTCGTCGTGGCCGCCGTGGGCGACCTCGGCGACGAGCGCGGGCTGGTCCCGCCGTCGTACCCCGCGGCCTACGACGGTGTGGTCGGCGTCGGCGCGATCCGCGAGACCGGCGTGCTGTGGCCCAAGTCCCAGCGCGGCGAAGACGTCGACCTGGTGGCGCCCGGCGACAACGTGCTGACGCTCACCCGCGCCGGCGGGATGGGCGTCACCAGCGGCACGGGCGTGGCGTGCGGCTTCGTGGCCGCGGCGGCGGTGCTGGTGCGTTCCCGCCGCGGCAACATGCGGGACACCGGCGGCATCGGGAGCCAGCTCGAGCGCACGGCCGTCCCCTCGCCCGGTGGAGCCGGATACGGCAGCGGCGTCGTCGACCCGTACGCGGCGGTCACCGCGCGACTGGCGCCCAGCTCGCCGCAGGCCCTGCCCAACCTGCCCGACCCGGTGTCGGACGAGTCACCGGCCTGGGCCCGCGCCCGCCAGCTAGCCCTGATCGGCACCGGGATCGCGGTCGCGGTCGTACTCATCGTGCTGGTCGTCGCGCTGGTGGGCCCGCGTGGCCGGCGACGCTTCTGGCGTTCGACCGTCACGCCTGCGCCGATCCAGGAGGTCGAGCCGGAGGAGCCCGGTCCGCCGGTGCAGCTCTTCCCGCCCCAGCAGAGCTATCCCCAGCAGTAGCGCTCCGCTCGCCGTCGACCGCGGGCGGCTCGCTATTTCCAAGGGACAGATGTGGGCTGCCGCGATGTTCGTCGTGATCCGGACCCAATGCCACTCAGCAACAGCCTGCTCAAGACCACGTTGAAAGCACTGTGCAACATCAGCGTCTGCCCCTGGAAGATCGGCGCCATGGTCGCCGCAGCCCTGGTCATCCTCCACATCGAACACGACCGGACCACCTAAACCCGGCACTACATACAGTCACAGCTGAGCGCACCTGCTGGCCAGGACCGCTTGCGCCGCGTGCTAAAAATAAACCGTCGGTCGGTTTATGGAGGCGATGTGGTCCGGACGGTCAATGAGCGTGACTACGCCGCGCGGCGTGACGCGATCCTCACCGCTGCCTATCGGCTGATCGCGGTCAAGGGCTACCAGCAGATGACCATTCAGGACCTGCTGGACGATCTCGGCATCTCCAAGGGCGCCTTCTACCACTACTTCGACTCCAAACCGGCGCTGCTCGACGCGTTCATCGACCGTGCGATCGACGCGTTCGAGCAGCGGTTGGCGCCGATCGTCGCGGCCGACGACCGATCGCCGCTGGACCGCCTCGGGCAGGTTTTGGCAGTGCTGGCCGGCGGCAGGATCTGTGACCGGGCGTTCCTGTCGGCGCTGCGGGTGCTCTATTCCGATGACAACGCCGTGGTGATGCAGCGGTCCCGGGTGGCCGGTGTCCGGCGGTTCGGGCCGCTGCTCGCGCCGATCCTCGCGCAGGGCACCGCCGCCGGTGTCTTCCGGGTCGAGCATCCTGAGCCGGTCGCTGCCGCCTTGGTGGCCATCGTGCAGGACATGGTCGACGCGACCGGGCGGCTGCTGCTCGACCATGCGGACCTGCCGGCGGTCGACGCTGTGGTGAGCGCCTACACGGACATCGTCGAACGCACCCTGGGCGTGCCGCCGGGGTCGATGGAACTGCTCGACCGCCACGTGCTCGGACAATGGATCGGGGAATTCGGACAATGGATCGGGGAATACCGTGGACACCGATGACCCGATGGAGACTGCGGTCGTCGTGGCGGGGATGGGTCCTGTTGGTGCGCTGCTGGCCACGCTGCTCGGCAGCCGGGGCGTGCCGACCACCGTGATCGAGCCGCAGGACCAGCCGTACCCCAAGCCGCGCGCCGCCGTGCTCGACATCGAGGCGATCCGCGCGCTGGCGATGGTGCCCGGCCTGCCACCGCTCGCGCAGTGGGCGACGCCGGTGGCCCGCAACGGCGCCGTCGGCCCGGACCACCGGCCCCTGCTCATGATCGAGCACACTGCGCGGGCGTTCGGGCATCCGCAGCTCGTCCGGCTGGACCAGCCCGCGCTGGAGGCCGGGCTGTGGACTGCTGCCGCGGCGACCGGCCACGTCCGGATTCACGCCGGGCGCAGCGTACGCGGCGTCGAGCAACACGGTGACCGGGTCACCGCGCTGCTCGACGACGGCCGCCGCGTGACCGCCCAGTGGCTGGTGGGCTGCGACGGCGCCGGCAGCACCGTGCGCGTCGAGACCGGCATCGGCTTTCCCGGCGAGACGTACCCGCAACCGTGGCTCGTCGTCGACGCCGCAGTCCGGGCCGGCGCCGGCCCGGCACGGGGCGTGGGCGGCGCCGTGGACGCGGGACCGAGCATCGCGTTCGTGCTCGACCCGGCACGCCCGCTCGTGGCCATGTCCCAGCCTGATCGGTGGCGGTGGGAGTGGATGCTGCTGCCCGGCGAGGACCCGCAGACCATGGCCGCGGCCGAATCCGTGCGGGGGCTGATCGCCGACTGGGTGGAGCCCGGCGACCTGGATGTCGAGCGCGCCACCGTCTACACCTACCACGCCCGCACCGCCGACCGATGGCGCGACGGGCGTGTCCTGCTGGCCGGCGATGCCGCCCACACCATGCCGCCATTCGCCGGTCTCGGTCTCGGCATGGGGATCCGCGACGCTGTCTCGCTGGCCTGGCGGCTCGCCGACGTGGTCAACGACGCCGCCGATCCGCGGCTGCTCGACAGCTACGAACGTGAACGCCGGCCCGACGTCGAACGCACCATCGCGCTGGCGCTGCGGATCGGCCGGCTCGTGCAGACCCGCAACCACACCACCATGCGGCTCTCCCGGGCGGTACTGCGGATCGTGGGGGCGCTGCCCGGGATCAGCACCCGCCTCGGCGGCCGACCCATGCCCGCCCGCCGGCTGCCCCGTGCCGTCGCGGGACCGCTTCCAGACGCCGGCCGGATGCTTCCCAACCCCCGCATCACCGTCAACAGCGGGCCACCGACGCGCTTGGACGACGTCATCGGATACCGATGGGCCTACATCGGCCACGGTTGCGACCCACGCACCGTCGCCACCGACATCCCACCCGACGCGGTCCTGCTCGCCCTGCACCATCCGGACACCGCACCGGGCTGCCTGCCGATCACCGACCTTGACGGACTCCTGCCCGGGCGGCCCGGTACGGTCACGCTGGCCCGCCCAGACCGCTTCCTCCACGGAACGCTGCACCACCGCGCGCAGGCATCATGATGAGCATTCGAGCGGCTGACGGCACGACGGTGGTGGCGACCACCGACGGTGCCGCCACTCCTCACCGACGCACCGCTCGGCGCTGCACGGTCAGGGCCACGGCGCCAACCTCCGCGCGCCGGACCAGGTGGCCCGCATCGTGGCAGCCTTCGCCGACCGGTGCTGCGCTGATGCTCACTATGCCGGTGCTGGAGTGTGTCTCCCGATCCTGGTCATGAAGCGCCATGGGTCTAGTCGCCAAGAAAGGACCTGCCGTGATCCCGACGCTAATCCTGTTTGGCCTCATATTCGGACGCTGGTGGCGCTCGACGCTCGCCGCCGCCGCTGTAGGCTGGCCGGCCGTACTCGTCGCTTCCGACGCCATGAGCATCGAGGCGGAACTGCTTGGTGCGTCCGCGCTCGCCATTGTCAACGCCGCCGCGGGCGTGTTATCCCACCAGGTGATCTTACGAATCGTCCGGCGACTGCACCCTTCTGGATCATCGCATTCGGATACTTGAGACCGTCGCTGCGCGTTGACGGGTCGCCACTGAGGCTTTCTGGGTAACGCTCTGAACACACCTCGCTTTCGGTGTCGGGGCGAGGACGGGCGGGGTTGTGGATCGCGGAGGGTGCGGCTGCGGGAGCAGCGGCCTGGACCGCGACGGACGTCGCGGTAGCCCGGATCTGTCTCTTGAATCCTCTAGGACGCCGCGGACTTGACGGCCTCGAGGGGGTCGAGCGTCGGTCCGGTCGGGAGGCGTTGCAGCAGCGCGCTGGGCACCTCGATAGCTTCGGCGGCGGGGTAGCCCAGCAGCTCCAGCACCTCGGCGCTCGGCACCGCGTACTTGATGCCGGTGTCGGTCACGACGAAGTAGCCACCGGTCTCGGCGGTCGGCGAGGCGAGCACGCGCACGGTCGCGACCCGGCCGGAGGGCACCAGCACGGCGTTGGCGAGCGGGTCGCCGTTGGTGGCGGAAGCCTGCGTCGGCGCGGCCGTGTCCAGGCCCTCGACGGTGCCTCCCACCAG
The DNA here is from genome assembly GCF_042433955.1 of Phytohabitans kaempferiae. Lineage (NCBI taxonomy): Bacteria > Bacillati > Actinomycetota > Actinomycetes > Micromonosporales > Micromonosporaceae > Phytohabitans > Phytohabitans kaempferiae. The sequence continues at coordinate 62,631 of NZ_JBHLUH010000056.1, read as the reverse complement.
GAAGGAGGGGGGAGTGCGGCCGTCGGAGGTGACGGCGCAGATCTGCTCGCTGCTGGCCGGGACGAGCGTCGGCGCGGACTGCGGGGCCGCGCCGGCGTCGTTGGCCGGCGGGCGTAGGCGGCTGCTGGTCGGGGCGCTGTTGATCTCAGAGACCGGCACGTCTTCGCGCTTCAGGCCGGCCTGCGCGCCGAGGATGGCGAGCTGGAGCGGCGTGATGCCGGCGATGCCGTCGTCGAAGACCAGGTAGTGCGCCTCGCCCGCGGCGGTCTGGGCGGTGAGCACCTCACCGATCTCCCGCCCCGGCATCTCGCTGGAGGACTTTCCGCGATCGGGCACGACGATGGTCTGGATCTCGTTGCCGGTCGGCAGCGCGTTGATCCACGCCGACCCGACCGGCGCGATGCGCACCTCGCCGAACATCGCCCGCACGAGGTTGGCTGGGTCCTGGACCAGGTGTCGGCGGCCGCGGTAGATCAGGTAGGTGGTGCGCTCGACACTGTCCTGCACGAGTACGCCCTCGGTCTCCGCGAGCTGGCGACCGCCGGTGACACCGCGCCCGACCGCGAGCCGCACCACCGTGATGGCCCGGCCGGCGTCGTCGGTGCGGGGCGTGGTGCAGACTGTCCACGGTAGACCGATGCGCTTCTTGACGGCCGGCAACGAATCGGGCGCGCCCGGGATGCCGACCGTGTTGCCCCGCGGCACCTCGCTCAGCGAGTTGCCGGAGACGCGGAAGACCTGTGAGCTGGGGCGGCCGGCGGCGAGCTTGGCGGAGGCGAAGTTGAGCGTAGGGTGCAGCACGCCCTGGACGTAGACGAAGCTGGCACCGGTCTCCTTTTCGATGACCACGGCGCCTTCGGTCTTCCAGCCGTCGCTGCCGACCTTGGTGAGGATGCCGTAGATCCCGAAGCCGGCGGCCACCAGGATCGCCACCATCACCCCGCCGAAGACCGCGCCGACGCCCCGGCGCAGCGGGGACTGCTGCGGGTCGGTCTCGCGCATTACGAACGCGGAGATGACCCGCTGGGTCAGGAACTGGTACGAGTGGAGCTGATCCCGCCGCGTCGCCATCGCACGTCACCCGCCGATCGAGGCGAACAGCCCCTGGATCGCGCCGAACAGGCCGATCACGGCGCACGCCAGCGGGATCAGCGCCATGATGGCGAGCACGTCGATGATGTCGGCGCCCCGGCCGAGGTAGGGCGAGGGAGCGCGGCGGCTGTACACGAGGCCCGCCGCGAGCACGCCGCCCGCCACGAGGATGGCGATCACCAGCACCAGCAGCCGGCCGCCCGCCTCCGCGTCGACCGCGAAGCTGAACAGCAGCAGGGCCATGCCGAGGATGCCGCTCGCCAGCAGCGGCACGCGCTGCTGCGGCAGGGCGAAGAGGCGGGCGCGGAGCAGCAGCGCGGTCGCGGCCGAGAACGTCAGCAGGTTGGCCGCCACACCGCTGTCCTGGAGCACCAGGTAGAGGATCGCCACGGTGGAGCTGATCGCGGCGGCCAGGTTGAGCCCGCTGAGCAGCTCGGTGGCGCGGGCCACCGCGGAGAAGACGTCGGCGCGCTTGGGCACCGGGCGGTCTTCGAGGATCGCCTCCGGCTTGTCGGGCAGCTCCGGCACCGGCAGCCGCCCCATCCCACTGGAAATCAGCGGGTAGCTGGGGAGCAGGCCGATCACCGTGGTGAGCGTGACCGCCGCGGCGCCCTGTGGAGAGGCGCCGGCGAGGCAGATCAGCGCGCCCAGCAGGCCGGCGAGGCTGGTGGCCAGCCCGGCCATGAAGAGGCGCTGCACCGCGGCCACACCGGTGTATCCGATGACGCTGAAGACGAGCAGCGCGCCGGAGCCGAGCAGCACGCTGGGCGCACCCATGTCGGTGAGCGCGGTGTCACTCGGCGCACCGAGCACCGCGCCGCCGACGAACGCGTACGGCAGACCGGCGGCCGCCACCACCGCGCCGGCGGAAGCGTCGGCCATCGCCCGCGACAGCAGGATGCCCAGGACCGCCAGCACACCGGCGACGCCGATCGCGACGCTGCCGGGCAGGACCCACGACGGGCCCGACATCAGGAGCACGACCAGGCCGGCGAGCAGGATCGCGCTGGTGACCGCCAGCCCGCAGGCACGCGTGGCCGGCCCGCCCCAGGAGCGGCCGGCCCGGCGGGCACCGCTCGCGATCACCTCGACGACGTCGTCGTATGCCAGCTCCGGCCAGTCTTCCCGGCGGGGCGCGAGATGCAGCAGCTCGCCGTCGCGCACGCCCTGGACGGACAGGTTGCGCGTCGGCTCGAGCACGGCGCCGGTGGCACGGCGCAGGACCCAGCCGCCGTGCCGCTCGCCGGCGTCGCCGAGGTCGTCGCCGGCATGCCGCAACAGGTGCGGGAGCAACTCGGCGACGATGAGGTTGTCGGGCAGCGCGACGTCCATGCGTCTCTTCGGCGCCGCGACCGTTACCCTGGCCAGACTGAGGCCGCCCGGGGCCGTCACGCTGGTCACCTCCCCGTCACCGTGCGAACAGCGCGCTCAACCTAACATGTTGGCGCCGCCCGGAACGGGGCCTGCCGGTCAAGCGGGAATCACGACGGCGGATGCATTGCTGGGCGACGGAGCGTAGCGGGAGCAAGCGTTCGGCGTGACAGCGAGCGCGGGTCGGGCGACGGAGCGTGGCTTCGGCCTTCGCGGCTGGGCGGCAGGGCTTGCGCGCGGTGGTGGACGCGCGCTGGGGCGACGGAGCGTGGCGGCGGAGAGCGGGAGTTGCGAGGCTACGGGCCTTGCGCGCGGCGGCGGATGCGCGTCGAGCGACGGAGCGTGGCGGCGGAGAGCGGGAGTTGCGAGGCTACGGGCCTTGCGCGCGGCGGCGGATGCGCGCCGAGCGACGGAGCGTGGCAGGCAGGGTGGCGTCGGTCTATAAGATTGACCGGCGGACTACGGGGAGGACGAGCGGTGTCATCGGTGATTGTCAAACGGCCTCCGCGCCGTGCCGCGCCGCTGCTCCCGAGCGGTGAGGTCGTCCTCGACCCGCCTCCCGAGGTGCCGCAGGCGTCCGGCAAGGCGTGGACCCGGATGCTCATGATCCTGCCCATGGCGGCCGGCGGTGCCGCGATGGGTCTGATGATGGCCGGTCAGCGGGGCGGTGGCGGCCCGCTGACGTACGTGGCCGGCGGCATGTTCGGCATCTCCATCCTCGGCATGATGGGGATGATGATGATGAATCAGTCCGGTCCGGGCAAAAAGGAAATGATCGAGGCCCGTCGGCAGTACATGCGCCGCCTCGCCCAGCTCCGCGCGCAGATCCGCGCCACCATCCGCCAGCAGCGCGAGGCCATCTACTACCGCCATCCCGACCCGGACGCGCTCTGGTCCTCCGCGACCGGGGGGCGGCTGTGGGAGCGGCGCCGGGCCGACGCCGACTTCAGCGTGGTGCGGATCGGCGTGGGCGCGCAGGAGGTGGCGACGCCGCTGGTGCCGCCGTCGACCCGCCCGGTCGACGAGCTGGAGCCCTTGTGCGCCATGGCGTTGCGCAAGTTCGTCGCGACCTACTCGATCGTGCCCGACCTGCCGGTCGCCATCGCGCTGCGCGACTTCTCCCACGTCTACCTGCGCGGGTCCGACGCCGTGGTGCGCGACCTGGTGCGGGCGACGCTGGCCCAGGTGGTCACCTTCCACGCCCCCGACGACCTGCTGATCGGCGTGTGCGCGCAGGACACGCAGCGCGGCCACTGGGAGTGGGCCAAGTGGCTGCCGCACGCGCAGCATCCGGCCAAGCTCGACGCGATCGGCCCGATCCGGCTCTTCGCGCCCTCGGTCACCGCGCTTGAGGCGATGCTCGACGACGTGCTGGCCAACCGGCCGCGCTTCGACCCCTCGGTCGGCAACGCCGTGGGCGGGCCACACGTGGTCGTGGTGATCGACGGCGGCTCGACGGCCGGCTCCGACCACCTGATGACCGACGGCGGCGTGGCCGGGGTCACCATCCTCGACCTCTCCAACCCGCCGCCTCGGCTGCTCGACGACACGTCGGTGGTGCTCGACGTCGAGGAAGACGGCACCATCTCCGGCACCACAATGGACGGCACCACGCAGGTCGGCAAGGCGGACACGCTCGACGTCCCGCAGTCCGAGGTGCTCGCCCGCCAGTTGTCGCCGCTGCGGCTCTCCGCCACGTCGTACGCCGACCAGTCCGGCGGCCCCACCATCGATCTGGGCCTCGCCGAGCTGCTCGACCTGGGCAGCCCGCGCGACTTCGACCTCGGCGCTACGTGGGCCAGCCGGCCCAACCGCGACCGGCTGCGCGTGCCGATTGGCGTGGGGCCCGACGGGCGGCCGATCGAGCTCGACCTCAAGGAGTCCGCGCAAGACGGCATGGGCCCGCACGGCCTGCTGGTGGGCGCCACCGGCTCCGGCAAGAGCGAGCTGCTCCGCACGCTGGTGCTCGCGCTCGCGGTCACGCACAGCTCCGAGATCCTCAACTTCGTGCTGGTCGACTTCAAGGGCGGCGCGACGTTCACCGCGCTTGACCGGCTGCCGCACACCAGCGCGGTCATCACCAACCTGTCCGAGGAGCTGTCCCTCGTGGACCGCATGCTCGGGGCGATCCAGGGCGAGCTGGTCCGGCGCCAGGAGCTGCTCCGCAAGGCGGGCAACTACGCGTCGCAGCGCGACTACGAGCGGGCCCGCGCGGCCGGTGTGCCGCTCGCGCCGCTGCCCAGCCTCCTGGTCATCGTCGACGAGTTCAGCGAGCTGCTGACCGCGCGCCCCGACTTCATCGACATGTTCGTCCAGATTGGACGGTTGGGCCGCTCGCTCGGCATCCACCTGCTGCTCGCCTCGCAGCGGCTGGAGGAGGGGCGGCTGCGCGGGCTGGAGACCCACCTGTCCTACCGGGTCGGCCTGCGGACGTTCTCCTCGATGGACAGCCGGGCCGTGCTCGGCGTGCCCGACGCGTACGAGCTGCCCCGCGCGCCCGGCCACGGCTACCTGCGCACCGGCACCGAGGGCCTGATCCGCTTCCGCGCGGCGTACGTCTCCGGCGTCGTCCGTGGCGACGGCTACCGTCCCACCTCGCGCGGGCGCCAGCTCGACCCGGTGCGCGACTTCACCACGTACTACGTCGCCCCGCCCCGCGACGACAAGCCGGCCACGCCCGAGGCGGTCGAGCCGGAGGAGACCGCGGTCGGCGAGACGCTGCTCGACGTACTCGTGGAGCGCATGGAGGGGCAGGGCCCGCCGGCCCACCAGGTGTGGCTGCCGCCGCTCGACGAGCCGCCGACGCTGGGCCAGATGCTCGCGCCGATCGTGCAGGCGCCGGAGCGCGGCCTCACCACGCAGGCGCTCAGCCCGGAGCGGGCGCTGCACGGGCTCGTGGGCATCATCGACAAGCCGTTCGAGCAGCTGCGCGAGCCGATGTGGCTCGACCTCTCCGGCGCCGCCGGCAACGTGATGGTGGTCGGCGGTCCGCAAAGCGGCAAGACCACCTTCCTGCGTACGCTGGTCGGCAGCCTCGCCCTCCGCCACACGCCACGCGAGGTGCAGTTCTACGGCCTCGACTTCGGCGGTGGCGGCCTCTCGGCCATGGCCGGGCTGCCCCACATGGGCGGTGTGGCAAACCGGCGTGAGGTCGACAAGGTGCGCCGCACCATCGCCGAGATGCACGGGCTGATGCAGGTCCGCGAGGCCACGTTCGCCAAGCACAACGTGGAGGGCATCGCGGCGTACCGGCGGGCCAAGTCGCAGGGCCGGTTCGCCGACGACCCGTTCGGCGACGTGTTCCTGGTCATCGACGGCTGGAATACGATCCGCTCCGAGTTCGAAGACCTCGAGCCGATGGTCAACGAGCTGGCCAGCCGCGGCCTCGGCCATGGCATCCACATCCTCGCCGCCAGCAACCGGTGGATGGACGTGCGGGCGGTCGCGCGCGACATGTTCGGCACCAAGCTGGAGCTGCGCCTCGGCGACCCCAGCGACTCGGCGATCAACCGGCGCGCCGCGGTCAACGTGCCGGAGGGCGCGCCCGGCCGCGGTCTCACCCCGGACGGCTTCCACTTCCTGGCCGGCCTGCCCCGCATCGACGGCGAGATGCGCGTCGACGACCTGGCCGACGCGGTGGCCGAGTTCGTCAAGCTCTCCCAGGACTACTGGACCGCGCCGCCGGCCCCGGCCGTACGCCTGCTCCCCGCCGAGCTGCCCTTCGAGGTGCTGCCCATGCCGTCCGGCGGGCGCCTGCCGATCGGCATCGCGGAGGCCGACCTCCAGCCCGTACACCTCGACTTCGACGCCGAGCCGCACACCATCCTCTTCGGCGACATCGAGGCGGGCAAGAGCTCGTTCCTGCGCAGCCTGGCCAAGATGATCACGATGAGCTACGACCCGAGCCAGGCCCGCCTGATGCTGGTCGACTTCCGCCGCAGCCTGCTGGGCACAATCGACACGCCGCACCTGATCGGCTACGGCACCTCGCAGCAGACCACCATCGACCTGGTCAAGCAGGTGGCCACGGTCATGCGCGAGCGGCTGCCCGGCCCCGACGTCACGCCCGAGCAGCTGCGCAGCCGGAGCTGGTGGAAGGGCCCCGAGCTGTACCTGCTGATCGACGACTACGACCTGGTCGCCAGCTCGACGGCCAACCCGCTCACCCCGCTGCTGGAGTTCCTGCCACAAGCCCGCGACATCGGCCTGCACCTGGTGCTCACCCGGCGCATCGGCGGCGCCAACCGCGCCATGTTCGACCCGGTGATCGCCCGGATTCGCGAGCTGGCCTCGCCGGGCATCATGATGTCCGGCCCGCGCGAGGAGGGCGCGCTCTTCGGCAACATGAAGCCGCAGATCCTGCCCCCGGGCCGCGCGTGGCTTTTCACCCGCCGCGGCGGCGCCCGGCTCGTCCAGCTCTCTTGGACCCCACCGGCGGCCTAACCGCACAGAGCAGCCTAGCCGCACAGATCCTTCCAAAGGAGACAGATCCGGGCTACCGCGATGTGCGCCGTGGTCCAGACCGCTGCTCCCGCAGCCGCACCCTCCGCGGTTCACAACCTTCGCCCTGGCCCGCACGCGCTGTCGGGGAGGCTTGCTCGGCTTCCGGTTGTTGGCGGGCTGCCTCACAGGCAGCCGCCGGGCGAAGGCGCAGTCGGTGGTGTTCTGCTCGCGCGTAGGACGCGGCTGTGTGGGCGCGCTTGCACGCGCGTGGCGGCACAGGCGCTCACGCCCTCTCCGGCGCGGCGGTCCGCGGTCAGCGGCGCGGGGCGCCCGCGTACTGCCGCTCGACGTCGGTTTGCGAGAACCAGATGTAACGGTCGCTGCCGTCGCCGACGAGCGCGATCATGTCGTCTGCCATCACCTGGAGGAACTGCGTGCTCGGCGCCGGCAGCCGCAGCGCGCCGCCGACCAGGGCGGCCTCCGCGCTGCCCAGGCGCTGCAACATCACCAGGTTGCAGTCCTGAATGGACGGTACGCCGCTCTGGTCGAGCTGCCGCAGCACCGTCATCTGGGTCTGCCACGGCCCGAGCTGCTGCGGCGCGTTGGGGCCGACCAGGCCCAAGTCGTACAGGAGGAGCACCGGCTGCTGGGCGGTGGCCGCGAGCGCGAGCGGCTGCTCGGTCGGGAAGACCGCGACCCGGTCGCCCCGCCCGGTGGCCCGCTCACCGAAGCCGTGCCAGGTGCGCGGGTCAGCGGTGATGACGGCTACTCGGGCGCCGAGCGCGAGTGCGCGGAACGCGACCAGCATGCCCGCCCACGCCCCGCCGACCAGCGCGACGCGGGTCGGCTCGGGCCGGAAGAAGCGCACGGAAACGGGGCGCTGCTGCCGGTCGGCGCCGAGGATCAGGCCGGTGCCCGGGGCGGAGAAGCGCAGCTTGGCCAGCGCGGAACGGGACACCGTGTGCGAACCGATCCGCAGCCGCGCCAGCCTGCCGGAGATGCCCTGGCGGCCACCGCCGTTGGGCGGGCGGCGGCTGTCGTACACCGTGCCGGCTGGCGCCTGCTGCTCCGCCTCCGGGATCGCGCGGGCAGCGGCCTGCGCGGACGCCGTGGAAGCGGCCTGTGCGGCGGCGGCCGCCTGCGCCGCCTGGCGGGCCACGGTGCTGCTCCGCGGGTCGGCCGTCGAGGGCGGCGGCACCTGCACCACCGGCGCGGAGAGCGTCGGGTCGCGGCCGATCACCATGCCGCCGGTGGGCGGGGATGCGACCGGTATTTGCGGGGTCGGTGGCGGCGGTGGTGCGGTGCGCGGCGGGGGCGGCGCGGCCTGCTGGGCGTACGGCGTGCCGTGCTGCGTGGGGACGGCCGGGCGCGCGACGGAGGGAGGCGGGCCGACGACCGCCTTGCCCACGGCGCCCTGTCCGGGCGCCGCCTGGGCGGCGCCGTGCTGCGGCTGGTGCTCTTCGTCACGGTGTCTGGGCTGGGTCATCGCGCGTCCCCTCCGCTCACGGCACGCCGGCCGCTCTCGCGGGATGCGTGGGGCCGGGTCATCGCGCGCCACCTCCGGTCGGGGCCGAGGCGTAGACCGCGGGCCCTTGCTCGCCGTCGAGCGGGAAGAGGTCGGCCTTGGCCTGCTCGGCGCCGCGCCGGATCGCCTGGCTGACCTGGGCCAGCTGCTCGGGGGGCGCGGCCACGCGGACCAGCCCGCGCAGGTCCATCATGCGTTTGTCGTCGTCGGGCGCCATGATCAGGGAGAGGCTGGTCATCGCCGCCGGCGTGGTCGTGAGCCAGTCGAGGAGCGCGGCCGCCTGGTCGACCGGCGGCCAACCGCGAATCCAGTAGGACCGGTGCGCCAGGCGCGTCGAGTGCCACTCGGACCAGTCCTCACGCGGCTGCACCGGCTCGGCGCTCTGCGTGGTGGGCGCCAGGTCACACGAGCGGAGCAGCACCTCGAGCAGCTCGTTGGCGTCGAGGAGGCGGTGGCTCACGCCCACGCGCCGGAGCGCCTTGGCCACGCGCCGCACCAGCGCGGCCACCACCGCCGGCGCGGTCTCGATGTCGGCCTCGCCGTCCGCGACGGCCTCCGCGAGGGTACGGGCGTCGAGCCGCACCGCGATCCACGTGCTGCGGTCGGCCGGCACCGGCACCGTGCCGAAGCGGGCCAGCAACTGCCGGTATGACTGCCCGGCCGCGGAGGAGGGGTGCATGTCGAGGCTCGGCGCCGGCACGGTCTGGGTCACCACCTGCAGCACCGCGCCCGGCTGGTCGGCCTCGGCGAGCGCCGCGGCCAGCGCCTCCAGCGGGATCGGACCCGGCTCGTCGCGCATCGGGGAGCTGGAGGTGACCGCGGCCACCGCGTACCAGCCGGCGTCGTCGCGGGCCACGCCCACGTGCGCGCCGTCGGCCACCGACACGTTTTCCACGACCAGGTCGGGGGCGAGGCGGCGCAGGGCGCCCAGGCGGGGATCGTCACCGTACGGCGACGTGGTGGAGCTCAGCCGGCGGCGCTTGTAGTTGCGCGTCATCATCCGCCGCTCCAGCCACCACCGGCCGTGGCGCCGGCCGAGCGTGACGAGCAGCAGCAGGATACCGGCCAGCACCACACCGCCGATCAGCGCGATGATCTCGCTGGTGATGCTGGCCAGGATGGCGACCACCACCACCTCGGCGAGCAGCAGCTGGGTGATGTGCACCGGGCCCAGGTGGCCCGGTCTGCGGCGAGGTAGCAGGATCGCCGGGCCGGACTGCTCCGGCGACTCGCTCGCGACCCGCGCGACGGCGCGAACCTGGTGTGGCGACACGCTCTGCGGCGACACCGTCATGCCGTCGACTACCCCCGTCCTCGCTTTCGCCCAGCGCGGGCGCTGCCTCAACCGTCGTGTGCTCGGCTGCTGGCGCGCGCCGCACCGTCAGCCATGCGCCTCACCATCATAGAAAGGCATGCCCGTCTGATGGTGAGACGAGCATCGGGCCTGATTCACTGAGCCTGATGGCTAGCTCGCAAGCTCGCTCACTGTTCAGCGTGTGGCTCCCAGCAAGTCGTCGAGGACGAGAGTGCGCAGGTCGTCACGGCTGGGCATGCGGCCGAGCGCGCGCAGGCGGCCGGACTGCACCTTGCGCATGCCCTCCAGCAGCTTGCGTGCCTCGCGCGCGTTACCGAAGTTTTGGTCGCGCTCGATCTGCGCGAACCACTCCAGCAGCGCCTCGTCGAGCCCCGCTCCCAGCAGGTAGTCGTCGTTGCGGGCGATCCGCCGCACGATCAGCACCAGCTCGTCGGGGGAGTAGTTTTCGAACTCGAGCGTCTTGGCGAACCGGGAGGCCAGACCGGCGTTGGCGTCGAGGAAGTTGGCCATGTCGTTGGTGTAGCCGGCCACGATGACCGCCACCTGGTCGCGGTGGTCTTCCATCAGCTTCACCAGCGTGTCGATGGCCTCCTGCCCGAAGTCGGCGCTGGCGCCGGCCGACCGGGAGAGGGTGTACGCCTCGTCGATGAAGAGCACCCCGCCGAGCGCCTGCTCGAAGACCGAGGTGGTCTTCTCCGCGGTGTGACCGATGTACTGGCCGACGAGGTCGCGGCGGGACACTTCCTTGAAATCGCCGCCCGGTAGCACGCCCAGCGCCTTGAGGAGCTGGCCGTAGATGCGGGCGACGGTGGTCTTGCCCGTGCCCGGCGCGCCGGTGAAGACCAGGTGGTTGCTGGCGCCGCCGACCGCGAGGCCCGCGCTGCGCCGCCACTCGTTGACCTGGATCTCGTCGATGAGCGCGCGGACCTCGGCCTTGACGCTGGCGAGGCCGATCATCGAGTCGAGTTCGGCGAGCAGCTTGTCGACCTTCTCGGTGTCCTGCTGGGCCAGGCCCTCGGTGGCGCTCACGCCGACCTTGAGCTGGCCGGCCGTGTCGTCGGCCACGCGGATGGTCGGCGTCGCGCCGTCCTCCACGTCGATGCCGGGCGACGCGGTGCCCTCCACGCGCGTGCCCTCGACCAGGCCGCCGCACCCGCGCCCGAAGGAGATGCCCACGCCCGAGGTGTCGTGCACCCAACTGTCGGTGATGGTCGGCGCGCTTTGGTGTGCCACGGAGATGCCCGCGTCGCCGGTGCCGGAGATGTCGCACCGCTCGATCGTGGGGCGGCCCGCCTGGTACACATAGATGCCCCGGTAGCCACAACCGGCGACCGTCGAGTTACGGATCGTGGGGTTGGCGCCGAGTCGCACGATGATGCCGTCGTCGGCGATGCCGCGGACCTCGCACTTGTCGAGCGTGCCGCCGGAGTCTTCGAGCACGAAGCCGTACTGCCCGCCGGTCACCTTCACGTCGGTGGCGGCCACCTGGGCGCCGTCGGTCACCGAGATGCCCGCCGCGTAGCCCGCGCTGGCCTCGCACTTGTCGATCGTGGCCCGGCCGCCGGACGCGGTCACCGCCGGGTAGTCGCCGGCCTTGAGCACCAGCCCCTGGAGCGTGATCTCGGCACGCGAGGCGGCGATGGCCGGGCCGCCCGCCTCGCTCGCGTCGATCGTGACCGAGCCGGGATCCTTGGCGGCCGAGATGCTGATGCGGCGACCGATGATGCGGATCGCCTCGGTGTAGGTGCCGGGCTCGACAGAGATGACCGCACCGTCGGCCGCCACCTCTAGCGCGTCCTGAATGGTCGGATACGCCCCCGCTCGTTGCGAGGAAACCGTCAGTATGCGCGCCATGTTGTCCTCCCCGTACACCTTGGTTGGGGATCGTAGCGACTGTGCGCCTCATCCTGTAGGCGAGGCTCGTCCCGTGGGCGGGCAGGGCGCTCCCGGTGGCTCCCCACGGGGCATGGCGCGCGGTCTCTTGGCGTGCATGGCGCGGTGTGCGTGGTGTCGAGGAGACGGGCGTGCTCGTGCGCGAGGCGCGTGGGCGGGGCGCGTGCTCGTCAGGGCCTGGCCCCCACGGACCCGGCCCTGGCGGCACGTGTCGCCGCCCGCCCCGCGCGGTGGTGGCCTTGCGCCAGCCACCTACGGCTCGGGGCGGTGCGTCTCGCGGCCGCTCGCCTACGCCTTGTCGGCCGGCTCCAGCGTCAGCGAGATGCTGTTGATGCAGTATCGCTGGTCGGTGGGCGTCGGGTAGCCCTCGCCCTCGAAGACGTGACCCAGGTGCGAGTCGCAGCGGGCGCAGCGCACCTCGGTGCGGACCATGCCGTGTGACTGGTCGACGATGTAGCGCACGCGGTCTTCAGCCAGCGGGGTGAAGAACGATGGCCAGCCACAGTGCGAGTCGAACTTCGTGTCGCTGGAGAAGAGCTCTGCCCCACATGCCCGGCAGCGGTAGACACCTTTGGTCTTGGTGTCCACGTACTCTCCGGTCCAGGGCGCCTCGGTGCCGGCCTGGCGGAGAACGCGGTATTCGTCGGGCGAAAGTCGCACGTGCCATTCCTCATCGGTGGTGGGCACGGTCATTTCGTCTGCAGCCATGCTCCAACGGTACGACCGCGCCCGGGTGACTGGCCCCGCCCCCTGATTACCAACAGGTGACGCCGTCGTTGACCTGACATGGGGGACGCGGACGTGCTGGTCAGCTTTCGGCCGACCTGGCGCCAAGCGATCAGCCACGGGCTGTGCGGGGGCATGATCTGTGCGGTTGTCGCCCTGCTCGTCGCGTTTGTGGTGCCGACGTCGCTTCGCCCGGCCGTGCTGGTCGTGCCGCCGCTCGCGGTGCTGCTGTGCCGTGTGGTGGCCGGGCGCCGCGGCGGCACGGAAGTCGACGAATACGGCATCCGCCGCACCGTGCCCGACCTGCCCGGCGTGGCCTCATGGCGCCAGGTGGTGGACATCCGCCCCGAGCGCCGGCGCCGCCGCACTGTCGTGGCCGTGTATCTGGAGAGCGGCGAGACATTGCGACTGCCCGCGCCCTACGACGGGCGATGGCTGGGACGGGACCCGTTTTTCGAGCGCCGCCTCTTTATGCTCGTGCACCTGTGGGAGACCCACCGCGACTGGAGCGTGCACAGCTGACCTGCTCAGAAGCAGTATGGTCGCGACATGAGTCCGAAGGCGAGCGCCGTCGAGGTCGAGGTCGCCGGCCACAAGGTGCGACTGAGCAGTCCTGACAAGGTCTACTTCCCGCAGCGTGGATACACCAAGCACGACCTTTTCTCGTACTACCTCGCCGTGGGCGACGGCATCGTGCGTGCCCTGCGTGACCGGCCCACCACCCTCCAGCGCTTTCCGGAGGGCATCGAGGGGGAGATGTTCTACCAGAAGCGCATCCCGACGCGGGGTGTGCCGCCGTGGGTGCAGACCGCACGGATCGCCTTTCCGAGTGGGCGCCCCGCCGACGAGCTGTGCCCCGTGGACCTGGCACACGTCGCGTGGGCGGCCCAACTCGGCACGGTGGTCTTTCACCCCTGGCCGGTGCGCAAGGCCGACGCCGACCACCCCGACGAGCTGCGCATCGACTTCGACCCCCAGCCGGGCACCGACTTCGGCCACGCGGTGAAGGCCGCCGGCGTGCTGCGCGAGGTGCTCGACGAGCTGGGCATCGCTGGCTTTCCGAAGACCTCGGGCGGCCGGGGCGTGCATGTCTACGTGCGGATCCGCCCCGAGTGGGACTTCGTCGGCGTGCGCCGCGCCGTGATCGCGCTGGCCCGCGAGGTCGAGCGTCGCCGCCCCGACCTGGTCACCACCTCGTGGTGGAAGGAGGAGCGGGGGGAGCGCGTCTTCGTCGACTTCAACCAGATGGCGCGCGACCGCACGATCGCCTGTGCCTACTCCCTCCGGGCCAACGCGCGCGCGACCGTCTCCACGCCTGTGACCTGGGACGAGCTGCCCGAGGTGGAGCCGGACGACTTCGACATCCGCACGGTGCCGGAGCGGTTTGCGAAGATCGGCGACCCGCACGCCGCGATCGACGACGAGTCTTACGACATCTCGCCGCTGCTGGAGTGGTCGGAACGGGACGAGCGCGACGGCCAGGGCGACATGCCCTATCCGCCCGATCACCCGAAAATGCCGGGCGAGCCCAAGCGCGTGCAGCCATCCAAGGACCGCGACCGCAAGGGCTGATCCCCTCGACCGCGCCTCGCCCCGCATGGCGTGCCGTCAGGCGGGACGGGGGTGACGGGCGGCCTCGCCCGCCAGCCGGTGGCCAAGCCGGATCAGCCCGCGACCCGCGCGGACGCGGAGCGAACCGCCGCCGAGGTGCACAGCGGCGGCTCGGCGCTCATGTCGGGCCTCGTCACGCAGCTCCTGGTCGTATGCCTCGAGCCACATCGAAGCGATCAATGGGTGCATCGCGCGCCCCCTCGACACTAGTGAAAAGTCTTTGATGGTGTTGCCATGACGGTAGTAGGATGGTGGTTACCAGTCAAGGCGGTTTGGAGGTGTCGTGGCCGACGGGGTTCCGGAGCAGCTGGCGTTGGTGGAGGCGTTCGCCAACACCGTCGACGTCGAGGAGGGCACCGACGAGCTGACCTCGACCGAGCGCTTCCAGCGGTGGCTGTCCGCGCAGGGGCGCGACGTGCCCGTGGCGACCGCCGACCTCGACCTCGCCTGGCAGTTGCGCGCGGCGCTGCGCATGGAGCTGGCCGCGCACGACCTTGAGAGCCCGCCGCACGGCCACGAGGTGCCGGCACACGACACGGCGGCGGCGGGCGAGCGGGGGAGCGAGGCATCCGGGCACGACGACGAGGGCGCCGATCCCCGCGCGGAGCTCGACCGGCTCGCCGCCGGGCTGCCGCTGCGGGCCCGCTTCACCGGGGGCGGCATGAGCCTGGCGCCTACGGCGGGCGGCGTCCCCGGCCTGCTGGCGGAGATCGTCGCCGCGATGGTGCTCGCCGAGCGCGACGGCATCTGGTCACGGCTGAAGATCTGCCGGGAGGACAGCTGCCAGTGGGCCTATTACGACCGTTCCAAAAACTCGTCGAAGTGCTGGTGTGGCGCCTCCTGCGGTAACCGCAACAAGACCCGTGCGTATCGCCAGCGCCGCGTCGTGGGGAGCGCGCGCGCCTGACTCCTGAGGGCGCTGTGGAGGCTGCCCGGCGCCGGTCGGGTCCGCGTCGGTGCACGCGGCAGTGCGGTGAAGGCGGGGCGCCCGCCGGAGACCAGGCCGGGCGCACCTCGGCCGTGCGGCATTCGCTGACCAGGCACCGCGCCGGTCACGCCCGCGACGGGTCAAGCTGACCGGGCACCGGGTCGCTCACGCCCGCGACAGGCCAAGCTGACCGGGCACCGGGTCGCTCACGCCCGCGACAGGCCAAGCTGACCGGGCACCGGGTCGCTCACGCCCGCGACAGGCCAAGCTGACCGGGCACCGCGTCGCTCACGCCCGCGACGGGGCCAAGACGACGGCTGAGCCTCAAAGGGGCAGTTTCATGCCCTCGTGCGAGGCGATGAAGCCGAGGGACGCGTAAAACCGGTGTGCGTCGACGCGGCGCTTGTCGGTCGTCAACTGCACCAGGCCACATCCGCGTGCCTTGGCCTGCTCGACCGCCCACCGGATCATCTCGTGACCCAGGCCGCGGCCGCGCTGGTCGGAACGGACGCGCACGCTCTCGATCTGCAACCGCTCGGCGCCTCGGTTGCTCAGGGACGGGATGTAGGTCAGTTGCATCGTGCCGATCACGTCGCCGGCGCGGTCCGCGACCACGAGAGTGTTCTGCCGGTCTGCCTCGATCTGGTCGAACGCCGCGGCATATGCGGGATCGTCGGCCGGCCCCCAACTGGCGTTGAAGGTGTCCTCGGCCAGCATGGCCACGATCGCGGGCAGGTCGGCACGGGTCGCGGGGCGCAAGAGGGCGTCGGTCACGCCTCCCACCCTAGGGCTGTTCCGTAAAGGCAGGGCGGGCCCAGACGACGGAATCAGCCCGGGGCCACATCGGTGCGGACCTGGCGTCCGCCTCCGCCTACCGCCGGCTCACCGCGGACAGCGCAGCCCCGCCTTTGGTACCTCCAGGTCCAGCAGGTACCGGTCGACCGCCTGGGTGACGCACTCGGTCTGCGGGTACGCGGTGTGGCCCTCGCCCTCCCACGTCAGCACCACGCCCACGCCCAGCATGTCGGCGAGCTTGGCGGTCTGCTCGTACGGCGTCGCCGGGTCGCCCGTCGTGCCCACCACCACGATCGGCGGTGCACCGCGCGCCTCGCCGGTCGGGTACGGGTCGCGCTCGCCCGGCCAGTACGCGCACGGCAGCATGCCCAGCGCGAGTGCCGCCCCGAAGAGCGGGTACCGGGAGCGCCACTGCGACTGGTACGTGCGGATCTGCTCGAGCGTCGGCTTCTCGGCGGAGTCGGCACAGTTGACCGCCAGGTTGGCGTCGAAGAGGTTGGAGTAGCGGCCGTTGTCGTCGCGTTCGGCGTACGAGTCGGCCAGCTCGAAGACCCCCGAGGCGTCGCCGCGCTGGATGTCGTCGATCGCGGTGGCGAGCTCCTGCCAGCCCTGTTCGGTGTAGAGCGAGGAGATGACCGCGTAGAAGACCCAGCCGGCGGTGGCCTCGCGACCGTCGCGGCCACGTACCGGCGAAACTCGGGCCTTGTCGAGTGCGGCCGTGACGGCGCCGCGGGCATCTGCCGCGATGGGGCATCGCCCGCTGGTCTGCGCGCACCAGTTGGTGAAGTTGGTGAAGGCCCGCTCGAAGCCCTTCGCCTGGCTCTCCGATCCGGCGACCAGGTCCTGGCCGGGGTCCACCGCACCGTCGAGCACGAGCGCGCGGATCTTGTTGGGGAAGAGCTGCGCGTAGGTGGCGCCGAGAAGCGTGCCGTACGAGTAGCCGAGGTAGGTGAGCTTCTCGTCGCCCACCGCGGCCCGCACCGCGTCCATGTCGCGTGCGGCCTGCTCGGTGGAGAAGAGCTTGAGGTCGTCGCCGTACTTGGCGCCGCAGCCGTCCGCGACCCGCTTGTTGATCGCCACCACCTCGTCGAACCCGGCCTGCGTGTCAGGGTCGGGGTCGGCGGCGAAGGTCGCGTCGAGGTCGGCGTCGGAGATGCACTCGACCGGCGAGGAGCGGGCGACGCCGCGGGGGTCGAAGCCGACGACGTCGAAGCGCTCGGTGATCTCGTCGGGCAGCCCGCTGAACGCCGCCCCGAACGACAGGTAGACGGCCGTGTCGATGCCCGAGCCGCCCGGACCACCCGGGTTGACCACCAGCGAACCGATGCGGTCATGCTGGCGGCTGGAGCGGGCGCGCAGCAGCGCGACCTCGAACGTGCCGCTGCCGCTCGGGTCGGCCCAGTCCTGCGGCACCGCGATGCTGGCGCACTCGTAACGCATGCCGGGCGCGCCCCGCCCCACGAGGTCTTCGGGCACGTCGGGGCAGGGCCTCCACACCGCGGCCTCGCCGGGCGCGGCAGGTGCGGGGGTGTCGCGCGCGGCGTTGCCGCCCCCGTCGGTCTGCGGGGCGTAGACCGGGAGCGTGCAGCCGGCGGCGATTAGGGCACCGGCGACGAGACCGGCCAAAACCCGGCGTTGGGTGCGAGCCACCCGGCAAGGCTACCCGCCCACGCCTCACCGGCCAGCCGCCGTCACACGGTGGCCGCCGCCGGAAAAGGCCGCCGGAGAGGCGATTTCAAAGACAACCTTGGGCTGCCGCTCTGTCCGTCGCGGTCCAGACCGTTGCTCCCGCAGCCTCGCCCTGCGCGGTCCACGACCCCAACCGACGATGGACGGACGGTAGACGATGGACGGACGGTAGGAGCCCCACGCCATTGGCGCGGGGCTCCGGAAAGTGCGTGTGTCGCCGGCGGATCAGCTGGCGCCGGCGCCGACCTTCTCCCGTTCCGGCGCCTCGACGGTCGCGGCGGGGGAGGCGGTGCGGCGGCTGCGCAGGATCAGCCAGCCACCGAGTACCCCGAGCCCAAGTCCGGCGACGAGCCCGGCGGCGAGGATCCCGTAGGTGGAGCCGCCCTCGTCCACCGTGTCCGGTGCGGCGGCCGCAGGCGGGGGCGCCTGCCGCTGGCCGCCGTGGTGGCCGCCGCCCGGGGCGGCCTGGCCGACCAGCTTCACGGCCACGGCGGGGTGGGCGCCGCCGGCCGGGTCGGCCCAGCGGACCACGGTACCGTCGGAGTACGTCTGCACGAGCACGAACACGAGCTGGTCGCCCTCGGTCGGCATCGGTCCCATGGAGACGGTCAGCTCGGCCGCCTCCGGTGTCGCCGGCGGCGGGGTGACCCGCGTCCACGTGATCGAGGCCGCGGCCTCGGTGACCGGCATGCCGTGCAGCCCAGCGACCGCCTCGTCGAGCCTGCGGGTCTCGGTGGCCGGCGCCCAGTCGTCCTGGGACATGGGGTAGATCTCGCCGATCGGGTTGTCCACCGGGGCGATCAGCTGAACCTTGATGGTGTGCGCCCCGGGGCGGTCCTCGGTGACCCGGAAGGTCACCTTGGCGCCGTCCCCTCGCGTGGCCTCGGCCGGGTTCGCGGTCACGTCGGCTGAGGCCGGCGACGCGAGCGCGAGGGCACCGAAGACGGCGGCGCCGAGCGCCACGACTGCCGTACGCCGGTTGCGGAACATGGACGGCTCCTTACCTTGCTGCTCTCGCTGCTTCCCTTATGGGGCAAGGGGGCACGGCCTGGCTGGCCCGTGCCCCCTTGACTGTCGCATGTGGATCGCCGCTCTGTCGCTATCGGACGGTCACGCGAACCGAGTCGAACGCGGGGATCTGGTTCGCCCGCTGCATCAGCGGGATTCGGTGCGAGGCGTCACCGGCCCAGGAGGCGCACTGGAAGGTGCCCCGGTTGGGCAGGCCCGGTACGCGGATCTCGATGACGTCCGGTGCGGCGGAGCCGCCGTTGTCCTCGGTGGCGACGAAGAACGCCGGTGCCGGTGCGGGATCGGGGGCGGCGTTGGCGTTGTTGAGCTGGCGGCAGGCGCTGTGGAAGTGTCCGCGGACCAGGTTCTGGGCGTTGAGGATGGACATTTCCACGTAGTAGCCGCCCTGGCCGGCCGGCAGGAACCGGTCACGGATCAGGTTGCGGGTGCTGACCCGGATGGTGAAGGGCTGGTTGACGCGGACGGTCCGCGGCGCGTCGGTGATCAGCAGGGTCGGGTTCTGGTCGGCGTTGGCGACCTCACCCATCTGCGTGTCGACGCAGCGGTTGCCGTTCTGGAAGCCGTCGTGCGGTTGGAGGCCGTTGCCTTCGGAGCACTCGTCCGGGCCGATCTCCAGCGGTGGTGGCGGCGTCGTGGGCGAGCCGGTCACCGGCTGGTTGGGCTGACCGGACGTGCTCGTCGTGGGCGTCGGCGCGGTGGTGGTGCACGCCTGCCCGTCACCCCAGTAGTTGCGGACCGTCCGGCCGTTCTGCCGGGTCTCCGTGACGTTCTGCTGCCCGGAGGGCGCGGTGCCGTTCGGAGCGGGCCGGCACTCGGTCGCCGGAGGACGCTGGTTGCCACGGTTGCGCCGGTCACCCGCGTTGGAGACCTGGGTCACGGTGATGATGCCGCCGAACACCACGAGTGTCGCAAGCACGGCAATGATGCGCTTGCGACGCCCGCTGGTGGTCGATCTGCGCCGTTGTGCCGACCTGTACATGTGGGGATACCTTCTCCTTCTCGTCGAGGGCGGCGCGGTGGGCAGGCGTCGTCCCATGAGGGGTTACCTCTAGCACGTGGTCCAGTGCGGGGTGCCGAATACACGTCCGAACTTCCATACGCGACGAGTTCGCACCACGTCTATCCGCCCAGCCAACCTAAAAGCGGCCGTCGATTAGTGTCAAGCGACGAAGAAGGAATTAAGATTTCCCGGCTTTCCTTAATTGAGATTTATGGTGGCGGCCTGAACGCGCACGTATCCACCGAACGGATGATGTGGGCGGTTCAACGATCTTGGAACTTTTTCAAAGTCGCAGGTCAGGGCCGGTGAGCTGCCGTGTAGCCGCCCCGTTGCCGGTCGCTGACGGAGCGTGGTCAGAATTGGGCGAAAGAACGGATTGGCATCCGCGGGCCAAATCGCGGCGCCATAATTCCCGCGCTTTCCAAGAGTACGCACACTCGGCCCCGATGTCCCATGAACGGAGCCAGCAGTTCGAGCATCCGGGCGTCGTCCGCGCGCGCTTCTCCGGCCAGTGCCCAGGCCACTGTGTTGGGAATGTGGTAATCGCCGACACTGACCGCGTCGGCGTCGCCGTAGACGGTGCGGACGACCTCCGCCGCGGTCCACGGCCCGATGCCCGGGATCGAGGTGAGTCGCTTCGTCGCCTCGGCGCTCGTTTCGCAGCGCTGGAGCCGGGCGGCCTCGGCGGCGCCCCGGCGCAGTGTGTCGGCCCGCCGCTGCTCGACCCCGAACGGATGGAACACCCAGTACGGCGCCGCCGCGACCGCCTCGGCCTCCGGCGGCAGGTACAGCCGCTCGACCGGCCCGGGCGCGAACTCGCCGAAGTGGCGCACGGTCGCCGCGTACGCCCGGTAGGCCTCCTTGCCGGTGACCTTCTGTTCGAGGATGGCCCGCAGCAGCCGGGGAAAGATCTGCCCGGTGGCCGGCAGCCGCACGCCTCGGTGCACGCGGGCGAGTTCGGCGACGACGGGGTGGGCGGCGGCGAGCTCGGCGAATCCGGTGAGATCGTCGTGCAGGCCGGCGATCGCCGGCGTCCGGTCGAGCAGCCAGCCCGCGCCGGGGCCGTGGCCGGTGGCGACCAGGTCGGTGCCGTCGCGGTGCAGGGCGAGCGAGGCGGGACCGTCAGGCGTGCGGCTCGCGTACCAGAATGTGTCACCGACGAAGCGGGCGCAGGGATCGTGCCGCCCCATCGCGAGCTTCGCGACCGACCCGGCGAGGTGGTATCCCGCAGGCGGCGTCAGGACCCGATGCACTGCCTCACTCTATGGGCTGGGCCTGCCTGGTGAGGGCGTGCCCCTCGTGAGACGGGCCCGGGGCTTAAGGTGTTGCGGACGGCGAAGCGCCGGGACACGGACGGGGTGTCCCGGCGCTTGCCCTTTCCGGAGTCGTGCGCAGGCCCGGTGGTCGTACCCTGACCACTCCCTTCGCGCTGGGTTTGTCCGGGCCTTCCCTTGGTGCGCCGGTTTGGGGGAACCGATCGCCACCGCCCGCTGGCTGGTTGCGCGACCTGCGTGGATGTCGTGGGCTCTCCGACACGACATCCACGGGCCGGGGCGGGTGCGCTGCGCTCCGGAAAGCTTTCTCCTACCTCCCTGAACGGAACAGTCGGAACGTCGTCGCGCCGCCGGCTATCAGCGCCGCGAGCAGGACCACCCAGATGACCGCGGGGTCGACGCCGCCGATCTGGGCGCGCGCCTCGGCGCCGTTCAGAATGCCGTTGCCGGCGGCGTTGTTGGCCTGCGGCGGGTCGGGCGGCAGGGGCAGCTCCGAGTACTTCACCAGACCGGTGCTCTCCAGCAGGGTCAGGTGGTTGAGCACGAAGCCGTTGGCGTCCTGGGCCAGCTCGCGCACGATGTCGTTGCGTGTGCCGGTGCGCACGCCAGCGATGACCGGGAAGACCTTGCCGTGCGCGGCGCGGAGCCGGTCGACGAAGACCTGGTCGAAGTCGGCACCGGCCCGCGCCTCCTCCATCTCGGCCAGCCACTTCTGCTGGTCCGCGTTGGGCTCGTCGGGAAGCCGGTAGTTGAGCTTGTTCGCCGCTTCCACCACCAGGCGGTCGAGCTCGGCGTGCTGCTTGGAGATCTCAGCACCCACCTGGCGAACGCGAACCCGGCCGCCCTTCTCGGCGGCCATGTTGCCGGCGGGCATCTCCCAGAGGCCGGCGAGCCGCACGGCCGACAGCAGGTTCTTGTCGGCGGCGGTGAGGGGCGTGTCCGGGGCGGCCTGGGCGGCTGCCATCGGCATCGCGAAGGTGCCGACGGTGCCGATGACCAGGCCGGCGAGGACGGCTGCCGCCCGGCGCGATCCGGGTGCCGCAAGTCGTCCCGAGAACATCTCAAACCTCCCACGTAGAAGCTGGAAGAAACGGTATTGCCGGCACCAGGAATCGTCAATCTGGGACGACTGGAAATAGGGAGTTCTTACGTGACATTTAAAGCGAACTTATGTCGTTCCCGCTCGTCGTCGAGGCATCGTACTTTCGGCCGATGCTGGCGGTTCGAAGTGCGCGTCAAAGTAGTCGCGTGGTGCCAGATCGTGGTCGCCTCTGGCATTCATCGTGGTCGCACGATACTTGCTGGTCGCATCGGCCGCGAAGCCGTGACGTCACCGCGTGCGAAGCCGTGACGCCATCGCGTGCGAAGCCGTGACGTCACCGCGTGCGAAGCCGTGACGTCACCGCGCGCGAAGCCTTGACGCCCACCATCGGCGCGGACGACGGCGGCCGGCCACGCCTCGATGGCTGCGACCGGCCGCTGTGTCCGCGGATGTGGATACCTCAGTAGTTGTAGGTCTCGGAGTCGCCGCCGTCGCCCTTGTCGGCGGCGTCCTCGGCCGGCGGCTCGACCGGCTTGGGGGTGAAGGTGGGCAGGCAGCTCACGTTCCGCTTGCCGTCGGCCGCGATGACGAACCACGTGCCACCGACGCCCTGGCCCTTCCACTGGCCGGGCTTCTTGTCGCCGATGTAGCGGTACAGGGCCCAGCCGTCCAGCGTCAGCTGCTTGGTGCCGTCCTCGCGGGTGATCACGCCGACCTTGCTCTCGTCGACGCCGGAGAGGTCGGGCTTGCCGTTCTCCGTGTACGCCGGCGGCCACACCTGCTCGCACTTGTCGACACAGTTGCTGGTCGGCGGGTTCGCCGTGTCCTTGTCGAACCGGTACAGGATCCAGCCTTCCTGGTCGACGACCGCCTGGCCCATCCGGGGGAGGTTCTTCGCCGTCAGCTTGGTCGTGATCGGTACGTCCTTCTTGGGCTCGTCGGCGGTCTCCTCGGCCCCTTCACTGGCATCGGGCGTGGGGGTCGTCTCCGCCGCCGCGGCCGCTTCGTTGGCCACCGAGACCTGGTCGCCGTCCTGGTTGTAACCAGCCGGAGCACAACCTTGCAGGGCGAGCGCGACCCCCGCCAGAGCGCCTGCCAAGAGAGCGGTTCGCTTTCCCGGTATCACTTGCCCTCCCTGTACATGTCCACTTGGGCCTTGTCTCCACTGTGTACGTACGAGCGGGGCGAAGAGATGAACTATCGACCGTAAACAATTTCACAGCTACGCCTTGAACCAGATCCTCGGCGCGTACGTGTGCAGGTATGCAAGCGGTGTGTACCCAGCGGATCCTTAAGAGGAGCTAAAGGGGCGCCGGCCATTTCTGGCGGCGCCCCTGTCAATTTTTGGCGCGCTTCTAAACCGGCATCTCGACGAGCGACTCGACGACGCCGTCCTTGCTGACCTGCTGCACCAGGATGCGGTCGATCTCGTTGCGCGGCGTGGCGGTGCTGGTCTGGAGCAGCAGCGGCTCCGGCTCCTCCTTGGTGCCGTATCCGGGCGGCGGCACCGACCAGCTGTTGAGCACCTCCTTGGTGCCGTCTTCGCGGAGCACCATCAGCCGGCACTGGCGTGGGCCGGTCAGCTTGGTCAGCTGGAACGACACCTGCGTGCCCCAGGTCTTGGTCTCCAGCACCAGCGTGGCCTCGACGCCGGTCTGCACGTCGGTGGCGGCGAACCGCTCGCCGTCTTCGCCCACCCCCTGAGGGCCGCCGATGCCGGGACCGGCCTGGCCGGAGGGGACCGACGGGGTGAGCGGGGCGCTGGTGCCGCCGCCCTGCGCGACCACGTCGGACGGGGTGGAGCCGTTGCCCAGCCAGCGGCCGCCGGCGAGGAGGGAGACCCCGGTGGTGGTCGCGAGCACCACGACCGCCGCGGCGACCGCGAGCAGCTGGCGGCTCCGGGCCCGGCGCCGGTGGGCACCGACCTCGACGATCATGCGGTCGAGCAGGCGGCCGTCGGAGCGGGACTGCTCGGCGGTGATGAGGCTCTCGCCATCTACCTCGGACAGCAGGTTTACCACAGGCAGCATGGACTCGAGCTCGCCCGCGCAGGCCCAGCAGCCGGCGAGGTGCTCCTCGAACCGCTCCGCCTCCTGCGGGTCGAGGACGCCGAGCGCGTACGCGGCGACATCCCAGTGGGCTGCCCGGCTCATCCGGTCACGCCCCGCTGCTGTAGCGCGCTCCGCAATGCACGGAGCGCATAATAGACCCGCGACTTGGCCGTCCCTAAGGGCAGGCCCAGCGTCTCCGCTGCCTCCGGCACGGTCTTCCCCCGAAAGTACGTCTCCAGGATGATCTCCCGGTGTGGCTGGCTGAGCGTGCGCAGCGCGTCGGTGACGGTCATCAGGCGCAGCACGCGTTCGGTCTCGTCCGGCTCGGAGAAGTTTTCCAGATCCCGGCCGTACGTCTCCGGCGGGCGGGCGTTTTCGCTGCGGTGGTCGTCGATGGCGATCCGCCGGGCCACCGTGACCAGCCATGGGCGCAGCGACGTCTGCCCCTGGGCGCCCAGGCGGTGCGCGTTGCGCCAGGCGCGCAGCAGCGTCTCCTGCACGATGTCCTCGGCCCGCTGGCGGTCGCCGCCGGTGAGCCGGAGCACGAACATCAGGAGCGGACCGGCGTGCTCCTCGTACAGCTCGCGCACCAGAGCGTCGTCATGGTCCGGGGTCGAAGACCCGGCCTGGTGGCGCCCGGGTGCGGGTCGTGGCGTCACGCGCTCATCATGGCGTGCGGCCGAACCTCCGTCGATAGCCTGCCACCGACTCGCTGACCGCTGGGCCGGCACGGCCGACACGCGGTCTCTCGCGCGGCTACCGCGCCATTCCGCGGCTACCGCGTACATAGGCTGTCCAGCGGCGTCAGCATGTGACTGTGACCTCCATACATCGCGGGTCCGAGATACCCGGACCATGCTTGTGTACGGATCACGCCCGCGTACGGATCAATGACTCCAGAAACTCGCTGGCGGCGGCGTCGAGGGCTGTGCTGAGACGTCGTCGACCACCTTGGCGCCGTGGGTGAACCGTTCGAGCTCGCCGTCGTAGACCACGCGCCCCGGAAACCAGTCGCCGGCCACGCGCCGGGACAGGGCCGGGATCGGCGGCTCGGCGTGGCCGGCCACGATGACGAGGTTGCCGTAGCGGCGGCCGCGCAGCACGGTCGAGTCGGCCATCAGGCAGGCGTGCGCCAGCGCCGCCCGCACGGTCGCGACCTGGCCCTTCGCGTACGCCAGCGGCGGCCCATCGGCGACGTTGACCAGGTAGGTGCCCGCCGGGGCGAGGACCCGGGCCACCTGCCGGGCGAACTGCACCGACGCCAGGTGGGCGGGCGTGCGGGCACCGGCGAAGACGTCGCTCACCACCAGGTCGTACGACGCGTCGCGGCAGGACTCCAGCGCCGCCCGCGCGTCGGCGACCCGTACGCGCAGCCGCGGGTCTCGCGGCCACGGCAGCTCGCGCCGCACGAACTCGACCAGCGCCCCGTCGACCTCCACGACCCGTTGCGTCGACCCGGGGCGGGTCGCGGCGACGTACCGCGGGAGGCTGAGCCCGCCGCCGCCCAGGTGCAGCACGCCCAGCGGCCGCTCGGGCGGGGCGGCGAGGTCGACCGCCATCGCCATCCGCCGCATGTACTCGAACTCGAGGTAGGTGGGGTCGTCGAGATCCACGTACGACTGGGGCGCCCCGCCGAGCACGAGCGTGAAGGCGCGCGCCCGGTCGCGGTCGGGGACCAGCTCGGCGGTGCCGGAGTCGACGCGCGCGGAAATCCGGTCCGCTGCCCGCCGCCCTCCCGCCACGAGAGCAGTATGCACAGGCTCTAGCTCAGGCGGGCCGTCGCCAGGGTCAGTGCCCGGTGCAGGAGGCGGGCGTCGCCCAGCAGGCCGCGCAGCCGCCGCTCCAGCCCGGCGATCGGGATGAGGTTCTGCGGCGCGCGGGGGTCCTTGTACGCGGTCGACGCGAAGCGGGGGAGCGTCACCAGCGACAGGTCGGCCAGCTCCTTCGCCTGTTCGAGGAGCAGGTCGGGCGAGCACTCCACGCGCACGATGCCGGACCAGGGGGCGCCGCTCGCCCCGGGCAGCCGCAGGTACCACGACCAGCAGCCCCAGGCTGTGCCCTGCTTGAAGATCGGCGACCGCTGCCCGGGGATCAGCGAGGTGACCACGAGCGCGAGCGCGGGCGGAAGGTACTGGCTCTGCTGCGTCTTGACATAGCCGATCGTGCGGGGGAGGTGCCTCCGGCCGCGCAGGGGGCCATCGACCACCAGCAGGTCGCCGTCGGTGCGGGCGGTGCCGGAGATCTCGACTTCGAGCGCGGTGAGCGGGGCCTGCACGGAGGCTTGGAGCTTGCTCAGCTCACCTGAACCTTCCACCTTGTGCACGGCGTATCGGATTTGTCCCGCGAGCACATCCTCCACCGATGGGCTGGCGGTGAAGAGCGCTCGGGCCACCTGGGACCCGGCCAGCTCGGCGGCGCCCCGTGCGAGATCACACCGCACCACGCCGGCCGCGTACGAGGCGGCCAGGCCGGGGAAGGACGTGCCGTCGTCCTCCTCGGTGGAGAGCGTGCCGTCGACTCGCTGCACGCCGTCGACCAGCAACACCACGTCGGGCGCCTTGGCCCCATCCTCCGCCACGATCGGATGCCACTCCTCGGAGGGCACTTCGTGGTGGGTCTCGACCCGAGCCGAGGTGGGCGACGTCGGCCCGTCTCCGCCCTCGAAGGACGCGCCGTATGACGCTGCCCACCTGTCCATGAAGAGGCGACTCAAAGCCCCACCCGCTCCACTCGTGCCGTACGCGCGTCCTTGCGCACCTCGAAACGGACCGGGACCCGCTCGGCCAGCGACGGCACGTGGGTCACCACACCGACCATCCGGTCACCGCGGGCGGCCAGCCCTTCCAGCGTGGCCGCGACCGTGTCGAGCGTCGCCGCGTCGAGCGTGCCGAAGCCCTCGTCCAGCACGATCGACTCCAGGCTCGCCGACGTGGTGGAGAGGCCGGCGAGCTGCTCGGAGAGGGCCAGCGCGAGCGCCAGCGACGCCTGGAACGTCTCGCCGCCAGAGAGCGTGCGCACGCCCCGCCGCAGCCCGGCGTCGTGGTGGTCGACCACGTAGAACTCGCCCTTGTCGTGCACCAGCTCGTACTGCCCGCCGGACAGCTCGCGCAGGATCCGGGAGGCGCCGTCGACGAGCAGGTCGAGTGCCTCCTCCAGCAGCCACCGCTCGAAGTTGTTGGCCCGCAGGTGGCCGGCGAGCGTCTTGGCCACGTTGCCCTCGCGCTCGTACTCGACGCGCTGCTCGCGGAGGCGTTCGGCCTGCTCGCGGCGCTCGATGACGCGCTGGTGGGCGCCCTCGGCGCGGGCCACCGCCACGGCCACCGCGCGGCTCGCCCCGGCGCCGTCGAGGCCCGCCTCGGGGACGGCCAGCTCGGTGGAGACGAAGAGTGTCGCCAGCCGCTCCTGGATCGCGGTGACCGCCGCCCGCGCGGCGTCCAGCCGGGCGACCGCGTCGTCACGCCGGCCGGCCCGCTCCTCGCCCTGCGCGGCGGCCCACTCGGCGAGCGTGGTCCAGGCGGCGACCAGGTCGTCGCGGTCGGCGGCCGGTGGGCCGAGCCGCCCCACCGCGTCGCGCGCCTTGTCGAAGCGGCGCCACGCCGACCTCAGCCGCTCGTCGGCCGCGTCGGCGCCGCTCTGTGCCCGCCGCTGCGCCTCCCGCGCGGCGCGTACGGCCCCCGCGGCGTCGTCGAGCCGTCCTTGCAGCACCGCCCGTGCCTCCAGCTCGCGGCCGAGCGCGACCGGGCCGGGGGAGTCGGCGAGGCGGGCCGCCAGCTCGGCGAGGCGGGCGGTGAGCTGGTCGTGCTGGGCCCGCGCGCGCTCAAGTACGCGGTCGAGTTCGCGCAGCGCCTTGTCGCGCTCCGCCACGAGCTGTGTGGCCTTGTCGGCCTCCTTGCGGGCGACCTTGCCGGCCGCCTCCGCGGCGGCCACGGCCGACGCCGCCACGTCGGGCACCGTGGTCACCGGCTGCTCGCAGACCGGGCAGGGCGCACCGACCGCCAGGTGTACGCGGAGCGCGGCGGCCCGGTCGGCGTGCTGCGCCTCCTGGTACGCCCGGCGCGCCTCCTCCAGCTTCTGGGCGGCCGCCGTGGCGTCGGCGGTGGCCTTGTCGAGCGCCGTGGCCGCGGTGCCGTGCTCCTTCTTCGCGCTCCGCACCGCTTCGGCGAGCGTCTGCGCCTGGCCGGTCAGCTTGTCGTACTCGGCGTGCGCCTCCAGGAGCAGGCGGAGGGCGGCGACGTCGGGCGCGCCGGCGATCTGGCCGCGTACCTTCTCCTCGCTCTCCTCGGCGGCCGCGACGGCGGCGGCGGCTTCGGTGGCGGTCGCGCGGGCGGTGGCGACCGCCTCGGCGACAGCGGCGTGGTCGTCCGGCGGGCGGATCGCGGCGAGGGCGTCGATCTCGCCGCCCAGTTCCTTCAGCGCGGTCGCCGCGTCCTCCGCGCCCTGCTCGGCCTCGCGCAGCGCGGGTACGTCCGCCTCGACCGCCGTGGCCAGCTCCCGCATCGCGGCGAGCCGCGCGGCGGTGGCCTCCAGCGACTCGTCGTCGGCGTCGGAGAGGTCGCCGAGGAGCTGGTCGACGGCGGCGAGCTGGGCGTCCGCCTGCACCGCCCGGGCCGACGCCTTCTTCTGGATCGCCTCGTAGACGTGCAGCCCGAGCAGGTTGACCAGGATCTCCTGGCGGGCCGCGGGCTTGGCGTGCAGGAAGTCGGCGAACTGCCCCTGCGGCAGCACCACGCAGCTGGTGAACTGCTCGTACGGCAGGCCGACCGCCTCCAGCACCGCGGCGTCCATCTCGCCCGGCGTGCCGGCGAGCACCTCGCCGAGGTCTTCCGGCGTGAGCCCGGTGTCCAGCTTGGACGGATCGAAGCCGCGCGGCATCAGCTGGAGCCCGGCCCCGCCGGTGGAGACCCGGCCCTTGCCGTCGCGGCGCACCACGCGAGTGGCGACGTAGCGCGCGCCGGCCGACTCGAAGACCAGCCGGACCCGCGCCTCGGTGGCCGAGGGGGCGAGCGCGTTGACGATGCCCCGGCTGCTGGCCCAGCGCGGCACCTGCCCGTACAGCGCGAAGCAGATCGCGTCGAGCACCGTCGACTTGCCGGAGCCGGTGGGGCCGGTGAGCGCGAAGAAGTCGACGTCGGTGAAGTCGATGGTGGTCTCGTCGCGGAAGACGGTGAACCCGGCCATGTCCAGCCGCAGCGGCCTCATGCTGAGCCCGCCTCGTGCGCTTGCTCAACTCGCTCGCTCACGGCCCCGACACCTCCTCGTACAGCGTGTCGAACAGCTCCCGCACGCCTTCGTCGGCGTGGCCCCGGCTCTCCAGGTAGTCGCCGAAGAGGTCGCGCGGCGAGCGGCCGGCGCGCTGGGCGGCCCGGGCGCTCGCGCCGGTGTCGGGCAGCATCTCCGGGTCGATCCGCACCTCCAGCGCCTTCGGCAGCAGCGCCTGCACCTCCTCGCGGAGGCCGGCCCGGGGCGCCTCGCGTACGTACACGCGGAGCCAGCCCGGCTGGTCGCCATCCATCGTG
This sequence comes from Phytohabitans kaempferiae, assembly GCF_042433955.1. Classification (NCBI taxonomy): domain Bacteria; kingdom Bacillati; phylum Actinomycetota; class Actinomycetes; order Micromonosporales; family Micromonosporaceae; genus Phytohabitans; species Phytohabitans kaempferiae. Next base: position 33,331 of record NZ_JBHLUH010000056.1, on the reverse strand, counting down.
GACAGCTCGGCGAGCGAGCCGCGCACGGTGCGCAGCGGCACCGCCGCGGTGATCGGCACGTCGCGCACCTTCGCCGTGCTCTCCGCGGTCACCTCGACGATCGCGACCGACGGCGTGTTTTCCCCTTCGCCGAAGTCGATGGCGAGCGGGCTGCCGCAGTAGCGCACCGGGCACGGGCCGGGCACGTGCTGGGCCCGGTGCAGGTGGCCGAGCGCGACGTAGTGGGCGCTGCCCGGGAAGACCGTGGCCGGCACGGCGTAGCCCATCACCGAGTGCGCCTCCCGCTCGCCGCCGCCCATCGTGGCGCCGACGACCGTGAGGTGGGCGGTCACGAGATTTACGGTGCCCGCGCTGTGCTGGCCGGCGCCCGCTCCGCCCGCGCGGCGACCCGGTGCGTCGAAGCCCTGGCACAGCACGCCCAGCAACCGTCCGATGTGGTCGGCGTAGGTCTGGCTCGCCTCGGCGGCGGTCAGCTCGTACATCTCGGCGGCGCGCACGGCGTACCGCTGGGAGAGGAACGGCAGCGCGACCAGCCGCCACCGCTCGCCGTCCGGGGTCTGGCCCTCGATCACGTGCTCGGCCGCCGACTCGCGCACGGTGCCGCGCAGCACCACACCGGCCGCGTCGGCCCAGGGGCGGAGCGCGTCGAGCGCCGCCCCGTTGTCGTGGTTGCCGCCGATCGCGACCACCTCGGCTCCGGTGCCGCGCAGGGCGGAGAGCGCCCGGGTCACCAGCCGGGTCGCCTCCGGTGTGGGGGCGGCCGTGTCGTACATGTCGCCGGCGACGATCACCAGGTCGGGGCGCTCGGCCCGGGCGATCTCCACCACCTGGGCGAGCACGGCGATGTGCTCCTCGGCGCGGGACTGTCCCTTGAGGACCTTCCCGACGTGCCAGTCGGACGTGTGCAGGATCTTCATGTGGGGCCCCCGCCGGAACGCGGCATCAGAACGGGATCTCATCCTCGCCGCGGCCGCCGACGACCGCGAACGGGTCGGCGGACTGGACGATCGAGCGGAGCGTGGCCGAGGGCGCCTGCCCGGCCTCGGACGGGCGCGTGGCCCACGCGGGGAACGGGAACTCCACGCACAGCGGCACCGGGATGTCCGGCTGGCTGACGAACATCGTGCCCGGCTTCGCCAGGAGCACGCGCTGGCGCTGCGCGGGCGGCAGGAAGCCGTACTCCGGGCGGGATGCCTCGGCCGGGTCGAGGCGGCCCACGACCTTGATCGCCGAGTTGGTGACGATGCGCCGCTCCACCTCGCTGGCGGTCTGCTGCGCGCCGACGAGGATCACGCCGAGCGAGCGCCCCCGCTCGGCGATGTCGAGCAGCACCTCCTTGATCGGCGAGGAGCCCTCCCGCGGCGCGTACTTGTTGAGCTCGTCGAGCACCACGAAGAGCAGCGGCTTGGCCGTGCCCGCCTTCTCCTTGCGCTCGAACTCGGTCTTGAGCGTCACGCCGACCACGAAGCGCTGCGCCCGGTCGGGCAGGTTGTGCAGGTCGACGACGGTGACCTGGGCGCTCTCCGCCGTGTTGATCGAGTGCGGGCGGCGGGCCGCCAGGTCGCCGCGGATCAGCCGGGCGAGGTCCTTCTTGCTCGCGATCAGGCGCCGGGCGAAGGCGTTGACCGTGCCGGTGTTGATCGCGCTCCCGGCCCAGGTGCCCCGCGTCTCCTCGTCGGTCAGCCGGCTCACCACGAAGTCGACCAGGTCGGGGTAGGACCCCAGGCGGGCGCCGTCGATGCTCACTCCGCCCTCGGCGGGCTGGGCGTGGCGGGCCAGGTGGGCGGTGACCGCGTGGACGACCATCGTGTACTGCTGGCGCTCGTCGTCGGCGTCGGCGAAGACGTAGGGCAGCAGCCGGTGCTCGCAGAACTCGGCGAGCGTCCAGTAGAAGCTGTCGACGCCGGCGAGGCGGCTGCTCACGTCGGGGGTGCCGGAGGAGTCGTTGACCCGCGGCGGCGCGTAGACCCGGACGTCCGGGAAGGGCGTGGCGGGCAGCCCCAGCTCGGCGTAGCGGGCGGTGGTGGCGTCGTCGAGCCGCGCGTTGGGGTGGTCGAGGAAGAGCAGATCCTCGCCCTTGACGTTGAAGATCAACGCCTTGGCGTTGATCGCGTCGCCGCCGAGCACGCCGGAGCGGAACACCGAGTACAGCAGGAAGGTGGCGAAGCTGGTCTTGGTCGCCACGCCGGAGATGCCGGAGATGGAGACGTGTGCGCCGCGGCTGCCGTCGAGGAAGTCGGCGTTGAGGAAGGCGGGCAGCCCGTCGCGGCCGGTGCCCATCGGCACCCGCTTTTCCATCCGGTCGAAGTGCAGCGCGGCGGCGCGGAGGTCGCCGGTGGCCCGCCGGACGAGCGCGCCGGGGGCGGGCGGCACGTACAGCTCCGGGTCGACCCGGGTCGTGGTGATCTCGGCGGCCTCCTGCACGAGCGCCGGGAGCGTGCCGTCGGCGATGGCGAAGACGTCGGAGTCGAACTGCGCGCCCTCGTGCCGCGCCCGCACCTGGGTCACGACGCCGGCGATCGTGACCGGCTCGCGGTCGGGCAAGTCGCGCTTGGTCACCACGACGTCGTCGAGCTGGAGGTAGCTGCCGGGCGCTACTGCCGTCCAGAACTGCAGCGGAGTGGCGTCGGCCGTGCCGAGGACCCGCCCCACCGCCTCACCGGTCTCATCTGCCACGGCCTCATCGTGCACCACCGGACCGACATCATCGCGGAGGACTCACCGATATCCACAAGAACTTGTGGTCATCCACAGATTCATCCACAAGAACGTGTGGTCATGTGGTCACGTACGGGTGTATCTGAGGAAGAGTGACCCCTCCGCCTCCAGTACGTGCCGCAGCGCCATGCCTTTGGGCGGGCTGGCCGGGCCGGCGGTGATCCGCCCCGCGCCGGGTCCGGTGACCAGGGGGGAGAGGGTGAGGCACACCTCGTCGACAAGGTCGGCGGCGGTGAGCGTGCCGAAGAGGTGCGGGCCGCCCTCGCAGAGCAGGTGGCGCAGCCCGCGCTCGCGGAGGCGGGCCAGCCCGTCGGCGAGATCGACCGTGTCGTCGCCGGCGGTCCACACGTCGGCCACACCGGAGAGGGCCTGCCGCCGGTCGACGGGCGCGCGGCCGTGGGTCAGCACGATCGGACGAACCGGGGCATCCGCGAACGCCGCCTGCCCCGGGTTGAGGTCGAGCGACCCGGATACCACCACGAGCGTGGGGTACTCGGCGAGGCCCTGCCCCCGTCGCCAGGCCCGGCGCTCGGCGTCGAGCCGCAGCGCCCGGTAGCCCTCGTGGCGCAGCGTGCCGGCGCCGACCACCAGGGCGTCGCAAAGCATGCGGAGCAGGGCGAAGACCCTCTTGTCGGGCACGCCGGACAGCCCCGCCGAGAAGCCGTCGAGCTCCACCGCACCGTCCACACTGGTGACGAAGTTGACCCGGACGACGGGCTCATCCACCTGGTACAGGCCGGTGAGCGCGCGGTCGTCGAGCGTGGCGGCCGGCTCGAGCCGTGCAAGAGACGCGCTCATTCGCCCGCCGGACCGGTGACCGGTGGGGTCGGTGCCGGGGTACGGTGCTGACAGTCACACCAACTGCCACCTCGGCAGGCAGCGTGTCGCCTCGATCGGCACGCCTGGCAGATCACGTGGAAACCCTACGGCAGCACGACGTACGTCAGAACGGGGGACAGTGCCCACCATGCCGCGCCAGATCTTCCAGCTGAAGGTGTCGCTGGCCGACGTCGTCCCGCCGGTGTGGCGGCGTGTGCTCGTGCCGGGCGGATACACGCTCGACCGGCTGCATCGCGTCGTCCAGCTCGCGATGGGTTGGCAAGACTGCCACCTGCATTCCTTTGACATCGACGGTGTTCAGTACGGTGAGCCCGACCCCGACGGCGAGCTGGCCCTCCGCGACGAGCTGGACGTGCGGCTGGACGCGGTGGCGGCGAAGGGCGGCCGGTTCCTCTACACATACGACTTCGGCGACTGGTGGGAGCACGAGATCACCGTCGAGGACGTCTTCGGCGCCGAGCCCGACGAGCGATACCCGGCGTGCGTGGGTGGCGAGCGGGCCTGCCCGCCGGAAGATGTCGGCGGCGCGTTCGGCTACGCGCGGTTCCTGGCCGCGACAGGTGACCCGCGCCACCCCGAGCACGAGGCGATGGCGGCCTGGATCGGCCGGTCCTTCGACCCGGAGGTGTTCCCGATGGAGCGCACGACGACCCTTCTGCGCCGCTTGGCGTAAGCGCTTGCAAAGCACGGGAGCGGCCAAAACGGTCGCTCCCGCTGCTGTGCGTAGAGGTATCTCGCCCGGCTACACACCGTTCCGCGCGGCTGGTGGTGGTTCGCCCCACTGCGGTCAGTAACGAAATGGGAACGCTCCCAGTTGGGTCTTGACACCCTAGAAACCTGCCGGCAATCTCATGGGAGCGCTCCCGGCGGGGTGTGGTGAGAGCCACACACCGGGCACCGTGTGGCGCCAGGCACGCCTCCGGGGCGTTCGTGGGCAGCGGTTTTCGTGCGTCCGCCGACGGTGGCGTGCACCGGGCACACCCCCACCACACACATCAAGACCTGAGAGGGGTCAGGGATGAGCGTTTCGACGCGCCGCCGGCGGTACGCGGCGGTCGCGCTCGCCTCGGTCGCGGTTCTCGCCGCGGCGACGGCGTGCGGCGAGGACAACGAGGGCGGCGACACTGGCGCCAAGCCAGAGAAGCTTGTGGTCGACACCTTCGGCGAGGCCGGATACGAGGACCTGGTCAAGCAATACGAGCAGCAGACCGGCATCAAGATCGAGCTGCGCAAGGTGGCCCAGCTGAACGAGTTCCGGCCGCGTGTCGTCCGCTCGCTCGCCACCGGCAAGGGCGCGGCCGACGTGATCATGCTGGAAGAGGGCATCCTCAACGAGTTCAAGCTCAACCCGGGCAACTGGGTCGACCTGGCCCCGCTGGTCGGCGACAAGAGCAAGGACTACCTGTCCTGGAAGTACGAGCTCGGCAAGGCGCCGGACGGCCGCCTGATGGGTCTGCCCACCGACGTGGGCGGCCTGGGCCTCTGCTACCGCACCGACCTCTTCGAGGCGGCGGGCCTGCCCACCAACCGCGACGAGGTCAGCGCGCTCTGGCCGACGTGGGACAAGTTCATCGAGACCGGTAAGAACTACAAGGCGAAGACCGGCAAGGGCTTCGTCGACTCGGTGACCACCGCCGTCAACGCGGTGATGTTCCAGCAGAACGGCGCCGACCTGTTCTACGACAAGGAAGACAAGCTCATCGCCGACACCAGCCCCGCGGTGAAGGCGGCGTGGGACCAGGCGATCGCGATCGCGGACGCCGGCATCTCGGCCAAGATCACGACCTGGTCGCCGGAGTGGAACGCCGGCTTCAAGCAGGGCACCTTCGCCGTCAACGCCTGCCCCTCGTGGATGCTCGGCATCGTCGAGAGCAACTCCGGTCCGGAGAACGCGGGCAAGTGGGACCTCGCCGCGGTGCCCGGTGGCGCCGGTAACTGGGGCGGTTCGTGGCTGGGCGTGCCGACGCAGAGCAAGTACCACGCGGAGGCCGCGAAGCTCATCGACTTCCTGACCAACACGGCCGGCCAGGTCGCCGCGTTCAAGAAGAGCGGCCCGCTGCCGACCAACCTGAAGGCGCTGGAGGACGCGGCCTTCACCTCCTTCACGAACAAGTACTTCAGCGACGCGCCGACCGGCAAGATCTTCGGCGACGGTGTGCAGAAGATCGTGCCGACCCACCTCGGTCCGAAGCACCAGGCGGTGAAGGAGAACGCGCTCGAGCCGGCGCTGCGGGCGTACGAATCGGGTCAGGCCAACAAGACGGAGGCCTGGGAGCAGTTCACCAAGGACGCCGCTACGCAGGGCGCCTTCTGATTCTGCCGGTATCGGTAGCCAGCCCGTCTCGATAACGGTCTCGGTGGCGTCCGGGGATCACCCGGGCGCCACCGAGCCCCGTCCGCAATCTCTCGCCCTACCGCCGGCCGCACCCGAGAAGGACATGCCATGAGCGAGCCCAGCGAGCGAATCATCAAACAGAGTGCGAATGGAGCCTCGCGGGCGCCCGAAGCGAAGCGAGGACGACCGTGAGCGCTTCGGTCACCCAGGCACCGCCCTCCCGTGGCGCGCCATCCAAGCACGCCCAGCCCCGCCGGCGCCGCGCGTACTCGCGCTTCACCCGGCTGGACATGAAGTACTCGCCGTACCTCTACGTCGCACCGTTCTTCGTGCTCTTCGGCATCTTCGGTCTGTACCCGATGCTGTGGACACTGTGGATGTCGCTGCACGACTGGGACCTGGTCGGCGAAAACACGTTCATCGGCCTCGACAACTACGCCGCGCTGCTCGGCGACGACTACTTCTGGAACGCGGTCAGAAACACGTTCGGCATGTTCGTGCTGGCCACCGTGCCCCAGCTGGCACTCGCGCTCTTCATGGCCAACCTGCTCAACCGCCCGCTGCTGAGGGCGAAGACGTTCTTCCGGATGGCCATCTTCGTCCCCAACGTCGTCTCGGTCGCGGCCGTAGCGATCGTGTTCGGCATGCTCTTCCAGCGCGACTTCGGCGTCGTCAACTGGGGGCTCAGCCTCTTCGGCGTGGAGGCGATCGACTGGCGGCGCGAGTGGTGGACCTCCTGGATCGCGATCTCCGCGATGGTCGACTGGCGCTGGACCGGCTACAACACGCTCATCCTGCTCGCCGGCATGCAGGCGATCCCGCGCGACCTCTACGAGGCGGCCGCGATGGACGGCGCCAGCCCATGGCGGCAGTTCTGGACCGTCACGCTGCCGATGCTGCGCCCCACGTTCGTCTTCGTGGTGATCCTGTCGACCATCGGCGGTCTCCAGCTCTTCGTCGAGCCCCTCGTCTTCAACAACGGCAACATCATCGGTGGCACGCAGCGCGAGTTCCAGACCGTGCAGATGTACATGTTCGAGAACAGCATCCACAACCTCAGCAAGGCCGGCTACGGCGCGGCGGTGGCGTGGGCGCTGTTCCTGATGATCGTCGTCGTGTCCGTGCTCAACTTCGTGATCACCCGCCGTTCGGTGAAGTGAGGGAGACCCGATGACCACCTTGACCACCGGGTCGAAGCGGCTCTGGCGTACCAGCCCGCTCACCTACATCGCGCTGATCCTGGGTGTGCTCAGCTCGCTCTACCCGCTCTACTACATGTTCGTGATCGCGACCCGCAGCAACGACGCGATCAACGACACGCCGCCGCCGTTCAGCCCGTCCAGCCTTTTCGGCGACAACATCGGCCGCGCGCTCGACAACGAGACGGCCAACCTGATGCAGGGCATCGTCAACTCGGTGATCGTCTCCAGCGTGGTGACCATCTCGGTGGTCCTGACCGGGTCGCTGGCCGGCTTCGCCTTCGCCAAGCTCAAGTTCCGCGGGCGAAACGGCCTGATGCTCGCGATCGTCGCCACGATGATGGTGCCCACGCAGCTCGGCATCATCCCGCTCTGGGGCCTGATGCAGGACATCGGCTGGTACGACTCGCTGCTGGCGGTCACCGTGCCGTTCCTGGCCAGCGCGTTCGGCGTGTTCATGATGCGCCAGTACGCCAGCTCCGCGGTCTCCGACGAGCTGATCGAGGCGGCCCGCATCGACGGCTGCTCGACCTGGCGCATCTACTGGAACGTCGTGCTGCCCGCGCTCCGCCCGGCCGCGGCCGTGCTCGGCCTGCTCACGTTCATGCAGACGTGGAACGAGTTCGTGTGGCCGTTCGCGATCCTCACGCCGGAGAACCCGACGCTCCAGGTGTCGCTCTCCACCCTCTCGTACGCCTACTACACGGACTACTCGATGGTGTTCGCCGCGACGGCGGTCGGCACCGTGCCACTGATCGTGGTGTTCATCCTGTTCGGCCGCCAGATCATCGGCGGCATCATGGAAGGTGCAGTCAAAGCGTGACAAGCCCCAACGGCCACGTGGTGGCCTTCCCGCCGGACTTCCTCTGGGGCGCGGCCACCGCCGCCTACCAGATCGAGGGAGGCGCCACCGAGGGCGGCCGGACGCCGTCTATCTGGGACACGTTCAGCCGGACCCCCGGGAAGGTGAAGGGGGGCGACACCGGCGACGTGGCGTGCGACCACTTCCACCGCTCGTCCGAAGACGTGAAGTTGATGGCCGGGCTGGGGCTGCGCTCCTACCGGTTCTCCCTCGCCTGGCCACGGATCCAGCCCGACGGTCGCGGCCCGGCCAACCAGGAAGGGCTCGACTTCTACCGTCGGCTGGTCGACGACCTGCTGGGCCACGGCATCGAGCCGTGGGTAACGCTCTACCACTGGGACCTGCCGCAGGCCCTGGAAGACGCCGGCGGCTGGCCGGCGCGCGACACCGCCAGCCGGTTCGCCGAGTACGCCGAGCTGGCCCACCGCGCGCTCGGCGACCGCGTGCGCCACTGGACCACGCTCAACGAGCCGTGGTGCTCGGCGTTCCTGGGGTACGGCTCGGGCGCGCACGCCCCGGGCCGTAGCGACGGCGCCGACGCGCTGCGGGCGGCGCACCACCTGATGCTCGGGCACGGGCTGGCGGTCCAGGCGATGCGGGCCGCCCAGCCCGACCACAACCTGGGCATCACGGTCAACCTGTACGCGGTCTCCCCGCAGACCGACTCTCCCGCCGACGTCGACGCCGCCCGCCGGATCGACGGCCTGGCCAACCGGATCTTCCTGGACCCGGTGCTCCGCGGGCAGTACCCGGCCGACGTGGTCGAGGACGTCCGCGAGGTCACCGATTTCGGGTTCGTGCGCGAGGGCGACATGGAGGTCATCTCGACGCCGCTCTCGGTGCTGGGGATCAACTACTACAGCCGGTACGTCGTGGCCGGGCCGGACGGCGAGCCGACCGAGCCGTACTGGCGGGCGCCCTCCAACTGGCCGGGCAGCGAGACCGTGCGCTTCGGCGACCGGGGCCTGCCGGTGACCGACATGAACTGGGAAATCGACGCGCCCGGCCTGGTCGAGGTGCTCGAACGCGTGCACCGGGAGTACCCCGCGATTCCGATCTACATCACCGAAAACGGGTCGGCTTTCGTCGACAAGGTGGTGGACGGGGCGGTGGACGACCCCGATCGAGTGGCATACTTCGATGCCCACCTGCGTGCGTGCGCCGAGGCGATCGAGGCGGGCGTGCCACTGCGCGGCTACTTCGCTTGGTCGCTAATGGACAACTTCGAATGGGCATGGGGCTATTCGAAGCGCTTCGGCATGATCTACGTGGACTATGACACTCAGGTGCGGATTCCGAAGTCCAGTGCGAAGTGGTACGCCGAGGTGATACGCCGTAATGGCCTGAGCCACAGCGGCTCGGAAAGGCAGGAACGCGCACAATAGGCTGGTCAGCCAACTGTCAGGGCACGCCCGCCGTCCGAGGAGCAGACGATGACTACGCAGCGCACCCGGTCGCTCGGCCGTCCGACCCTGGACGCGGTCGCCGCCCGCGCCGGGGTCGGCCGAGGCACCGTGTCCCGTGTCGTCAACGGCTCTCCGCAGGTCAGCCCCGAGGCGCGGGCCGCGGTGCAGCAGGCGATCGAGGAGCTCGGGTACGTCCCCAACCGGGCGGCCCGGGCCCTCGTCACCCAGCGGACCGACTCGGTCGCGCTGGTGATCTCCGAGTCCGGGGAGCGGCTCTTCGGTGAGCCGTTCTTCGCCGGCATCGTCCGGGGGATCCACTCCGGCCTGCTCGACACGCCGATGCAGCTCTGGCTCGCGCTGGCCCAGTCGCCGGCCGAGCGGGAGAAGGTCGAGCACCACCTGACCAACCAGCACGTCGACGGCGTACTCCTGCTCTCGCTGCACGACGCCGACCCGCTCCCCACGCTGCTGGAGCAGCGCGGGCTGCCGACCGTGCTCGGCGGCCGGCCGGCCCGCATGCTCCAGCCGGGGGCGCAGGCGGCCAACTTCGTCGACGTCGACAACGCCGGGGGAGCCCGGCAGGCCGTGGAGTTCCTGATCGGACGGGGGCGGCGGCGGGTCGCCACCATCGCCGGCACGCAGGACATGGGCGTGGGCATCACCCGCCTCGCCGGCTACAAGCAGGCGATCCTCGACCACGGCGGCACGGTGACCGAGGATCTGATCGCGTACGGAGACTTCAGCGAGGCCAGCGGCACGGCGGCCATGCGCCGGCTGCTGGAGGTCTCGCCCGATCTCGACGCGGTGTTCGTCGCCTCCGACCTCATGGCGAGCGGCGCGCTGCGGGCGCTGCGCGAGGCCGGCCGGCGCGTGCCGGAAGACGTTGCGGTGGTCGGCTTCGAAGACGCGGAGATCGCGCGCCAGGCCGACCCGCCGCTGACCACCGTCTACCAGCCGGTGGAGGAGATGGGCCGGCAGATGGCCTACCTGCTGCTCGCGCTGATCCGGCGAGACGAGCTGGAGGAGCCGTACGTGCTCCTCAATACGCACATGGTGCAACGCGCCTCTGCTTGACGCCAGGTGAGGGGCGGTTTTCCCGCCGGGGACATGGCGCAGCAACAGGGACGAAATGGTCATCAGGCAACCTGTGGGGAAGCCGGCGCTCGCTCGTGCCGGTCCACCGACAGGAGGCTGTCATGTTGTTGCGGGTTCGGGTGACCCTGCCGGACCGACCCGGGGCGTTGGGGCAGGTGGCGCGCACTCTCGGCGTCGCCGGTGCCGACATCGTCCAGGTGGTGGTCCTGGAGCGGCTGGGCGGTCGGGCCGTCGACGACTTCACCGTGGTGTGGCCGGGCGCGTCCCGGGTCGAGCGGCTGCGGGCCGGGCTGGCGGCCATCCCCGGCGTGCAGGTCGACGGCGTGTGGCGGGCGATCGGCGCGCCCGTCTCCGGCGGGCATGACGCCGAGCTGCTCGCCCAGGTCGCGGCCAACCCGACCGACGGGCTCGCCACGCTGGTCGACGCGGTGCCCGGGCTGCTCGCCGCCAACTGGGCGGTCGCCGCCGTGGTGCCGGCCGACTGGGCGGCCCGCAGCGGATCGGCGCCGCGCGCGTTCGCCGGCGACGGGCCGGGTCTCTCCGGCGGCGAGCCCGCCGTGGCGTACGCGAGCTGGCGCGCCCCCGATCCCCTGGTGCTGCCCGAGGTGACGCCACTGCGCGCGCGGGCGCTCGCCGGCCCCGACAAGACGCGCTTCGCGGTCGCCCCGTTCGGTCGCGCTGGGCTGGTGCTGATGGTGGCTCGCGGGGAGGCGGAAGGGCTGCCCGCGGCCGCGTTCCACGTGACCGAGGTCGACCGGATCGCGCAGCTCGTGCGGGCCGCGGCGGTCATCCTCGGCGACCGGCTCGACCTGGTGACCGCGCCATCCGCAATTTCCCGATCATGAGTAATCACAGTTGAGTAACGTCAGAGAAACAGCGGCCGTGCAGGCTTGACTTCGGGCCTTCGATCCCGTCCGCGCGGCGCCTGTGCCCTTGGGGGAGGTTGAAAGGCTCGAGGGGGACTGAGAGGGGTTCGCGATGGGTCTGTGGCGGATCAGGGCGACCGTTGACGATCGGCCGGGCTATCTGTCGGTGCTGACCGCCAGCTTGGCGCTCAAGTCGGTCAACATCCTGGCGGTGCAGGTGCACACCACCGAGGCGGGCGCGGTTGACGACTTCCTGGTCGACGCGCCCGACGCGCTGACCGAGGAGGACCTGCTCGCCGCGGTGGAGAAGGGGCGCGGGCGGGACGCCTGGACCAGCCGCACCGAGGCCCGCGAGCTGGCCGATTGGCCGACCCGCACGCTGGCGCTGGCGAGCCGCCTCGTGCGCGACCCCGACTCGCTCGGCGACGCCCTCTCCGCACTGCTCGGCGCCGACGCGGTGATCTGGCGGCCGGCGCCCGGCCAGGATCGATACGGCGCAAACCGGGGCGCCATGCGGCTGGTCGACCCGACCGGCGGCACCTACCACGTCAGCCGCCCCGCGCCCGCGTTCACTCCCGCGGAGTACGCGCGGGCCCAGGCCCTGGTCGACCTCGCGGCCGCCGTCGTGCGCCAGGCCGCCGACCAGGTCACGCTGGTCCTTCCCGACGGAGCCGAGATCCGGGTACGCCCGGCGGTGCGCGACGACCTCGCCCCGGTGACCGCCATGCACGACCGGTGCACGCCGCTGACCCGCTACCGCCGCTACCTGACCGGCTCGGCCACTCCGTCCGCCGCCCGCATCGAGCGGCTGCTCGATCCCGCGCGGGGCGTGACGCTGGTGGCGCTCGCCCCCGACGACCGCGTGGCGGCGACCGCGACGCTGGTGGCCGAGGGCGCGATCGGAGAGGTGGCGCTCCTGGTCGAAGACGCCTGGCAGCGCCGAGGCATCGGCACCGCCCTGCTGCGGCGCCTGGTGGCACATGGCGAGCGGGCCGGATACGCGGCGCTGGTGGCGCACACGCACGCCGACAACACCGCGATGCTGGCCACGCTGCGCCGCCTGGGCCGCCGCTTCCCGGCGCCCGAGCGCGACGACACCGTGGTGAGCGTGACGGTGCCGCTGGTTTCCGCCCCGGTCGGTGGCCAGCCCAGGACTCCTGCCGCATCGGCGTAGCGGCAGCGAGAGCTCGGCCCGGTCCCGATGCGGGGCCGGGCCGGTTCGCGCCGCGCCCCGCCTATCCGGCGACCCGTCCCGGGGGTTGGGCGCATCGGTGCGCCCAGCTCGACAGCTTCTCCAACACACCACACCGGGTCCAGGCGCGCGGGTACGCGGTGGGGCGCCGGGCCGGCCCGGCGTCGGCTAACCTCCGGGCGTGAACTCCACGATCCAGCTGATCGGCGCGCTCGTCGCCGGGCGCGGTGATCCTCGGGATCGTCGTGCACGGTCTGGTCACCTGGGCGAGGCAGCGCGGCCGTCGTTCCAAAGAGGACGGCAGCGGCGGCTACGACAGCCGGCCTCCGGGCGACTGGGGCGACGCCAGCTCTGGCGACAGCGGCGGCGGATCCTGACCGGCCCTCGCCCGGGCGACGGTCCGGATAACCGCACCATGTCTCGGGCCGCGCGCCGCCGGCCGCCGCCGGGTAGCTGGTGTAGTCGGGGAAGTTGCCGTACAGGCGCTCGCCCGGCTCGCCGACCGTCACCGCCCGCACCAGGAGGTCGCCGCCGACGAAGGCGCCCTTCCACGACGCGCCCCGCCCGCCGAAGGGCTCGTCGCGGTCGCCACGGGAGCGGGGCTTGTTGATGCCCACCTTGAACGCCTGGAGGTCGATCGCCAGCGATGTTGCTGACCGGGCCGGTGAGCGGCTCGCGGTCGGCGACCTGGCGGTCGATCTGGTCCACGTACCAGCGGACGCCGTCCAGCGCGCGGTCGACGTCGGCGCGGGCCAGCCGCCACGGCTTGCCGATCTCCCAGACCAGTAGCAGCGCGAGTGTGTCGCGGTGCGCGGTCAGCTCGTCGAGCGCGGTGCGGACCCGCGCCTTGCGCTCGGCGAGCGGAGTGGCGGCCCAGGCCCGGTGGGCCTCCGCCGCGGACCCGACCGCCGCCCGCGCCGCGTCGGCGTCCACACGGGACAGACGGGCGAGCACGGTGTTGTCGACCGGGGTACGGACCGCGCTGGGCGTGCCGATGGAGCGCCACGCGCCGGCGACGAGGTTACGCGGTGTCATGTCACCGTCGGTAGTGCGGTCGAACGCCTCAGGTGCCGCCGCGACCGCGCGGGCGAGCGCGTCGGCCCATGCGGTGCCCGGCGCCAGGTGCAGGGCCATCGTCGCCTCCTCGGTCCGGTTTGCCGTTGGCCAGAGGATGGCGGCTACGCGCTGTGGTGGCAACCGTGGCGCTTGTATGCCAAGACGCTCTGACCTGCGCATTCTCCATCCATGTAGCCAGTGGCAAGATGTGTGACCTGCGCGGATGCAAAAGCGCACAAAGGTGTCTGTCGATCCTGTGACCCTGCCTGTCGTCGATCCCTTCACAACCGGGAAACATTGTGGGAACATAGGTGGCTATATATGGGAGCGCTCCCATCTCCCAAGCCACCCCACCCGTTCGCGGCTCTCCCGGAACGAGGCGAGGGGCGGATGCGCCCACATCCGCCCCTCGATGTCCTCACTACGCGTAGTCGCGCGCGGCTCCACAGCAGACTCCGGTCATCGCGTCGCGGAACCTCGCGAAGTGAGGGCCGGAGCCTGGAAACACGGACAGGAGCGATTCTAGTGAGCGAGCTTGCGAGCGAACCAGCAAACTCAGTGACAAAACTCGGCGCCGGCCACACCGCCAGACGGCCGTTTGCGGGCAGGAGCATCTGGTATCGCCGCGCGGGCGCCGTGGCCGCGGCCATCCTTGTCGCGGTGGCCGCCGCGATCTGGGCGGCGCCCCGATCGGATGCGGCGGCACCGGCGTACAACTACGCCGAAGCCCTCCAGAAGTCCCTCTTCTTCTACGAGGCCCAGGTCTCCGGCCGCAAGCCGGCGTGGAACCGGGTCTCCTGGCGCGGCGACTCCGCGCTGACCGACGGCTCGGACGTCGGGCTCGACCTGACCGGCGGCTGGTTCGACGCCGGTGACCACGTGAAGTTCGGCTTCCCGATGGCGTTCACCACCACGATGCTCGCGTGGGGCGCGGTGGAGTACCGGGAGGCGTACGCCGCCTCGGGCCAGCTCACCCACCTGCTCAACAACCTGCGCGTGCCCAACGACTACTTCATCAAGGCGCACCCCTCCGCAAACGTCCTCTATGGACAGGTGGGCAAGGGCGACGACGACCACAAGTGGTGGGGGCCGGCCGAGGTGATGCCGATGGCGCGCCCCGCGTACAAGATCGACGCGAGCTGCGGCGGCGCGGACCTGGCCGGTGAGACGGCGGCCGCGATGGCCGCGTCCTCGATGGTCTTCCGCCCCACGGACGCCGCCTACGCCAACACGCTGCTGACCCACGCGCGGCAGCTCTACACGTTCGCCGAGACGGTGAAGCGGATGTACCACGAGTGCATCACCGACGTCACCAGCTTCTACCGCTCCTGGAGTGGCTACGCCGACGAGTTGGTGTGGGGCGCGATCTGGCTCTACCGCGCCACCGGCGACGCCGCCTACCTCGCCAAGGCCGAGGCCGGCTACGACGCGCAGGGCAACGAGGACCAGTCCAGCCTCAAGAAGTACAAGTGGACCATCAACTGGGACAACAAGCAGTTCGGCAACTACGTGCTGCTGGCCAACCTGACCGGCAAGCAGAAGTACATCGACGACGCCAACCGCTGGCTCGACTGGTTCACGGTGGGCGTCAACGGTGAGAAGGTGCGCACCTCGCCCGGCGGCATGGTGGTCGTCGACACCTGGGGCGCGCTGCGCTACGCCGCCAACACCGCATTCGTCGCCCTCGTCTACAGCGACAAGACGGCCGACGCCACGCGTAAGACGCGCTACCACGACTTCGCGGTCAGGCAGGTCGACTACGCGCTCGGCGCCAACCCGCGCAATTCGAGCTACGTCATCGGGTTCGGCAGCAACTACCCGAAGAACCCGCACCACCGCACCGCGCACGGCTCGTGGTGGGACAGCATGACCACGCCCGCCAACACGCGCCACGTCCTCTATGGAGCATTGGTCGGCGGCCCCTCGGCACCGGACGACGTGTACAAGGACGAGCGCAACGACTACGTGATGAACGAGGTCGCCACCGACTACAACGCCGGCTTCACCTCCGCGGTGGCCCGGCTCTACCAGGAGTACGGCGGCACGCCGCTGGCCGGCTTCCCGCAGCCGGAGACGCCGGACATCGACCAGTTCACGGTCGAGACCACGGTGATGCAGAACGAGCCGCGGGCGACCGGCATCAAGGCCATCGTCTACAACAAGTCGGCGTACCCGGCGCGGGCGCTCACCCGTTCGGTCTTCCGCTACTACTTCACCCGGGAGGGGAGCGCGGCCCCGGTCGTGACGCCCGGATACACGCAGGGCTGCCCCTCGCCGAGCACCGCGCGCCAGCACAGCGGCGACATCTGGTACGTCGAGGTGGACTGCACCGGGTACACGATCGCGCCCGCCGGCCAGTCCCAGCACCGGATGGAGGTGCAGTTCAAGATCGGGGTACCCGAGGGCGGCACCTGGAACCCGGCCAACGACCCCTCGTACCAGGCGGCCGCCGGCCCCAACCGGGCGGTTCCGCTCTACGAGAACGGCGTGAAGCTCTGGGGCGACCCGCCCGGCACCGTCACGCCCGGCCCGACGACGCCGGCGCCCACCACGCCCGCGCCGACGACGCCCGCGCCCACCACGCCGGCACCGACCACGCCGGCGCCGACAACGCCCGCGCCCACGACGCCGGCGCCGACGACGCCCGGGCCGGCCGGGCCGTGCGCGGTCACGTACAGCACCAACGACTGGTCCACTGGCTTCACCGGCAGCCTGACGATCCGCAACACCGGTACGTCGGCGTGGTCCTCGTGGACGGTCGGCTTCACCTTCCCTGGCGGGCAGCGCATCACGCAGGGTTGGGGCGCGCGGTGGTCGCAGAGCGGCGCGGCGGTGACCGGTGCCAACGAGTCCTGGAACGGCGCGGTCCCGGCCGGTGGGCAACTGTCGGTGGGCTTCAACGCCTCGCACACCGGTGCCAACCCGCGCCCGACGGCGTTCACCGTCAACGGCGCCCAATGCACCGTGACCCCCTAGTGAGCGTGCGGGAGGGGGCGCCCGCCAGGCACCCCCTCCCGCCGGTTGGTGCCGCCGATGCGTGAAGGGGAATGAATTCCCATCTCTTGGGAGGTGTATCACCATTCGTCAGGCATGCACTACCCAGGCCTAACGGCTTCTGTTTGATTCGCGACGCCGGGTCGCCTGTTGACAACACCGCGTTGCAGGTACGGTATTCGGCGTCATCGTGGTCACACGGGGTTGGCGGGGCGGAGGTGGGCGGTGCCGGTCACAGGCCAACGTGTCGTACGACGGACGTTGGGGCGGCGATTGACGCGATTACGGAGCGCGTCCGGGATGAGCCGCCGTGAGGTGGCGGAGGCGCGGCTCGGCATCTCCGAGCCGACATTGCACCGCATCGAGACAGGCAAGGTGCCCGTCACAGCGGCAAACGTGCGGGCGCTCTGCTGGCTGTACGGTGCGGATCAGAGCATTACCGACGCGCTGGCGGAGCTCGCGCTCGGCACGTCGCAGCAGGAGTGGTGGGACGCCAGTCCGGTGATTCCGGAGTGGTTCAAGCTCTACGTGGGCCTGGAGGCGTCCGCGTCGCGGATGTTCGGCTACGACGGCGAGGTCGTGCCCGGCGAGATGCAGACGCCGGAGTACGCGCGGGCCGTCTTCGGCGCGGAGCAGCCGGTTGACACGGAGGCGGCCGAGCGTCACATCAAGCTGCGCATGCAGCGGCAGAAGACGTTGTACGCGCGCAACCCGCCGATCCGTCTGGTGACGGTGCTCGGCGAGGGGGCACTGAGCCGCCCGGTCGGGGGCGAGCAGGTGCTCAAGGGGCAGATCGAGCATCTGCGGCGACTGTCCCAGACGGAGGCGATCGACATCCGCGTCCTGCCGTTCTCGGTCGGCGCGCACGCGGCGATGGCCGGCGCGTTCCGGATCCTGGAGTTCGACGATCCGGACGACCCGGATGTGGTCTACCTGGAGTCCCACGTCGGCGCGCTCTACCTGGAGGAGCCGGCCGAGGTCGACGAATATCGGCGGATCTTCGACCTCATCAGCAAGGATTCCGTACCGGTAGGGGAGTACCGGTGAAGACTTGGGGAAGGGCGTGACAACGGTGGGTAACGGCTCGCAGGGCGCACATCAGAAGCCGGCCACGGCGGCTCGGATGTACGACTACTACCTGGGCGGGATCCACAACTTCCCGGCCGACCAGGAGGCGGCGAAGGCCGTGCTGCTGTACTCGCCGGTGATCCGGGCGAGCGTCCGGGCCAACCGGGCCTTCCTCGGCCGGGCCGTCCGTTACCTGACCTCCATCGGCGTGCGCCAGTTCCTCGACATCGGCTCGGGCATCCCGACCGAGGGCAATGTCCACCAGATCGCCCAGGCCGATATTCCGGACGCGCGAGTCGTCTACGTCGACATCGATCCGGAGGCGGTGGCGGAGAGCATCGAGCTGCTCGAAGGCAACCCGTTCGCCACGGCCATCCGGGCCAACGCGCGCGCGCCGCAGGAGATCCTCGACCATCCCCAGGTGCGCAAGATGATCGACTTCGATCAGCCGGTCGCCGTGCTGCTGGTCGCCATCATGCACTTCGTGGAAGACAACGACGAGGCGCGCGACATCGTGGCGAAGCTCCGCGCCTCGCTCGTGCCGGGCAGTCACCTCGTGCTCGCCCACGCGACGGTCGACGAGCAGGTGTTCGACCCGGCGTGGCTCAAGCACACCAAGGAGGTGTACAAGCGGCAGACCACGACGCCGTTGACACCTCGTACGAAGGACGACGTCACGCGGCTCTTCGACGGGTTCGAGCTCGTCGAGCCGGGCCTGGTCTGGCAGACGCTGTGGCGGCCCGACCCGGACGCGGTCGACGAGTTCAAGGAAGAGCCGCACAAGTCGGGCCTCTACGCCGGAGTGGGGCGGCTCGCCTGAGTTTACCGTCCACATAGCACGATCGCCGGCCCCCGGGGGCCGGCGATCTCTTTTTGGGTCCCTTGTGGTCAGTCGGTCAGCAGCTGGTCGAACTCGCCGAGCTTGGCACCGTAGAGGAACGAGTCCCACTCCTCCGTCGTGAACCGTACGGTCCCCGCGTGGCGGGCCTTGCTGTTGCGGACCTCGATGTGGCCCTCGTGGCGGCGGGCCTCGACGCAGCTGCCACCGTTGCCGGTCGACCTGCTGGACATGATCCAGCCGGTTTCGTTACTCATCAGGACTCCCTCGCGCTGGAGTGCTTGCTGTGGGTAACCGGCGAGACCCCCGGGCCGGCGGCCGGTGTGCCACCTGATGCCCGTGTGACAGGCAGATCCGTCGCTTCGTGCCCACGGATCATTCTTTCACCACGAAAGTGGCACGCACCTAGAGTAGCCGAAAGTGGTTGGGATGCACGATGTCGTCGTGACAGTTATCCAGGTGAAATCTTGCACGTGCGTCGGCTAGCTGTCATGATTTCGATGTGGTGCGAAGGGATCCTTCGTCGCCACGGGTCGACTCGACGGTGCCTTCCGGTCCGACGAAGTCTTGAGGGGATGGCAGATGCGGATCCTCGATCCCGCCGCCGCCGACACAGGTGGTGCGCCGCCGATTGGCGGACAGTCGCGGACCGAGGCCGACACCGCCCGACTCCAGGCCCGCATCGATCAGCTTGAGGCGCACGTCCAGCGGCTGGAGCAGGAGCGGGTCGCGCTCCGCTGGATGGCCGGGCACGACGCGCTCACCGGGCTCGCCAACCGCCGCCTCTTCCACGCGCTCGCCCCGACGCTGCTGCGCGGCGAGGGGCGCTCGTCCGCGATCGTGATCCTCGACCTCAACGGCTTCAAGCCGATCAACGACACCTACGGGCACGACGCCGGCGACGAGGTGCTCTGCGTCATCGCCCGGCGCATGGCCGCCTGCCTCGGCGACCACCTCGTGGCCCGGTTCGGCGGCGACGAGTTCGCCGCGCTGGTCACCGCACCTCGCGCGGACGCCTCCGAGGCGTGGTGGCACGAGGTCGCCGCGTCGCTTAGCGCGGCGATCTCGCCCCCGATCGACGTCGCCGGCCGCGAGTTGGCCGTCACCGCCTCGATCGGCCTCGTGCCGGCGGGGCGTCCCACGGATCTCGCCGAGCTGCTGCGCCGCGCTGACCAGGCGATGTTCCAGGCGAAGCGGCACACGCGCACCACCGGAAAGGTCAGTATCACCTGGGTCGTGGCCACCGAGGGCGGCGACCGCGCGGTGACGTACGAGCCGAGCGCGCCGCCAGCCGTCGAGCCGAGCGCGCCGCCAGCCGTCGAGCCGAGCGCGCCGCCAGCCGTCGAGCCGAGCGCGCCGCCAGCCGCCGCGCCGCCAGCCGCCGCGCCGGTCGTGCCGGGCACGGCGCCCGCCGTGCTCTACCGCTCGGGCGACCCGGTGTGGGTCCACCGCGACGGGATGCGCCGCGCCGGCGTGGTCGAAGGCGCCTCCGAGTGGGCGGCACTGGTGCGATACCGGTGCTCCGACGGCGCCGGCACGATGGTGGACACGATGCCGGCGGACTGCCTCGCGATCCGGGCGGTAGCCGATCCGCACCTGGACCGGGAGCCGTCGGAACCATGACGGGGGCCGCCACTGCCGGGCCGCGGGCACGGTAGTGGCGGCATGGCCCGCGATCTTCGACCGTCAGGTGGCGATGTGCCCGAGTTGGCGCACTACGCCGAACGCGCCGTGCCGTGCTCGACGCAGGTCGCCGACCAGCCGGCGGGCAGCACCTGCACCTTCATCCGGCGGCGGCAGGCGGGGCAGAAGCGCGGCGGCTCCAGCCGGCGGGCGGCCGCGCACGCTCCGTGATCGCCCTCGGCCGCCGCGCTGCCGCAGCGGTCGCACCACACAGCCGCCTCGCTCACCACGGTCACAGCGTCGCCGAGAGGGCCTTGACCGGCATCTTCAGCTCGTCGAGCAGCGCCAGGTCTTCGCCGGCCGGGCGCCCCAGCGTGGTCAGGTAGTTGCCGACGATCACCGCGTTGATGCCGCCGAGCAGGCCGTCGCGCGTGCCCAGGTCGCCGAGCGTGATCTCGCGCCCGCCCGCGTACCGCAAAATGGTGCGCGGCATGGCGAGCCGGAACGCGGCGATGGCCCGCAGCGCGTCTTTGCCCTCCACCACCGGACGGTCGCCAAGCGGCGTGCCCGGGCGGGGGTTGAGGAAGTTGAGCGGCACCTCGTGCGGGTCGAGCTCGGCGAGCTGCCCGGCGAACTCGGCCCGCTGCTCCACCGTCTCGCCCAGCCCCAGGATGCCGCCGCAGCACACCTCCATGCCGGAGTCGCGCACCATGCGGAGCGTCTCCCAGCGCTCCTCCCAGGTGTGCGTGGTGACCATGTTGGGGAAGTACGAGCGGCAGGTTTCGAGGTTGTGGTTGTAGCGGTGCACACCCATCTCGACCAGCTCGTCCACCTGTGCCTGGCTGAGCATGCCCAGTGACGCGGCGACCTGGATGTCCACTTCGGCCTTGATGGCCGCGACGCCCTCGCGCATCTGCTTCATCAGCCGCTCGTCGGGACCGCGCACCGCCGCGACGATGCAGAACTCCGTCGCGCCCGTCGCCGCCGTCTGCTTGGCCGCCTCCACCAGCGAGGGGATGTCGAGCCACACCGAGCGGACGGGCGAGGTGAAGAGGCCGGACTGGGAACAGAAGTGGCAGTCTTCGGGGCAGCCGCCGGTCTTGAGCGAGACGATGCCCTCGACCTCGACCTCGGGGCCGCACCAGCGCATCCGCACCTCGTGGGCGAGCTGCAACGCGTCCGGCAGGTCCTCGTCGGGCAATCGCAACACGGCCAGCACACCGGCCTCGTCGAGGCCGACGCCGCGTTCGAGCACCTGGGTCCGGGCGAGGTCGAGGATCTCTGGCATGGTCGTACCTTACAAGGGGGGATTCGAGGTGGATCGTGAGTGAGTGGCTTGAGCGGCTGGAGCTCCGCGCTCGGCTACGTGCCAAGGCCGGGCTCGCCCGCCAGTTGAGACACCGGGGTCCGGCCGACGGTGTGATAGATCTCGCCGGCAACGACTACCTCGGCCTCGCGGCCCATCCGGAGGTGGTGGCCGCGGCGGGGGCGGCGCTCACCGCGTACGGCCTGGGCGCCACCGGCTCCCGCCTCGTGCGTGGCTCCACCGACCCGCACCGCCAGTTGGAGGAAGGGCTCGCCGGCTGGCTGGGCGTGGCGGCGGCACTGGTGTACTCCTCCGGCTACCTCGCCAACCTCGGCGCGGTGCGCGCACTGACCCGCCCGCGTACCCTCCTCGTCTCGGACGCCCACAACCACGCCTCGCTGATCGACGGCTGCCGGATCTCGGGCGCGGAGGTCGTCATCACCCCGCACGCGGACGTCGCGGCGGTCGAGGCGGCGCTGGCCGCCGAGCCCGGGCGGCCGGCGGTGGTGGTGACCGAGTCGATCTTCTCGGTCGACGGCGACCTCGCCCCCCTCGCTGGCCTGCACGCGGCGGCCCGCCGTCACGGCGCGCTGCTGCTCGTCGACGAGGCCCACGCGCTCGGCGTGATCGGGCCGGCCGGCGCGGGCGGCGTCGCGGCGGCAGGGCTGGCCGGCGAGCCCGACGTGGTGGTCACGGCCACGCTCTCCAAGTCGCTCGGCGCGGCCGGTGGCCTCGTGGCCGGTCCGGCGCCGCTGGTACGGCACCTGGTGGACACCGGCCGCACTTTCATCTTCGACACCGCGCCGCCCCCGGCCGTCGCCGCCGGCGCACTCGCCGCGCTCGGCCTGGCCCGTGGCTCCGACGGCCGCCGCGCGGAGCTCGCCGACCGCGCGGCTGCCGTGGTACGTCGGCTGCGCGCCGCCGGCCTCGAGGTCTCCGAGCCGGCGGCCGGGGTCGTCTCGGTGACCGCGCCCGGCCCCGAGACGGCGGTGGCGTGGGCCGCGGACTGCCGCGATCGCGGTGTGGCCGTAGGCTGCTTCCGTCCACCTTCCACTCCGGACAGTCGGGCCCGGCTTCGGTTGACGGTCAACGTCGGCGTGCCGAGGGCCGACTTCGACCGGGCCCTCGACGTCATCGTGGAGTGCGCACCGTGATTGATCTGTCGCGTCACCTCGCGTTCCTTGGAGGTGGCACGTCGCGTTCTTTCGAGGGGAGACCTCGCGCGGAGAGGGCGCGAGGAGAAGACTGTGAGTGCGTGAGCGGATGGCGTGGTGAGACGGCGCCTCCGGCGCCGCGGGGGCGAGCGAGCCGGGAGACTCAGTGACGGACGAATGGCGGGGCCCGGTCGTGGTGACCGGCACCGACACCGACGTCGGCAAGACCGTGGTGACGGCGGCCATCACGGCCGCCGCGCAGGCCGCCGGGCTGCGGGTCGCGGTGGTCAAGCCGGGCCAGACGGGCACCTCCGCTGGCCTGCCCTCCGACGTCGACGTGGTGGCCCGGCTCGCCAGCCCCACGACGGGTCGCACGCTGGCGTCCTACCCCGACCCGCTGGCCCCGCTGGCCGCGGCGCGCGTGGCCGAGATGCCGCCGCTGGAGCTGTACTCGGTGCTCGATGAGGTGCGCGCCGAGGTGGAAAAGCACGACCTCGTACTCGTCGAGGGCGCGGGCGGGCTGCTGGTGCCGATGGGCCTGCGCCCTTCCGGCGAGCCGTGGACCGTCGCCGACCTGGCGGTGTCGCTCGACGCGAAGGCGGTGGTGGTCAACCGCGCCGGCCTCGGCACGCTCAACCACACCGCGCTTACGCTGGAGGCGCTCGACCGACGGGGCGTGTCGGCGGGCGTGGTGCTCGGCGCCTGGCCGCCCGAGCCCGAGCTGGTGCACTGGGAAAACCTGAGCGAGCTGCTGCCCAACTTGGTCGGCGCACTCCCCGATGGGGCGGGGTCGCTCGACCCGGGCGTCTTCCAGCGCAGCGCGCCCGGCTGGCTCACGCCCGCGCTCTACGGTGTGCTCGACGACTGGCGGGTCTGGGCCGAAGACGCCTCCTGACATCGGCGCACGGCACGCCGCCGCACGACGAACGCGTCGGGCATGCGGAAGGAGAGGTTGTCGGGGCACCACGGGGGGCGTACCACCTCGGCGCCGGCCAGCAGCCGCGCCGTCTCGGCCACGACCACGCTCGCCTCCATGCGGGAGAGCTGGGCGCCGACGCAGCGGTGGGCGCCGGCGCCGAAGGCCAGATGCCGCCGCGATCCGCGCTGACCCGGGCGAAACTCGTCCGGATCGGGGACGACTGACGCGTCGCGGCCCGCCTGGGCCAGCCACAGCACCACGCTCGTGCCCCGCGCGACCGGCGTGCCGCCGAGCACCGTGTCGCGCGACGTCACGCGTCGCCAGGTCACGATCGGTGGCACAAGGCGCAGCCCTTCCTCGACCACGTCGTCCACCGCGACCGTACCGGCGCGCAGGCCGTCGAGCACCGCGGGCTCGCCGGCCAGCCGGTGCAGCAGCAGCGTGAGAAACTGCGACGTCGTCTCCTGCCCCGCCACCAGTAGGAAGAAGAGTGCGCCGACCACGATGTCCGGGCTCTCCGCGTGCGCCCGCAGGTCGGCCACCATCCCCGGGCCGTCCTTCGCGAACTCCCGCAGCACCGCGTGGAACCGTCCCACGATCTCGGCCAGCGCGAGCTGCCGGTCGAGCGCGACCGGTGCCCAGAAGAGCTCCAGCGCCGCCCGCGTGAACTCCTTGACCACCGCGGCGTCCGCGTCGGGGAGGGCGACCAGCCGGGCGAGTACGAGCAGGGGCAGGTCGGCGGCGAGTTCGGCGTACAGGTCGACGGGTCGCCCCTGGTCGAGGTCGGCGGCGAGCCTGCCGACCCGCTCGCGGACGACGGCGGTCAGCCACGCCCGCTGCTCCTCCACGCGGCGCGGATGCAGTGCCTCGGCGACGATCGCCCGGATCGCGGGATGGCTGGGATGCCCGTTGTTGGCGAGCGTCGGCGGGAGGCGGAAGCCGTGGCGGGTGAGGATCCGCAGCGCGGCGACCGGCACCGGTGTCATCGCGTCGAGCGCGTTGTCCGGTCGGTAGGTCTGCTGGTCGGCGAGCACCTGCCGGACGAGCGCGTGCCGTGTCACGACGAGGTGCTCGACACCGACGTGATCAGCGACGGTCGCGACGTCGGGCCACTCCCGCGTGGCCGCCGGCGCCTCCCAGGTCCGGAACAGCACGCCGGTCACCGTACCGCGCCCTCGGCGGGGGTGACCTGCCATATCGTCGTGTGCTTGATCTCTGTGTCCTCGAGCGTGGCCACCACCGGCACGTCGTACGCCGCCAGCTCGCGCAGCCCGGCCCGCGGCAGGTAGGCCCGCCCCGGGTCGCCGGCCAGCACGGTCGCACCGGTGGCGGCGGCGCGCTGGAGGTAGGCCATCATCCGCTCGGCCATCTCGCGGCTGTAGAAGACGTCGCCGGCCAGCACCACGCCGGCGTCCGGGGCGGTGTCGAGGATGTCGCGTTCCAGCGGGGTCACGAGTACGTCGTTGGCGGCGGCGTTGGCGGCCACCGCGGCCAGCGAGAGCGGGTCGATGTCGACCGCGGTGACCGACGCGGCGCCCGCCTTCGCCGCCGCGATCGCGACCAGCCCCGAGCCCGCGGCGAGGTCGAGCACGTGGCGGCCGGCGACCAGCTCGGGATGGTCGAGTACGTACCGGGCCAGCGCCTGCCCGCCGGCCCAGGCGAAGCCCCAGAAGGGCGGGGGCTGCTGGGCGGCCGACGCGGACTCGGTCCGCTCCCACAGCGCGATGGCCTCCTCGGCCTGGTGGAGAAGGATCTCGGGCACCAGGGGTACGGGAGATAGGCGCGTGTGGGCGCGGACGAAACCGTGGGAGTCGGTCACCGCCGAATCCTAATATTGACCGTTTTGCTGACCGGTGTCCGACTCTGTGGCTGGGCCGATCGGGGGACCCTGACTGAGTGGCGAGTCAGAACTGCTTCCTGGAAGTGACATGGACCGACGAGGTCACCGGCAAGCGCGGCTACCTCGTCATCGACCGGCTGGTACGCGGTGCGGCCAGCGGGGGCCTGCGGATGCGCGAGGGCTGCACGCTCGACGAGGTGCGCGATCTCGCCCGCGGGATGACCCTCAAGGAGGCCGTCGTCTACTCCCCGGGCGACGCCTACGTCCCGTTCGGCGGGGGGAAGGGCGGCATCGACTGTGCCCCGTACGACCCGGGCGCCCGCGGTGTCATGGCGCGGTACGTCGCCGCGATGAAACCGCTGCTGGAGGCGTACTGGTCGGCGGGGGAGGACCTCGGCGTACGCCAGGACGTGCTGGAGGCGGTGGCGATCGAGGCAGGGCTGCGGTCGACCATCGACGCGGCGCTGCGGCTCGTACCGGATCCGGCGGCGGCGCTTCGCCGCGTGCGGGCCGGCTTCGCGGTGACCGACGCCGGGATCAGCCTCGCCGACCTGGTCGGAGGGTACGGCGTCGCGGAGGTGACCCTCGCCACCGCCGAGCGGATGGGCCTGCTGCACAGCGGGGCACGGGCGGTGGTGCAGGGCTTCGGCTCGATGGGCGGGGCGACCGCGCGCTACCTGTCCCGCGCGGGCGTGCCGGTCGTGGGGATCTGCGACGCCTTCGGGGTCGTGGCGCATCCGGACGGGCTCGACGTGGAGGCGCTGCTGCGCACTCGCGACGGGTACGGGCGCCTGGACCGCACCGCCCTGCGCCCCGGCGACCGCGAGCTGCCCCGGGAGGAGTGGCTGGCCGTGGAGGCGGAGATCCTGGTGCCGGCCGCGCTCTCGTACGTGCTCACCGAGGCCAACGTCGACGCGGTCACCGCCCGCCTGGTGGTCGAGGCGGCGAACGTGCCGACCACGGCGGGGGCGGAGGCGGCCCTCACCGACCGGGGCGTACCCGTGATCCCGGACTTCGTCGCCAACGTGGCGACGAACGCCTGGTGGTGGTGGACGCTGTTCGGCGACATCGCACCGACCGCGGAGGCCGCGTTCGCGAAGATCTCGACCACGCTGCGCGGGCTGCTGCACGAGATGCTGGACCGCGCGGCCCGCACCGGCGGTTCGCCCCGGGCGGCGGCGCTGGTGATGGCGAACGAGCGCGCGGCGGAGTTAGGGCGTGTTTCATAAGGGCATGCCCGGCCTGCGGCGGGCCCAGACGCCGGACGCCGCCTGGACTCCGCCTCGGCTCGACCGACCCTTATGAAACACGCCCTACCCCGCTGACGGCTCCACGACGAGGCGGTCGAAGTCGGGCGCCCACGAGTACCGGTTGCCGAACTCGATCGTGTTTTCGCCGGCCCGCAGGGTGAGCGTGACGGTGATCGTGCCGACCCGGTCCCAGCCACCGGTCGACGGGAAGTCCACGATCTGGGCAAACCGCCCGTTTGCCTCGACGGCGGCGGCCCGGCGCTCCTCGGTGAGGTAGTGGACGGTAACCCGGTAGCGCCCCGCCGCCGGCACCGTCACGTCGGTGAAGGTGAGCGTGTTGTCGCGGTGGTCGCCGACCCAGCCCACCACGCTCCCGCCGGAGGCCGTGGCGACCTCGCGCGTTGCGGCCCGGCCTCCCAGGCGGTTGCCCGGCGCCTCCGCCTCGTACGACCCGGGGGCGGGCGCGGTCGGCGACGGGCTGGGCGTGGCGGAGGCGGATAAGTGGCGCGGCACCTCAGCGGCCGGCGGGGGAGGTGCCACCAGCGCCACCGACTCCTCGGGCGGCGACGGCAGGGCGGGCGTGGACTCCATCATCGTCGGAGCCGGCGGCCACTGCGGCGGTACCATCTGCTGCCGCGCGTTCGGGCTGTCGGAGGTCGCGAAGAGGGCGATCGGGATGCTCGCCAGAGCCGCGGTGGCCAGGGCCAGCAGTGGCCACCGCCACCGCCGGGTCAGGGGCGGCTCGTCCGCCGGCGCATCCGGGGACGCGTGCGACAGCGCCGGGATCAGCGCCGGCAGTTGCTGGGTCGGAGCGGCCAGGACGCGCAGCTCGGCGGTCTCCTCATTGCCCGCTTCGCCCACGAATTGCCCCTCTGTCCACTATGGAAACTGTCGAGGCAGGCCGGCGCCGCCGGGGTGAGGGTACGCGAGGAAGCTGGCGGGGTCAGCGGGAGGGGTG
Organism: Phytohabitans kaempferiae; assembly: GCF_042433955.1. NCBI lineage: Bacteria > Bacillati > Actinomycetota > Actinomycetes > Micromonosporales > Micromonosporaceae > Phytohabitans > Phytohabitans kaempferiae. The sequence continues at coordinate 5,812 of NZ_JBHLUH010000056.1, read as the reverse complement.
CACCCGCGCCTCGGCCGCCCGCCACGCCGCCTCGACGCCGGCGGCCGGATGGTACGAGCGCAGCTCCTGGGTCCGCCGCAGCAGCGCCCGCAGGTCGTCGAGGCCGCCCCGCACCACGCCGAGTGCGCGCGCCTGTACCAGCGCGTTACCGAGCGCCGTCGCCTCCACCGGACCGGCCACCACCGGCAGCCCGCAGGCGTCGGCGGTGAGCTGGCACAGCAACGTGTTGCGCGCGCCGCCGCCGACGATGTGCACCGCGTCTACGTCGCGCCCGGAGAGCGCGCTCGCCTGGCGTACGGCCCGGCGGTGCGCGAGCGCCAGACTGTCCACAATGCACCTCGTGAACGCGGCGGGCGAGTCCGGCACCGGCTGCCCGCTCGCCGCGCACGCGGCCGCGATCCGGGCCGGCATGTCGCCGGGCGGCAGGAACACCGGGTCGTCGACGTCGACCAGCGTGGCCAGCGCGGGCTCCCGCGCGGCGGCCGCCAGCAGCTCGGGCAGGTCGAGCGTGCCCCAGGCGCGCATCGACTCCTGGAGGACCCACAGCCCCATCACGTTGCGCAGGTAGCGGACGGTGCCGTCGACGCCCGCCTCGTTGGTGAAGTTGGCCTCGCGGCTCTCCGCGCTGAGTACCGGCTCAGGCAGCTCGACGCCGACGAGCGACCAGGTGCCGCAGGAGATGTACGCGAAGCGCTCGCCCTGGGCCGGCACCGCCACCACCGCCGAGGCCGTGTCGTGCGAGCCGACCGCGGTGACCGGCACCTCCGCGTCGACCAGCCCGGGGCGCACCACGCCCGCCGCGTCGCCGGGCCGCCGCAGCTCGCCGAAGAGCCGCGCGGGAAGGCCAGCGCGCTCGATCAGCGCCGCGGACCATTCCCGGGTACGCACGTCGAGCAGCTGGGTCGTCGAGGCGTTGGTGACCTCGGTGCCGGCGACGCCGGTGAGCCAGTACGAGAGCAGGTCCGGGATCAGCAGCATCCGCTCGGCGGCGGCCACGGCGGGCGTGTCCGCGGCGGCGGCGAGCTGGAAGAGCGTGTTGAATGGCAGCAGTTGCAGCCCGGTGGTGCCGTACAGCCACTCGGCGCCGAGCCTGGCCACCATGGTCGGCATCACCCCGTCGGTGCGGGCGTCGCGGTAGTGCACCGGGTTGCCGAGCAGCGCGCCGTCCCGGTCGAGCAGGCCGTAGTCGACCGCCCACGAGTCGATGCCGACGCTCGCCAGGTCGGGATGCCTCGCCACCGCCGCGCGCAGGCCGGTGAGCACCTCCGCGTACAGCCGCGGCGCGTCCCAGTGCAGCGTGTCGAGCAGGCGTACCGGTCCGTTGTCGAAGCGGTGCGCCTCGGCCAGCGCCACGCCGTCGGGCGAGACGTCGGCCACCATGACGCGACCGCTCGCCGCGCCGAGGTCGACGGCGGCGACGGCGGCTCTCATCCGGTCCGCCCGTTTCTTCCGGCTCGTGGCCACGAGTTCACCGAGTTCACCGATCGGCTCGCAAGCTCGCTCATCGCAGGAAGGCGGCCGCGACGCCGGCGTCGACAGGTACGTGCAGCCCGGTGGTGTGGGTCAGGTCGCCTGCGGTGAGCGCGAAGACCGCGTTGGCCACGTGCTCCGGCAGCACCTCCCGCTTGAGCAGCGTGCGCTGGGCGTAGAACGCGCCCAGCTCCTCCTCGGGCACGCCGTAGGTGGCCGCCCGCTGCGCGCCCCAGCCGCTGGCGAAGATGCCCGAGCCGCGGACGACCCCGTCGGGGTTGACGCCGTTGACCCGGATGCCGTGCGCGCCCAGCTCGGCGGCGAGCAGCCGTACCTGATGGGCCTGGTCTGCTTTCGCGGCGCCGTAGGCGACGTTGTTGGGGCCGGCGAAGACGCTGTTCTTGCTGGAGATGTAGACGATGTCGCCGCCCATGCCCTGGTCGATCAGCGCCCGCGCGGTCTCCCGCGAGACGATGAACGAGCCGCGCGCCATCACGCCGTGCTGGATGTCCCAGTCGGCGTCGGTCGTCTCCAGCAGCGACTTGGAGATGGAGAGGCCGGCGTTGTTGACCACCAGGTCGAGCCCGCCGAACGCGAGCAGCGCCTGCCGGATCGCCTCCCGCACGGCGGCGGCGTCGGTGACGTCGACGGTCACGGGCACGGCGACGTCGGTACCACCGATCTCACCGGCGACGGTGGCCGCGCCCTCCGCGTTTCGGTCGGCGACCACCACGCAGGCGCCCTCGGCGGCCAGCCGGAGGGCGATGGCCCGCCCGATTCCCGAGCCGCCGCCGGTGACCAGCGCGATCCGCGTGGCCAGCGGCTTGGGCTTGGGCATGCGCTGGAGCTTGGCCTCCTCGAGCGCCCAGTACTCGATCCGGAACTTCTCCGCCTCGCTGATCGGGCTGTACGTGGAGATCGCCTCGGCGCCGCGCATCACGTTGACGGCGTTGACGTAGAACTCGCCGGCGACGCGGGCGGTCTGCTTGTTGGCGCCGTACGAGAACATGCCCACGCCGGGGATCAGCACGATCGCCGGGTCGGCGCCGCGCATCGGCGGGCTGTCCGGGTCGGCGTGCTGCTCGTAGTAGGCCCGGTAGTCCTCGCGGTAGGCGGCGTGCAGCTCGCGCAGCCGGGCGATGGTCTGGTCGAGCGGCGCGGTCGGGGGCAGGTCGAGCACGAGCGGCCGGACCTTCGTACGCAGGAAGTGGTCCGGGCACGACGTGCCGAGCGCGGCGAGGCGGGGGTGCTCGGCACGGGCCAGGAAGTCGAGCACCACCTCGGCGTCGTCGTAGTGGCCCACCTGGCGCCGGTCGGTGCTGGCCAGCCCGCGGATGACCGGCGCGAGCGCGGCGGCGCGGGCGTGCCGTTCCGGCTCGGGCAGCGCGGTGTACCCCTCGACGACCGGGCCGAACGGCTCCGGGCGCCCGCGTTCGTCGATGAACGCCTGCGCGGTACGGATGATCTCCAGCGAGTTTGCCTCGCACTCCTCGCTGGTGGCGCCCCACGCGGTGATGCCGTGGCCGCCGAGGATCACGCCGATGGCGCGGGGGTTGGCGGCCTTGACCGCCGCGATGTCGAGCCCGAGCTGGAAGCCGGGCCGCCGCCAGGGCAGCCACACCACGCGGTCGCCGAAGCACTCCTTGGTCAGCGCCTCGCCGTCGGCGGCGGTGGCGAACGCGATGCCCGCGTCGGGGTGGAGGTGGTCGACGTGCGCCGCCTCGACCAGCCCGTGCATGGCGGTGTCGATGGAGGGAGCCGCGCCGCCCCGCCCGTGCAGGCAGTAGTCGAAGGCGGCCACCATCTCGTCTTCACGCTGCACGCCGGGGTACACGTCGACCAGCGCGCGCAGGCGGTCGAGCCGCAGCACCGCGAGCCCGGCCGGTGTCAGCGTGCCGAGGTCGCCGCCGGAGCCCTTGACCCACATCAGGTCGACCGGCTGCCCGGTGACCGGGTCGGTGTCGGTGCCCTTGGCGGAGGTGTTGCCGCCGGCGTAGTTGGTGTTGCGGCGGTCGGCGCCGAGCCGGTTCGATCGGCCGATCAGGTCGTCGACGGTGGACACTCAGGCTCCCCATCCGGCTTGTTGGCCGCCGACCCGGTCGGCGACGATCTTGTCTGCGTATCCCGATCTCGCGTAGGCGGCGACCGGGTCGGGGTCCAGCCCCATCTCCTGGCGCACCTGGGCCAGCAGCGGACGGACGTCGGTGTTGTAGGCATCCATGAACACGGCGTTCGCGCCGAGCACGTCACCGGCCTGCTGCGCCTCGGTCAGGGCCCGGTGGTCGACCAGCAGCGCCTTGGCGGTGGCCTCCTGCACGTTCATCACCGAGCGGATCTGAGCCGGGATCTTCGGCTCGATGTTGTGGCACTGGTCGAGCATGAACGCGATCCCCGCCTCCGGCGCCAACGCGTCCGCGACCACGATCTCATGCATGATCCGAAACAGCTGGAACGGGTCGGCCGCACCGACCATCAGATCGTCGTCGGCGTAAAACCGGGAGTTGAAATCGAACGCCCCCAGCTTGCCCTCACGCAGCAGGAACGCCACGATGAACTCGATGTTCGTCCCCGGCGCGTGATGGCCGGTATCGATCACCACCTGCGCCTTCGGGCCCAGCCGCAGACAGTGCGCGTAGGCGGTGCCCCAGTCCGGCACATCCGTCGTGTAGAACGCCGGCTCGAACAGCTTGTACTCCAACAGCAGCCGCTGCCCCTCACCCAACGCCTCATACGTCTCCCGCAGCGCCTCGGCCAGCCGATCCTGCCGGGCCCGGATACTGTCCTGACCCGGATAGTTGGTGCCATCGGAAAACCACAACTTCACATCCCGGACCCCGACCCCCGCCGCGATCTCCACACACTCCAACAAATGATCGACGGCCTTACGCCGCACCACCGGATCCGGGCTCGTGACCGACCCAAGCATGTAGTCGTCATCCTGGAACACATTCGCGTTGATCGTCCCCAACCCGACCCCACACTCCCCGGCGAAAGCGGCCAGATCCGTGTAGTCATCGACCTTGTCCCACGGAATGTGCAACGCCACCGTCGGCGCCACCCCCGTGTAACGATGCACCTGCGCCGCGTCCTCGACCTTCTCGTACGGCGTCCGCGGCACCCCCCGCTGCGCGAACACCTTGAACCGCGTCCCCGAATTACCGAACGCCCACGACGGCAACTCGATCCGCTGCGCCCGCAGGGCCGCACGTACGGCGTCAGTCATCGAGAGCCTCCAGTTGGGTCTCCAGGTGGAAGATTTCGGGGAGCACGGTGAAGCCCTCGTCCGGCCGCCGGCCACCGAGGTCTTCGAAGAACGGGGCCATCTCGGCCTGCCAGCGCGCGTTGACGTCGGTGTGCTCCATCGCGGCCAGCGACGCGGCGAGGTCTTCGGTGCGGAAGTGGCCGACGAGCAGGCCGTCGTCGTGCAGGAAGAGGGAGTAGTCGTGCCAGCCGGCGTCGCGAAGGGCGCGCAGCATCTCCGGCCAGACGGCGGCATGGCGCTCCCGGTACTCGGCCAGCCGGTCCGGCTTGACCCGAAGGATGAAGCAGACGCGTCGCACGTGAACGACTCCCGGGGTGGCCGGCGGCCGTTGTGGCGGCCGCTGAATGAACCGTTTCAAAGATGTGCCCCAAACATACGAGCGCCGTTGCGCGCGTGTCAAGGACGGATGAACTGGCTGGACTCCCGGACGACGAGTTCGGGCTCGAACACGACCTGCTGGTGCTCGTGGGTCTCGGGCTTGTTGGCCTCGTCGAGCAGGAGCCCGGCGGCGGTCTGGCCGAGCCGCTGGCGGGGCTGGCGGACGGAGGAGAGCGGCACGGCCGCCGCGGCGGCGAACTCGATGTCGTCGTAGCCGACGAGCGCGATGTCTTCGGGGACCCGCACCTGCTGGCGGGTCAGGCCCTGGAGCACGCCGAGCGCGAGCAGGTCGTTGGCGCAGAACACCGCCGTGGCCCGGGAGTCGCGCGGCTGCCCCAGGATGCGGGCGGCGGCGTCGCGGCCGGCGGCGACCGTCGGCGCCGGCGTTTCGTAGCGGCGCAGGTGCTGCTCCTCGGTGAGCCCGGCGTCCTCGATCGCCTGGATCGCGCCGTCGTAGCGGTCGCGTACCTGTTCGAGGCGGTGGGGTCCGCCGACGAAGGCGATCCGGCGGTGGCCGCTTTCGAGGAGGTGGCGCATGGCGAGCTCGCCGCCGAGCCGGTCGTCCACCGACACCGAGCAGAGGTCGGCCTGCCGGGAGCGACGGTCGAGCAGCACGACGAGGACGCCCCGGTCGCGCAGGCGGCGGAGGCGTTGGCTGGCGTCGTCGATGGGGGTGATGAGGACGCCTTGGACGCGTTGTTC
>NZ_JBHLUH010000055.1:0-3333 GCF_042433955.1 Phytohabitans kaempferiae | reverse complement strand
CTCGACACCGAGGCGATCGACACACAACCCACCACCCCACCACCAACCAACACCACCAGCCACGACCTGGCCTACACCATCTACACCTCCGGCTCCACCGGCACACCAAAAGGCGTCATGATCGAACACCGCAACCTGCGGTACATCGCCGACGCCTGGGACCGGCTCCACGACCTGTCCGGACGCAAGCTCCGCTTCGCCTCCGTGTCGAGCGTCTCCGTCGACCTCTTCTTCGCCGACCTGCTGCGCTCGGCGTTCTTCGGCGGCACCCTCATCATCGTCCCGACCGACGTCGTGACCGACCCGCCGGCGCTGCTCGACCTCATGGAGAGCACCAACGCCACCGCGCTCGAGGTCGTGCCGTCCCTGCTGCGCATGATCGTGCAGGAGGTGGAGCGGCGCGGCACGTCCTTTCCCACCATGCACCTGCTCTCGGTCGGTTCTGAGGGCTGGCGCGCCGAGGACTGCCGTGCCCTGCTCGCCTCGATCCCCGCCGACACGACGGTGGTCAACGCGTACGGCAGCACCGAGATGACGATCGACGCGACCTGGTTCCGTCCGACTCCCGAGGCGCTCGACGGCCACGCCACCGTGCCGATCGGCCGTCCGTTGGCGAATACCCGGGTGTATGTGGTCGATGGTGGGTTGTCGTTGGTGCCGGTCGGTGTGGCGGGGGAGTTGTTGGTTGGTGGTGATGGTCTGGCGCGGGGTTATTGGGGTCGGGAAGCTCTGACGGCTGAGCGGTTCGTGGAGTTGCCGTGGTTGCCGGGTGAGCGGGTCTACCGGACTGGTGACGTGGTGCGGTGGTCGCCGGACGGCGTCTTGGAGTACCTGGGTCGCGTCGACGAGCAGGTGAAGATCCGGGGTTTCCGCGTTGAGTTGGGGGAGGTGGAGGCGGCGCTGTCGCGGGCTCCCGGGGTCGCGGAGGCCGCGGTGGTGGCCTTCGACGACGGCCCCGGGCGCCGGCTGGCCGGGTTCGTGGTGCCGGTGCCGGGAGCGGAACTCGACGCCGTCAATGTGCGTGGGTTCGTCAGTGGTGCGCTGCCGGACTACATGGTGCCGGCGGTCGTGGTGGTGCTGGACCGGTTGCCGATGACGCCGAGCGGGAAGGTCGACCGGCGGGCCCTGCCGGTCCCGGACGTGTCGACCGTCCGTGCCGGCGCCGAGTTCGTGGCGCCCCGGTCCGATGTGGAGCACGCTCTCGTCTCGGTGTGGCAGGACGTGCTGGGCGTCGACCAGGTGGGGGTGGAGGACAACTTCTTCGAGCTCGGTGGCGACTCGATCCTCTCCATCCAGGTCGTATCCCGGGCGCGCGCCGCCGGACTGCGGCTGACATCCAAAGACCTGTTCGTCCGGCAGACCATCGCCGCCCTGGCACAAGGACTGTCGTTCGCCGATCAGGCGCCGGCCGCAGTGGACGATCCGGTGGTCGGTGAGGCGGAGCTGACGCCGATCCAGGAGTGGTTCTTCGAGACGTTCGAGCGTGATCCGTCGTACTACAACATGTCGGTCCTGCTGCACCTGGCTCCCGACGTCGACGCGGCCGCGCTGTCCTCTGCGGTGGCGGCGCTGCTGGAGCATCACGACGGTCTGCGGACCCGGTTCCGGCGCGATGGTGAGCGGTGGCGGGCGAGCTACGCGCGGGTCGAGTCGGCTGAGTCGGTCCTGGATGTCGTGGATCTGGCCGGGGTGCCGGAGGTCGAGCGGCGGGCGCGGATGGAGCAGGTCGGCCGGCGGGCGCAGGCGGGCTTGGACCTGGGTGATGGTCCGTTGGTCAGGGCGGTTCTGTTCACCGGTGGTGGTGACCCGGCGCTGTTCCTGGTCGTGCATCACCTCGTCGTCGACGGTGTCTCCTGGCGGGTGCTGCTGTCCGATCTGACGGAGGCGTACGAGCAGGCTGCCAACGGCAAGCCGGCGGCGCTGCCGGCCAAGACCTCCTCGTTCCAGGCGTGGGCTGGGCGGCTGGTGGAGCACGTCGCCGGCGGCGGGCTGGACGGCGAGGTCGAATACTGGTCGCGGGTCGGCGACTGGCCCGCCGCGCTGCCGACCGACCTCGACGGTGCGAACCTGGCCGGCACGACCGCCGAGGTCGTGGTCCGCCTCGACCGGGACGAGACCGACGCGTTGTTGCGGCAGGTGCCGGCGGTCTACCGCACGCAGATCAACGACGTGCTGATCAGCGCGCTCGGGCGGGTCCTCGGCCGGTGGGCCGGTCGAGGCCGGCTCCTGGTGGGTATGGAGGGCCACGGCCGGGAAGAGTTGTTCGACGACCTGGATGTGACCCGCACCGTCGGCTGGTTCACCACTCACTTCCCCCTCGCCCTGGACGTCCCGGCCGAGGCCCTCGCGGACCAGGTCGACCCGGCCGGTTGGCGGGATCTGATCCGCTCGGTAAAGACCCAGCTGCGCCAGGTGCCCAGCCGCGGCCTCGGCTACGACGCCCTCCGCTACCTGTCGCCTGTGGACGGTCATGGCCACGCCTTCACCGGGCACCGGCAGCCCCAGATCAGCTTCAACTACCTCGGCCAGTGGGACACCCCCACCGAGCCCGACCGGCACCAGCTCATCCGCGGCCGCGAGATCGGCCTCGCCGCCGACCACAGCCCCGACGACACCCGTCCGTACCTGCTCGACGTCGCCGGCAGCGTCCAGGACGGCCAGCTCTCCTTCATCTGGCTCTACAACACGAAGATCCACCGTCAGGACACCATCCAGCGGCTGGCCGGCGAGCTGACCGGCGCGCTGCGGCAGATCGTCGCCCACTGCCAGGAGCCCGGGGTCGGCGGCTGTACGCCGTCGGACTTCCCGTACGCGGGTTTGGACCAGGCGGCGGTGGACCGGGTCGTGGGCGACGGTCGGGGCGTCGAGGACGTGTACCGGCTCACCCCGATGCAGGCCGGCATGCTCTTCCACAGTCTCGCCGACCCGGACGGCGGCGTGTACCTCGACCAGATGTCCTTCGTGCTCGAAGGCGTAAGCGACCCGCGTGCCCTCGGTGCGGCGTGGCAGGTGGTGGTGGATCGTACGCCGGTGTTGCGGTCGTCGATGGTGTGGGAGGGTGTGCCGGAGCCAGTGCAGGTGGTGCACCGGCGGGTGGTCGTGCCGGTGGAATACCTCGACTGGACCGGCCTGTCCGAGGCCGGGCAGGAAGAGGCGGCCCGGGCCTACCTCGAAGCTGACCGTGCGCGCGGCATGGACCTGCGCACCGCGCCCCTGGCACGGATGGCGATCGCCCAGCTCTCCGCCGACACCGTACGGGTCATACGCACCTCTCACCACCTGCTGCTGGATGGGTGGAGCACGTTTGAGGTGTTGTCGGAGGTGTTCGCGGTT
>NZ_JBHLUH010000054.1:0-22727 GCF_042433955.1 Phytohabitans kaempferiae | reverse complement strand
GCAGGCGTCGCCGGTGTCCTCGCTCCAGTCGTGGCCGAGCTGGCCGGACAGTAGTTCGTACGTGTTCAGCTTGGGTGATCGGCGAGCCATCGCCGTCTGGGGCTGATCGTCTGTCATGATCCGGGCGTGGAGCCGGCTGGGCAGCGTCCGTCCTATGAGGAGCTTGCTGAGCTGGTTGTGTTACAGGCCAAGACGATTGAGCGGTTGACCGTTCGGGTCGGGGAGCTTGAGACCGAGGTGGCCGAGTTGCGGCGCCGGTTGGGGTTGAACTCGACCAACTCGTCACGTCCGCCATCGTCAGATGGCTTGGCCAAGCCGAGGCGTGAGCGTGGTGGGGGTTCTGGGCGCGGGAGGGGTAAGCAGCCGGGATCGCCCGGGTCGACGTTGCAGATGGTGCCCGATCCCGACCATGTGGTGGTGCACCGGCCAGATCGGTGTGCCAACGCCACCTGTGGGGCGGATCTTGCCCAGGCGGCGGAGTACGCCCGGCAGCGGCGGCAGGTGTTCGAACTACCCGAGCCGAGGATGACGGTCACCGAGCATCAGGTCGTGGCGGTGGCCTGCGGCTGCGGCCAGGTGACCGTCGCGGATGCCCCGCCGGGGGTGTCCGGGCGGGTCCAGTACGGGCCGACGGTCAAGGCCGCGGCCGTCTACGCCCGCGGGGCGCAGTTCCTGCCGTATGCCCGGGCCGCTCGGCTGCTTTGCGACCTGGGCGGGGCGGACGTGTCCACCGGGTTCGTGCACGCGGTGTTCGTCGAGGCTGCCGCAAGGTTGGAGCCGTTGTCGACCGGCTGCGCCAACTGCTACACGCGCAGCCGGTGTTGCACGCCGACCAGACCCCAGCCCGGGTGGCCGGCGCTCTGCGCTACGTGCACGTGGCCTGCACCGAGCAGTACACCTTGTTCCACGTCGGGGGCCGCTGCGCGGCGGACGTGGACGCCGGTGGGGTGTTACCCGACTTCACCGGCACCATCGTGCGTGACGGCTACGCGCCGCCTACCAGCACCTGACCGACGCCCAACACGCCTGGTGCTGCGCCCATCTGCTGCGCGATCTCAAAGGGATCCACGAGTCCGACCCTGGCGGGCAGAGTTGGGCCGAAGCGATGGCCAACACCCTGCTGATCGCCAAGCGGGCCACCGAACAGGCCATCGCCGCCGGCCGTGATGCGCTCACCGAGCAGGAGATCTCCCGCAGCCGCTCCTACTACGCCGGCGCCCTGGCCCATGGCCGGACCGAGAACCCACCCGACCGAAACGGTCAGTTATCCCGCGCTGGCAAACTCGTCGAACGCTTCGCCACGCACCGTGCCATGATTTTGCGGTTCGTGGTGGACCTGTCCATGCCCTTTACGAACAACACCGCCGAGCGGGCGCTACGACCGGTCAAGCTGCAGCAGAAGATCTCCGCGACCTGACGCATCCCGCACGGCCTGACCGCGTTCGTCACCGTCCGGTCCTACCTGGACACCGCAGCCAAACACGGCATGGACGCTCTTACCGTGCTCAAGGACCTGTTCACCACGGGCCCATGGATGCCCGCACCACTCTCAAGCTGAATACGTACTCGATCGCGACCTGCGCAATGACGCAATATCGGCTGCGCAATGACGCAATCTCTGGTCTGAATGCGATGACGCCAGCCGATCTCTTGACGTGCTGCCACGCGGTATGTCGAAATAATGTCGGTGGCCCCGCGCGCGTTCTTTGTTTCGGGAGGAAGGCGTCCCAGCCGTCACGGGCGGTCCTGCTCGAACGGTTCGAGCACGGCGGTCGACCGACATCGGATATCGCCAAATGGTGTCCGCGCACGCGTGCGGGACGGCGTCGTCTCGTCGGTCGCGTGGACCAGTAAGCCGGACGGAGGGAGCAAATTTGCGACGAAGACTGGTACGCGGCCTGATCGCGACGCTGTTGGCGGTCGGGGTCGCGGTGCCCGGCAGCGTTCAGCCGGCAAGGGCTGCCGACATCAGCAGCCCAGTCATCACTCTGACGTTCACCGCGCTGAGGATCGCCCGCGGCGGTCTGTCCGCGGGTGAGATCGAGACGCTGGTCCGCGAGGTGGTCGGCCTGGTCGTGCAGGCCCGGAACGAGGTCATCAGCCACATCGACGGGCACGTCGCCGCCCGGGCGCTGGGCGAGATGGACGCATTCACCATTGAGTTCACCAACTATGCGCAGTTCCGCAACGACCCACGGTGGGTGCGGAACCTGGCCAGCAGGGTCATCTCGTCCGCGTCGGTCGACAAGAGAGAGCTGGACGCCACCCAGGACAAGAAGGCCGCCGACGCCATCGGGCATGCCCTCAACGTGAAGTATGCGATGGCGGAGGTGGCTGCCACGGACGCCGGGTACAACGCGGAGTCCAGAAACCTGCTCCGCCAGCGCTACATCCAAGCCAACGAGGCAATCCTGCAGAAGCTGGAGCCAGCGTGCCAGGTGACCTTCACCGACAATGACGCGTACTTGTACACGAAGACCTGGCAATGTACGGCGGCCAACGGTGAGACTGCGACCGCCACGGAGACTCTCAACAAAGTGACCGGCCAATGGATCAACCCGCCGGTCAATGTGGACGACCTCAAGATCGCGGCGGCGGTCAACTCCAGCTGGAAAGTGGCCAAGACGATCCTGCCCACGTTGAAGCAGCCGTAGGAGGCGTGCAGTGAGAGCAAGACTGTTGACCGGCCTCGCCGCCGCCAGCCTGGCAGTGTCGATCGCGGTAGCGGGCGCCGGGGTGCCGGCCCAGGCCGCCGAAACCAGGCGCGCGCCCGCAACGGCGACCGCTCAGGTGTTCGCCGTCGACTGGGTCAGTCTGGGCATCGCCGTGGCCGGCTACCTGTTCAGCGGCGGCGGGGGCGGCGGTGGCCTTCAAGCGGCGATCGCCGAGATCAAGGCGGCCATCGAACAGAGCAAGACCGAGATCATCGCCCAGATCGACGCCATCGCCGCCGCCGAGGTGGAAGCGTGCCTCGAAGCCCACACCATCGAGTTCCTCAATATCGACTTCATGGACGAGTACACGCTGCGGGCGTGGGCCCAGAACGCCACCAGCTGCGCCACCCAGGCCAGCGCTTTCGCGGGCGCGGTGCAGAGCCCGCAAGCGGTCGACAAGATCGGCTTCGTCATCGGCCCGATCTTCGCCATCGTTCTCGCGGCCCGCGCCCAGGCCGGCTTCATCAACGGCACCGATCTCGTCCTGCAGAGCCAGATCCGCGCCTACGAAGCCGTGGTGACCAAGCTGACCCCGACCGACTGCCAGTTGATCGTGACCAGCGAGGGGAGCGCCTTCTACGAGAAGTGGTGGAGGTGCACCGCCTACAACGGTGACGTCGGAAGGTCATCGCCCTGTTTCGGGCGCAATTGCCTACCGAATCGGGCAATGGCCGAGACCCAGGCCACCTTGAACACCAGCCGCCCGGTCGCCAACGGAGCGCTGCCCAGGCTCCGGGCCGCGCTCCCCTAGCACACCCTGTCGATACTTCCGCCGGTCGATCAAGGAGACCTGGTCCGAAGAAGCTTTCCGGGTCCCGATCTCCTTGATCGACTTCTTTGAGCGTTGCAGCTTCCCGACCCGACACTGGACGGGGCTGGCCACAATGCGCAGCAACCGTGCCGGAGTAGGGCGCAGACTTTCAGAAGGAACGCGGGTCCAGGAAACGGTAATCGGGTTTCCGCAGGTGTCGGGCGAGCGGGTAGGAGGGGGTAGGACGTGGACCAAGGCAGCCGCGACGAGATGCTCGGCCGTCTGGCTGAGGCGGTCGGGTCCGTCACAGTCACACACCCGACGCGGGTTGCCGTCGACGGACCGCCCGCCGCGGGCAAAACCACGCTCGCCGACGAGTTGGCCGCCGTCTTGCGCGCACAGGGCCGCGACGTCATCCGCGCGACAATCGACGATTTCCTCTTCCCTCGGGCACAGCGCTACCCGCGTGGCGAGTACTCGGCCGAAGGCTGCTACTTCGACACCCACGACTACGACGCGCTGAACCGGGTCCTGCTCGATCCACTCGGCCCGGGCGGAGACCGACGCTTCCAACACGCGGTCTACGACCGCACCGCGGATACCGCGCTGTCCCCGCCCGTCACGACTGCCTCCGCAGACGCCGTGCTGGTCTTCGACGGCGTCTTCCTCATGCGCCCGGAACTGATCGATCGATGGGACCTGCGCATCTTCGTGTCGACCACGCTCGAGAAGACCGTGGACCGTGCCGTGATCCGAGAGCGCCGCGTGTCATCTCGGGCCGAAGTCGAACGGCGCTGGCGCGAGCGCTACATCCCCTCCCAACAGTTCTACTTCGCTACGGTCCGCCCGACCGATCACGCCGACATCATCGTGCACAACGACGAGCCCCAGCAGCCGGTCTGGGCGACCCCAACACACTGACCGCACCTCAATTCGGCAATAGAGGGCGGCGTAGGCGCGACGACCCCGGCGTTCCCTTGTCGTTTCTTCGCTTCGTTGTGGGAGATCTGAGGGCTTCTGGCGAGGGCTGGCCTCGATCGCAGCCGCATTAGCGGCGCCAACGCACGGTCAACATGATCGGCGCGATCTGGCTGATGCGGCGGTTCGCCGGTGCGTGGCTCGGCGGCGGCCTCAGCTGGTGGGACGTGCTCGGCCTGGCCATCCGGGCCGGGATGGGCTTCACCGTGTCGCTGCTGATCAGCGAACTCGCCTTCGGCGCGGGCAGCGCCCGCAGCGACCACAGCAAGATCGGAGTCTTGCTCGGATCGCTGCTGGCCGCGGTACTGGCGTCACTCGTGCTGCGCGCGCAACGCCCACTACCGCCGGATGACAGCTACCGGAGGCGCGGGACGGCGACGGCGACGGAGTACCGGGGGCGTACAAGGCACGCCCACACAACCGGTAGCCGCGGCGAGGCCGGTTGCCTGTTCTACCGGCACCGGCTGGACCGAGCGTGGCCGAGTGTGACGCGAAGCTGGCCCGCGACCGGGCGGCGCTGGAAGCCGGAGCGGACCCCGCCGTGGTGGGCCGGCTGGCAACCGGGCGAGAGCGGCGTCCCGGTCGCGGGCCAGCGCCGTTCCACCAGGCCGAACGCGAGCGGCAGTACGAGCATGCCCAGCGAGCCGAGGTCGTCGACGGGCTGGTGGTTGGGCGACCGGACTGGCGCACGGAGGTCGCGCGACCACCGACCGTGGCCGCCCCGGCGACCGGCGGTGCGTTGTCTATTTTGGACGTACACATGCTCGCGGACCTGCGATTTCGTCATGGGTTTGTCGCGGTTTCAGGGTCGGCTTAAAGGCGTTGTGAGCCGCGAGCGGCCGGTGGAATGGTCGTCTCCACGGCGCTGATGTGCTGCCCGACATGAATGGAGACTCAGGTCATGGTCGTAGAGGAAGGTTCAGGGCCACGCCGGATATCAGTTTTCGATACGACGCTGCGAGACGGCGAGCAGGCACCGGGAAACGCCATGCGGCCGGACCAGAAACTGGCGCTGGCGTTGGCCATCGAGGCGCTCGGCGTCAATGTCATCGAGACCGGTTTCCCGAGTTCCTCGCCGAGTGACTTCGAGGCCACGCGGCTTATCTCACAGGCTCTGACGACCGCCGAGTTCGCGACGCTCAACCGCGCGGTGCGGGACGACATCCGGCTCGCCGCCGAGGCCGGCGGTGTGGAAAACCACCATATGCAGATCATGGCCACCGGTAGTGACATCCACCTCGAACACAAGCGGGGGATATCGCGGGCTGATGGCGTCAAGGAGATCGTGGACAGCTTCCGCTACGCCCGGTCTCTCGGCTTCACGAAGATCACCCTCGGCATCGAGGACGCCAGCCGCGGCTCGGCCGAGTTGCTGCGCCCGCTGATCGACGCCTCCCTGGAGGAGGGCGCGACCACGGTCGCGCTGGCCGACACGACCGGCTGGATGGTCCCGTCCGAGTTCGGTGACCTGGTGGCCCGGGTCCGCGACTGGGTGCCCAGCTCGGTCAACGTGTCGACCCACTGCCACGACGACCTGGGACTCTCGCTGGCCAACGCGCTCGCCGGCATCGAGGCGGGCGCGGACGAGGTGCAGGCGACCCTGGCCGGAATCGGCGAGCGGGCGGGCAACACGCCGCTGGAGGAGCTCGCCGCCGTCTTCGTCTACAAGGGACAAGAACTCGGCATCACCTGCGACCTGAAGACGGAAGGGCTGTACGAGGCGTTTCGGCTGCTGTGCGGGTCGATCGGCCTGGTGCCGCCGCGCAACAAGGCGATTTTCGGGGACAACGCCTTCGCGACGCAGGCCGGGATCCACCAGGCCGGCATGCTGCGCCACCCGATCACGTACGAGCAGATCGAGCCGCACGTGTTCGGTCGCGAGCGGGCCATCCTCGTCGGCCGGCACTCCGGGCGCAACGTGGTGCGGTACGTGTGCGAGCAGGTCGGCGTGCAGGCGGAAGAGGGCCTGCTGACCGACGTCTACGAGCGGTACGTGGCCAACCGCACCAACGGCGAGTGTGTCTCGATGGCCGAGCTGGGCCAGATCATCCTCGAGATGGTGAAGCGGGAAGGCGACGACCGGGCGGACGCCGCGCTGGAGGCCAGAGTCTGATGGGCGAGCCGCGGACGCTGGTCGACAAGATCTGGGACGAGCACGTCGTCCACCACGAGGACGACGGCCCCGATCTGATGTTCGTCGACCTCCACCTGATCCACGAGGCGAGTTCGCCGCAGGCGTTCCACGGCCTCAAGCTCGCCGGCCGCAAGGTGCGCCGACCCGAGTTGACGCTCGCCATGGACGACCACAACGTGCCGACCGACGGCCTGGTCCTGCGCGACCGGCTCGGCCGGGCCCAGATCGAGCAACTGCGGGCAAACTGCGCCGAGCACGGCATCGAGCACTTCGCGCTCGGTGAGCGGCGCCAGGGCATCGTGCACGTCGTCGCGCCGGAACTCGGTTTGGTGCAGCCCGGCATGACGGTCGTCTGCGGAGACAGCCACACTTCCACACACGGCGCCTTCGGCGCGCTGGCCTTCGGCGTCGGTACCAGCGATGTCGAGCACGTGCTGGCCACCCAGTCGCTGGCGCTGGAGCGCCCGCGCAGCTTCCTGGCCAGGTTCACCGGCAGGACGCCCGCCGACGTCACGGCCAAGGACATGATCCTCGCGCTGATCGCCAAGATCGGCGCCAACGGCGCCCACGGGCACGTCCTGGAGTACCAGGGCGGGCCGGTCGAGGAGCTGACGATGGAAGGCCGCATGACGATGTGCAACATGAGCATCGAGGCGGGCGCGCGGGCCGGGCTGATCGCGCCGGACGACACCACCATGGAGTACCTGCGGGGCCGCCCGGGAGCGCCGTCCGGCCTCGTGTGGGACGCGGCCGTGGAGTGGTGGCGGACCCTGCGTACCGACGAGTCCGCCACGTTCGCCCGGACGGTCGAGATCGACGTGTCGGAGCTGACGCCGTTCGTCACCTGGGGCACCAATCCCGGGCAGGCGGTTCCCCTCGGCGACGTGGTGCCCGACCCCGAGGTGTTCGCCGACCCGGTTGAGCGTGCCGCCGCCAAGCGGGCGCTGGACTACATGGCGCTGGAGCCGAACGCGCGGATGCGGGACCTGAAAATCGACACCGTGTTCCTTGGCTCGTGCACCAACGGCCGGATCGAGGACCTGCGCGCGGCCGCCGGTGTGCTGCGCGGCCGCCAGGTCTCCTCGGACCTGCGCATGCTGGTGGTGCCGGGCTCGATGGAGGTGCGCCGGCAGGCGGAGGAGGAGGGCCTGCACGAGGTCTTCATCACCGCCGGTGCCGAGTGGCGGCTCTCCGGCTGCTCGATGTGCATGGGCATCAACGCCGACCGGATCCAGGGTGCGGACCGGGTCGCGTCCACGTCGAACCGCAACTACGAGGGACGCCAGGGCACCCGGGCGCGTACCCACCTGGTGTCGCCCGCCGTCGCCGCCGCCACCGCCGTGGTGGGCCGGCTGGCCGCGCCGGCCGACCTGTAGGCGAGGCGAGACTGATGGACCCTGTCAGCATCCACACCGGGCGGGGACTGCCCCTGCACCGCAACGACGTGGACACCGACCAGATCATCCCGGCGGAGTTCTGCAAGCGACTGACCAAGTCGGGCTATGCCGACGCGCTGTTCGCGCACTGGCGTACCGAGGCGGACTTCGTCTTCAACCAGCCCGACCGCGAAGGCGCCTCGGTGCTGGTCGCCGCGCACAACTTCGGCACCGGCAGTTCCCGCGAGCACGCGGTGTGGGCGCTGCGCGACTGGGGCGTGCGGGCGGTCGTGGCCAGCAGCTTCGGCGACATCTTCCAGCGCAACGCGCTCAAGAACGCGCTGCTCCCCGTGGAGCTGCCCGAGGCGGCCGTGACGACGCTGCGTGACCTCGTGGAGGCGGACCCGGCGGCCGAGATCAGCGTGGACCTGGTGGCCTGCCAGGTCCGCGCCGGCACCCTGTCCTGGGCCTTCACGATCGGTCGCCGGGAGCGCTGGTTGTTGCTCAACGGATACGACGACATCGACGTGACGTTGCAGCGGGAGCCGGCGATCGCGGCGTACGAGAAGGAGCGCAGGCGCTGGCTCCCCGAGGTGCATCGGGGAAGCTTCTCCAGCGCGAGCACGGCGTAGCGTCCGGGCGAAAAGGCGGCGGTCGGCTTCTCCCCCGGGGCCGGCCGTCGCTCTTTCCTGACCTGGACAATTCAGGTACGGCTTAACGAGGTTGTCTCATTCGTGCCTGACACGCAAAACTTTGATCGTCAATCGATGTCACAATCCTTTCACCCGAAGAGAGGATTCCACGGGGTGGTGGATCTAGCTGCTCCGCGCGAAATGCTGGCGGCGGCAATACGTCGATACGATGTGCCGGGCGCGCAGCTCGTGGTCTACCACGAGGAGAAGCTCGCAGCGGCCTGCGCCGGCGTCGAGCGGGTCGACACGTCCCGCGAAGTGAGACCGAATTCGCGGTTTCCCTTCGGATCGGTGACCAAAGCGTTCACCGCCACAGTGGTGATGCAATTGGTATCGGACGGTGACCTCGAACTCGACGCGCCCGTGGCCGAATACGTGCCCGAACTTCGGGATGGTTCGCCGGACTGGCGCCAGGTGACGCTGCGTCAGGTGCTCAGCCACACGTCCGGCGCGGTGGCCGACCACGGGGTCGACGACTCGACCGAGTCGTCGCTGCGGTCCTATGTGGTCAGTTGTCGGGACGTGTCCGGTGTGTGCCCGCCCGGCGCGGCATTCTCGTACTCGAATACCGGCTACGTCGTGGCCGGACGCTGCGTCGAGCAGGTCACCGGCTACGGCTGGTGGCCGGCCGTCGAGTCCTTCCTGAGCCGGCCGCTGGGCCTCGGCCTCGGCTGCCTGACCGACGGCGCCACCCGCCGCGGCATGGTCGCCGGTCACGCCGTCTCCGCCGGCCGGGCCTGGCCCGTCGAGGTGGAGCTGCCGACGACCTGGGCGCCGGCCGGCGGTCTCGCCGGTTCGGCCGCGGACCTGGTGGCGCTCGCCCAGCTGCACCTCGGCGTCCGGCAGCGCGCGCTGCTGAGCCCGGCGACCGCGAGCGAGATGCGCGAGCCGGTCGGCCCGGCGCAGCCGGTCGGGCTCGCCGCCGGTTGGGGCCTTGGCGTGGCGCTCTACGGCGGCGGCTGGGTCGGCCACGACGGCACCCTGGACGGGGTCGTGTGTAACCTTCGCTGGCATCCGGATACATCGACCGCCGTCGGCTTCGTAGCCAACGCCACGAGCGGTTCGGACCTCTGGGAGGATCTGGCCGGCGGCCTTGTGGAGTCCGGCTTCCCGAGCGGTCTGGCCGAGGGCGACCGACCCACTCCGGCCGAGTTGCCGGTCGACCGGTCGAGCGGCTATCCCGGCGAGTACGCCAACGGGCGCACGACGTTTCGAGTCTATGTGGATGATGACGGCGCCCTGAAGCTGACCGAAACCGCCGGATTCTCGGCCCGGTTGGCCGTGAACGCGGGGGACTATTTTACCGTCCACCGTCGGGACACATTGGAACGCCCTCACTCGGGTAAATTCCTGCGTGACCTGACTGGCAGGGTTGGCGCCCTCCAGATCAGCGGACGCATCGCAAGGCGCATCGAGGGGATCACGGCAGGCACCGGCGCGGCTCGGTCTGCCGCGTCTGGTCGCGGGCACCGTGACGGAGGCGCACATCCCGGAGTGGTGGCGGCGACGTAGCACGCGAAGGAATGATCACGCGACCGGGAGCGCCCGGCCGCCCTACCACTGTGGAGGTGCGCTGGCTCATTGACGCTTGACCATATGACCTGGTCGTGTCGCAAGGCCACGGCGACCCAAGCGGGATGCCGTTTGTGGATACCCGGTCCATGTCTGGCCGAATCGCCCCGAGGCGCGGTAATTCAACCGGCCCGCGCGGCGCGGTGGACGTGGCGGCGGCGCGGACGACGCGCCGAGACCAGGTCTGTGCTGGCGGAAGCTCGATGAGATAAAAGGCTGCTTGGACACGGGGGATGTAATGCAACGGATTCACTTCACAGTGGAGGACCTTGCCCGGATTCGGGTGATGACCACGCTGGGACTGGTTTCGGAAACGATATTCGCTCTGGACCTGCTCGACCGGCGTGGCAACGGTTCCTTCCGGCATTGGCAACAACGCGTACGCAAACAACTCAGCGGGACCCTGGCGTCACCCTGGGGGCTGCCGAAGCGGCTCCGTCCGGTGCCTGACCTGCTCTGGCTGCTCGATCAGGATGCCCGGCCCAACGTCGGCGGGCTCCGGCAGGAGGAGCTGACCAACGCGGTGCACGCGTTCTGCCGGATCGCGGTCGCGCCGTACTGGGACCGGCTCGTCTCGTACCTCGAAGCGGAGCGGACCATGCGGGGCCGGCTCGTCGTCACCGGTGGTGTGGAGTCGCTGCTGGTCAGCCTCCATCCGAGGGCGATCTGGAAGCCGCCCGTGCTGGAGATACCGGGCAAGGAGCACGGCGAGTTCCACCTGGACGGACGCGGGCTGGTGCTGATCCCGTCGGTCTTCCTGGCCGGCCAGACCGTATTCATCGCGGCGCAGCTCGGCTCCGGCCGCCCCGCACTCGTCTTTCCCGCCCCGCCGGCCCCGGAGACCGCACCGCTGCTCTGGCGCGAGCCGGACACCAGCAGCCAGGCGCTGGCGGCGCTGATCGGCCGGACCCGGGCCGCGGTGCTCCAGGAGCTGACCAACAGCGCCACCACCGGCGAACTGGCGCAGCGGCTCGGCATCTCCTCGGCCGGCGCCAGCCAGCACACGACCGTTCTGCGTCAGGCCGGGCTCATCACCACGCGCCGTAACCGCAACTCGGTGCTGCACATGCCGACGCCGCTTGGTCTCGCGCTGCTCAACGGCTGGACCGCCGACGATCCGATGTGACTGGCCACCGTAGACAGTCCGCGTCCGGGGGTGGACCTTTCGGCGTGCGCTGAAAGGCATTGGACCCACCTCGGTGCGGTGTGAGGCTCATTGTCAGCCGTTGACGGCCAGGAAGGGACAGGATGACGACGACCAGTGCGGGTTCGAGCACTGTACGGAGCGCGGAGTCGGGTGCCAGCCGGAAGCCCTTCGCCGAGCGGGCCAGCCTGCTCGCCACGGGCGGCCTCACGAAGTTGGTCGGCGCCGGTGTGCCGAGTGGCACCATCGACCTGGCTACCGGGACACCGACCTGGCCGGCACCTCCGGCAGCCATCGTCGAGCAGACCGTGCCGGTCATGCGCGACGAGCACCACCAGTACGGCCATCCGGACGGCGACCTCGAGCTTCGCACGCAGATCGCGAGCTGGTTCCGCACGCCGGCCGACCCGGCGACCGAGGTCACCATCACCGTCGGTGCCACCGAGGGCCTCTGCCTCGCCCTGCTCACCACCGTCGACCCCGGCGACGAGGTGATCGTTTTTGAACCCTGCTACGAAAACTTCCTGACCGCGATCAGGCTGGCCGGCGGTCAGCCGCGGGTCGTCCGCACCCGGCCGCCGCACTGGCGGTACGACTCGGCGGAGCTGGCCGCCGCGTTCGGTCCGAGGACCCGCGCCATCGTGCTCAACACGCCGGCCAACCCCACGGGGCGAGTGCTCAGCGAGCAGGAAATGCGGGAGATCGGGGAGCTGTGCGAGCGGTGGGACGTCACCATCGTCTCGGACGAGATCTACGCCGAGTTCGTCTTCGACGGCCGCCGCCACGTCTCCGCCGCCGACCTGCCGGAGACCCGGTCGCGCAGCATCGTCGTGGGCGGGCTCTCCAAGAGCCACGCGCTGAGCGGCTGGCGGCTCGGATACCTGCGGGCCGAGGCGGCGCGCACGGCCGTGCTCCGCCAGGTGCACATCGTGACGAGCGGTGGTGCCGCGCGGCCGCTACAGCGCTCGGTCGCCCGCGCCGGGGTCTTCGACCGCACGCGGTGGAGCGCCCAGGCCGGGCTGGAAAAACGGCGGGACCGCACGGTCGACATCTTCCGCCGGTTCGGCATGGACTGCATGCCGCCGGAGGGCGGCTGCTACGTCGTGGCCGACATCCGTGGGACGACCGAGATGGACTCCACGGCGTACGTGCGGCAGCTCATGGACCAGCGGCGGGTCTTCATCGTGCCCGGATCGCTGTTCTTCACCGGATCCGGCGGCGAGCACCTCGTACGGATCGCGTTCAACCGCGCGCTCGAAACGCTCGACGCCGTCGACCAGCGGCTCCAGCAGCTGATCTGAGCGACACCGTCCTCATTGGAGGGTTGAGCGTACGGTACCGGAGGGAGAGGGTTGTGAAGTCGGTTGCGGTCATCCCCGGCGACGGTGTCGGTCCGGAGGTCACCAGGGAAGCGGTGGCGACCCTGGAGGCGCTGCGGCTGGACCTCAAGTTCGACCACCTGGACCACGTCAACGCGGGCCGGTGGCTGACCGCTGGCGTGGCGATGACGGACGACGACTTCGAGCGGGTACGCGCGAGCGACTGCGTCCTCTTCGGAGCGGTCGGCGACCCGAGGGTCACCAGCGTCGAGTACGCCCGGCAGGTGCTGCTGCGGCTGCGGCTGGAACTCGACCTGTACGTCAACCACCGGCCGGCGCTGCTGCTGCACGAGCGGCTGAGCCCGCTGCGCGACCCGGACCGGCGAAACGTCGACCTCGTGGTGGTCCGGGAGAACACCGAAGGGCTGTACGTCGGCGTCGGCGGCGTGCTGCGTCGCGGCACGCCGGACGAGGTCGCGATGGACCAGGAGGTCAACACGCGGCTGGGCGTGTCCCGGGTCATCGACTACGCCTTCCGCGTCGCCCGACGGGCGGTCTGCATGGTGGACAAGTCCAACGCGGTCAAGCACGGCGGCCAGCTGTGGCGCCGCTGCTGGAGCGAGGCGACGGCGAAGGCCGGCGCGCGGCTCGCCACCTCGCACCTCTACGTCGACGCGGCCGCGATGCGGCTCGTCGCCGACCCGTCCGAGTTCGACGTGATCGTCACGAACAACTCGTACGGCGACATCCTCAGCGACCTGACCGCGCAGCTCGTCGGCGGCATGGGCGTGGCGGCGTCGGCCAACCTCAACCCGGACACCGGGTTCGGGCTCTTCGAGCCGGTGCACGGCAGCGCGCCGGACATCGCCGGGCAGGGCGTGGCCAACCCGGTCGGCGCGATCCTGAGCGCCGCGCTGCTGTTGCGCAGTCAGGGGTACGGAGACGCGGCCACCGCGGTGGAGCAGGCGGTCGCCTCGACCGTCGCCGCCGGCCGCTGCACGCCGGACCTCGGCGGCTCACTCTCCACTGAGGAGGCTGGCAGGGCCATCCGTGCGGAGCTGACCTGGAGTGGAGCGTGACGGCGGTGACGCCGCGCGACCTCGGCGACGCCGACCTCTACACCAATACCGACCGGTACGCGATGTGGGCCGACCTCGTGGCCCGCGACGCGGTCGTCTGGAGCGAACCGGGCACCTCGCCGGGCGGCTTCTGGTCGGTCTTCTCGCACCAGGACTGCCGTCGGGTACTCGCGCCCACCGGCCCGTTCACCTCCGAGTACGGCATGATGATCGGCTTCGACGCGGAGCACCCTGACCGTGCCGGCGGCCAGATGATCGTGGTCAGCGACGGCGACCGGCACAGCGTGCTGCGCTCGCTCATCGGCCCCTTCCTGTCCCGTGCGAACGCGGCCTCGCTGGAGGCGTTCGTGGCCAAGGAGACCCGCGAGCTGGTCGGCGAACTGCGCTACGACGTCGAGTGCGATGTCGCCGCAGACCTGGCACCGGCCCTGCCGGCGGCGGTGGTGTGCGAGATCCTCGACGTGCCGGAGAGCGACCGGGCCCGGCTGATCGAGCTGACCAGCCACGCCTTCGGCGGCGCCGACAGCGCGTTCGGCAAGATGACGCCGGCCGAGGCGCACACCGAGATCCTGTTCTACTTCCACGAGTTGGTGAGCCTGCGCCGCCGCCGCCCCGGTGACGACCTCGTCAGCGCCATGCTCGCGGAGTCCGGTCTGTCCACGCAGGACGCCGTGATGAACTGCGACAACGTGCTGATCGGCGGCAACGAGACCACGCGGCACTCGATCGCCGGCTGCTTCGCCGCGCTCAGCACCAGGCCCGGCCTGCTCGACCGGCTGCGGGACGACCCCGACGGGCTGCCCGCCGCGGTCGAAGAGGTGATCCGCTGGACCTCGCCGGCCATGCACGTGCTCCGGGTCGCCACCGAGACCGTGACCATCCAGGACCAGGTGATCGAGAGCGGTGCACCGGTCGTCGCGTGGCTCTCCGCGGCCAACCGGGACGCCCGGATCTTCGACGCGCCGGGCGAGTTCCGCCCGGACCGGCGCCCCAACCGGCACCTCGGTTTCGGGTACGGCCCACACGTGTGTCTCGGCGCGGCACTGGCCAGGATCGAGCTGCGCAGCCTGCTGTCCGTGCTCGCCGAGCGGTGCGGTGCGGTGCGGCTGCCCGCGCCGCCGGTCGCGATGCGCTCCAACCTGGTGCAGGGCTACCGGCACATGTACGTCGACATCGACTGGCGCTGAGCCCGTACCCGTGCCCGTCGTGGTCTCCCCTGCCTCGCCCCGCGTGAAACCGGCCATGTTTCGCTACGCCTGAAAGGCGTGGCGGCCGCCCGCGCCCGGCGGCGAAGCTGAGGACGCTCCATCGTGGAGCCGCCCGTATCCCGTCCGTGCCTTCCCGAAAGGGAAGGCGCGGATTTGGCGCGCCGCACCGGCGCCGGTCCACAAACCTACGACCTTCGGAGGTTCCCGTGCCGCACGTTGGACGGTCGAGCAACTCGGTCCCAGCGAAGGTGGCGGCGGAGGCCCGGGACGCCGCCGCGCACTGGCGCGAACATCTGGAGGGCCTGCCGGTCCTGACGATGCCCACCGGCGGCGTCGAGCCGGGCGCTCCAGCCACCGAGTGGCGGCAGTTGCGCGTGAAGTTGTCGGCGGCGCGAGGCCGGCGGCTGGTCCGGGCCAGCCGCGAGGCCGGAGTGCGCCCGGTCGGGCTGCTGGCCGCAGCGGTGTGGACGCTCCTGTCCCGGTACGGCGGGCAGGACGATGCCGCCGTTCTGGTGTCCACTGGGGATGGAGTCGTACCGCTGCGCTGCGCGGCGACCGGTGACGAGACGTTCGGGGCCCTGCTCGGGCGGGTCGGCGACGGCATGGATGCGGCAAAGGGACGGGAGTTCGACTCGCTGGCGGCGATGGTCGACGGCTGGGAGGGCGACCCACCGTCGATCCCGGCGGTGGCCGCCGAGGGGGAGGTGGCACCGGACGCGGCGCCGGCCGGCACGGCCCTCGTCGCCTCCGTCAGGCCTGCCGGTCAGGGGCTGGCCGTCAGCCTCTCCCACCGTCCGGGGCGGATCGGCGCGGACGCCGCTCAGCGGATCGCCGGTCACCTCGGCGTGCTGCTCGCGACCGTCGCCGCCGACCTCGACCGTCCACTCTCGACGCTTCCGCCGGTCGCCGACGAGGAGCGGGAGCGGCTGCTCTTCGCGTTCAACGAGAACGCCACGGCCGTGCCGCTGGCGGGGATCGCGGACCTCTTCGAGGAGCAGGTCCGGCGGGACCCGGACGCGCCCGCCGTCCGGTACGAGGGCATCGTTCTCACATACGCCGAGCTGAACGGCCGGGCCAACCAGTTGGCCAGTGCGCTGGCCGCCCGGGGAGTGGGGGCGACGGACATCGTCGCGGTCGCACTGCCCCGCTCGGTCGAGGCCGTCGTCGCGATGCTCGCGATCGTCAAGTCCGGCGCCGCCTTCCTGCCGTTGGACGTCACCAACCCCGCCGACCGGATCGCCTTCGTGCTCGGCGACGCGGCACCGGCACTCGTACTGACCACAGTGGACGGCGCCGGCGTGCTCCCGGCGGGCGTCGCAGCGGTCGCGCTGGACGACGAGGTCGTCCGGGCCAACCTGGCGCGGCTGCCGGAAGGCGACGTGCCCGGCCCGCGTCCGCTTGACGCTCCCGCCTACGTCATCTACACCTCCGGGTCCACCGGCCGGCCGAAGGGCGTCGTGGTCAGCCACGGGGGCATCGCCAGCCTGGTCCGCACGCACGAGGAACGGCTGGAGGCCGGGCCCGGCAGCCGAGTGCTCCAGTTCGCCCCGCTGAGCTTCGACGCCTCGGTGTGGGAGCTGTGCATGGCGCTGCTGACCGGCGGCACGCTCGTGGTGGCGCCGACGGACCGGCTCCAGCCCGGCGCGCCCCTGGTCGAGCTGGCCGCCGAGCATGAGGTCACCCACCTGACGCTGCCGCCGTCCGCGCTGGCGGTCGTGCCCGCCGGCGGGCTCGCCTCGGTGCGGGTACTCGTCGTCGCCGGGGAGGCGTGCCCGCCGGACCTGGCCACACGGTGGTCCGCCGGCCGCCGGATGGTCAACGCCTACGGGCCGACGGAGACCACCGTCTGCGCGACGATGAGCCCGCCGCTCGCCGCCGACGGCCACGCACCGATCGGCGCGCCGGTCGTCAACACGAGGGTGTACGTGCTCGACGCCGCCGGCCAGCCGGTGCCCGCCGGAGTGGTCGGCGAGCTGTACGTCGCCGGCAGCGGTGTGGCCAAGGGATACCTCAACCGCCCCGATCTCACCGAGGAGCGGTTCGTGCCGGACACGGTGCGGCCACAGGACGGCGGCCGCATGTACCGCACCGGAGACCTCGTGCGGTCGAGGGACGACGGCCAGCTGGAGTTCGTGGGCCGGGCCGACGACCAGGTCAAGGTCCGTGGCTTCCGGATCGAGCTCGGGGAGATCGAGGTCGCTCTCGCCGAGCACCCCGCGGTCGCGCACGCCGTCGTGATCGCGCGTGGCGACAGCATCACCGAGCGGCAGCTGGTGGCGTACGTCGTGCCCGCTGGGGGCGCCCGCCTGGACGTCGCCGAGGTGCGCGCGTTCCTCGGCCGCAGGCTGCCGGAGTACATGGTGCCACCGCTCTTCGTGTCCCTGGACCGGATGCCGCTGACTCCGAACGGGAAGGTGGACCGGCGCGCGCTGCCGGCGCCGGCCGAGGCGGTCGATTCCGGTGCCGAGTTCGTGGCGCCGGCCACCCCGCTGGAGCACGCCTTGGCCGCCATCTGGGCGGACGTGCTCAACCTGCCCGAGGTCGGTGTACGGGACAACTTCTTCCAGCTCGGCGGCGACTCGCTGCGCAGCATCCAGGTGCTCGCCCGGGCCCGCGAGGAGTTGGGCGTCGAGCTGTTCCCTCGGCTGATGTTCGACCGGCCTACGGTGGCCGAGCTGGCCGCGTACGTGGAAAGCCTCGGCGGCCCCGTGGAGTCGGACACCATCCGGCCGGTGCCGCGCGAGCCGCACATGCCGCTCTCCTTCGCCCAGCAGCGGCTGTGGTTCCTGAACGAGTTCGAGCCGGACAGCACCGAGTACAACCTTTCGGCGGGGCTGCGGGTCACCGGCCGGCTGGATCTCGCCGCGCTGGGCCGGGCGTTGACCCGGCTCACCGAGCGGCACGAGGTGCTGCGGACCCGGCTGGTGTCGGTGGATGGCCGCGGCGTACAGGTGATCGGTGCGGTCGAGCCGGTGGGCGTCCCCGTCGTCGACCTCACCGCCGCGCCCGACCTCGACGCAGAGCTGGACCGGCGGGTACGGGCCGAGATGGTCCAGCCGTTCGACCTGGGCGACGGCCCGCTGCTGCGCCCGGTCGCGTACCGGCTGGCGGCCGAGGAGCACCTGCTCGTGCTGTCGCTGCACCACGTCGTCATCGACCGGTGGGGCACCGGCGTGCTGATCCGCGAGATGACGGCGCTCTACGACGAGGAGGTCGCCGGGGTACCGGCGCGGCTGCCCGCGATGCCGGTGCAGTACGCCGACTTCGCCGCGTGGCAGCAGGCGCGGGCCGGCGACGAGGCGGTCGCGGCGGACATCGAGTACTGGCGGGAGCGGCTCGCCGGGTTGGCACCGCTGGAGCTGCCGACCGACCGGCCGCGCCCGGCGACCCGCACCTGGCCCGGCGACTCGGTCCGGATGGAGCTGCCGGTCGAGCTGGGACACCGGCTGCGCCGCATGTGCCGCAAGCGGGGCGCCACGCTCTTCATGGCGCTGACGGCCGCGGTCCAGGTGGTGCTCTCCCGGTGGTCCGGGTCGACGGACGTGGCGGTCGCGACGGCGACCGCCGGGCGGGACCATGCCGAGCTGGAGAACGTCCTCGGCTTCTTCGTCAACACGCTGGTGCTGCGCAGCCAGGTCGAACCCGAGCTGTCCTTCGTGGACCTGGTGGACAGCGTGAAGGACACCGTGCTGGAGGCGTTCGCCCACCAGCAGGCGCCGTTCGAGCGGGTGGTCGACGTGGTGGCCCCGGACCGCGATCCGAGCCGCACGCCGCTGGCCCAGGCGATGGTGGTCTACCACGACGCGCTCGTTCCCGAGGTGGACTCCCGGTCGGGGCTGCGCATCACCGAACGCGAACTGCCCCGTCTCACCACGATGTTCGACCTGACCGTCGAACTGGTGCAGCATGGCGAGGAACTAGTTGCCCAACTCGGCTACAACACGGACCTGTTCGACCGGGCCACGATCGAGCGGATGGCCGGCCACCTCCAGGTGCTGCTGGAGGGTGTGGTGGCCGACCCGCGGCGGCCGCTGTCGGCGGTGCCGATGCTCACCGCCGCCGAGCGCGAGCAGCTGGCGAGCTGGAACGACACCGCCGTGCCGTACCCCTCGGACCGGTGCGTGCACGAGCTGTTCGCCGAGCGGGCGCAGGCCGGGCCGGACCGGGTCGCGTTGGTCGAGGGCGACATCCGGCTCACGTACGGGCAGCTCGACGCGCACGCCAACCGGCTCGCCGGCTACCTGCGCGAGCTGGGCGTCGAGCGGGGTACCCCGGTCGGCGTCTGCCTGCCGCGCTGCTGGCAAATGGTGGCCGCGCTGCTGGGCGTGCTCAAGGCCGGCGGTGCATACGTGCCGCTGGACCCGGAGTACCCCGCCGACCGGTTGGCCTTCATGCTCGCCGACAGCGGTGCGCCGGTCGTGGTGACCCGGCAGGCCCTGGCCCACCTGGCCGAGGGACACACCGGCGCGGTGGTCTGCCTGGACACCGACTGGGAGGCCATCGGGAAGCTGCCCCCGACCGCGCCCGAGACCGGCGTGACGGCCGAGGACCTGGCGTACATCATGTACACCTCGGGCTCCACCGGCCTGCCCAAGGGCGTCGCCTCGCCGCACCGGGCGACCGTCCGGACGTTCGTCAACGGTGGCTTCATCGACTGCGGCCCCGACGAGGTCATCCCGCAGACCCTCTCGATCTCCTGGGACGGGCTCTCCGCCGAGCTGTGGTCGGTGCTGCTGCACGGTGGTACGTCGGTGCTGTACCCGGGACGGCGGCCCGACCCCGAGGTGCTCGCCGACATGGTCGCCGAGCACGGCGTCACCACGCTGTGCATGCCCCCGTCGCTGTTGAACGCGTTCGTCGACGAGTACCCGCACGTGCTCCGCAAGGTCCGCCAGGTCGCCACCGGCGGCGACGTCGCCTCGCCCGCGCACATCGCGGCGGCCCGGAAGGCGGCACCGGACCTGCGCATCGTCAACGGCTACGGACCGGTGGAGACCACCGTCGTGGCGACCTATTACGAGGTGCCCGCCGACTTCGACGACTCCCGCCCGGTGCCGATCGGCCGTCCGTTGGCGAATACCCGGGTGTATGTGGTCGATGGTGGGTTGTCGTTGGTGCCGGTCGGTGTGGCGGGGGAGTTGTTGGTTGGTGGTGATGGTCTGGCGCGGGGTTATTGGGGTCGGGAAGCTCTGACGGCTGAGCGGTTCGTGGAGTTGCCGTGGTTGCCGGGTGAGCGGGTCTACCGGACTGGTGACGTGGTGCGGTGGCTGCCGGACGGCGTGCTGGAGTTCATGGGGCGTGTCGACGAGCAGGTGAAGGTTCGTGGTTTCCGGGTGGAGTTGGGGGAGGTGGAGGGAGCGCTGTTGCGGGCTCCGGGGGTCGCGGAGGCCGCGGTGGTGGCGTTTGGTGATGGTGCTCGCCGCCGGCTGGCTGGTTTCGTGGTGCCGGTTGCCGGTGTCGAGTTGGACGTCGCTGACGTTCGTGGATTCGTCGGTGGTGTGCTGCCGGACTACATGGTGCCGGCGGTCGTGGTGGTGCTGGACCGGTTGCCGTTGACGCCGAGTGGGAAGGTCGACCGGCGGGCGTTGCCGGCGCCGGATGTGTCGTTGGTTCGTGGTGGTGCGGAGTTCGTGGCGCCGCGCTCCGAGGTCGAGCGTGTCCTGGTTTCGGTGTGGCAGGACGTGCTCGGCGTCGACCGGATCGGCGTGCACGACAACTTCTTCGAGCTCGGTGGCGACTCGATCCTCTCCATCCAGCTGGTTTCCCGGGCGCGGGCCGAGGGCCTGTGGCTGACGTCCAAGGATCTGTTCGTCCGGCAGACCATCGCCGGGCTGGGCCAGGGTCTGTCGTTCGTGGACGGCGGTCCGGTGGGGTCCGGGCCGGTCGTCGGCGACGTGGCGCTGACCCCCATCCAGCACCGTTTCCTGGCGGCCCATCCGACTCACCCCGAGCACTTCAGCCAGTCCGTCGAGCTGCACTTCAACGCCAATCCCGACGAGGCTGCCCTTCGGGCGGCGCTCGCGGCGCTGGTGGAGCACCACGACGCGCTGCGGACCCGGTTCGAGCGAGACGGCGAGGGCTGGCGCCAGCACATCGTGGCCGCCGAGGACGGCGAGCTGCTGCGCGTCCACGACCTGTCCCGCCTCGGGGCGACCGACCAGGAGCAGACGATCGCCGACATCGCCGCGGTGCTGCGGGGCGGCTGGCGGCTGGAGACCGGACCCCTGTGCCGCGCGGCGCTCGTCCGACTCGGGTCCGGTCAGCCGGCCCGGCTCCTGCTGGCCGCTCACCACCTGGTGGTCGACGGCGTCTCGTGGCGCATCCTGCTCGACGACCTCGCCACCGCCTACGGGCAGGCGAGCCGGGGCGAAGGCCCGAGCCTGCCGCGCCGGACCTCCTCGTTCCAGGCGTGGGCGGGCCGGCTGGCGGCGCACACGGCGGGCGGCGGGCTCGACGCGGAGGCCGCGTACTGGACCGCGGTCGGGGGAGCGCCGGCGACACCGGTGCCCACCGACGCCCACGGACCCAACACGGCCGGCTCGGTGCGCACCGTCACCGCCCGTCTGGACCGCGACAGCACCGAGGCGCTGCTGCGCGAGGCGCCGGCCGCGTACCGGACCCGGGTCAACGACGTGCTGCTGGCCGCGCTCGGCCGGACGCTCGCCGGCTGGCTGGGCGGCGGACCGGTGCGGATCGCGCTGGAGGGGCACGGCCGCGCGGACCTCTTCGACGACCTCGACCTGACTCGCACCGTGGGCTGGTTCACCAGCGTCTACCCGTTCGACCTGACCCTGCCGGCGACGGCCGGCTGGGCAGAGCTCATCAGGATGGTCAAGGAGCGGCTGCGCGCGGTGCCCAACGAGGGCCTCGGGTACGACGCTCTGCGCCATCTCGCCCCGACCGGTGCCGCCGCTGCCGCGCTGGCCGGGGTGGCGCAGCCCCAGATCAGCTTCAACTACCTCGGCCAGTGGCAGGCCGCCGCGGGCGGCGAGGCGTTCACACACCGGGGCGGCATCCCGCTCGACCAGCACGACGCCCACGAGCGGCCGCACCTGTTGGACGTTGTGGCGAGCGTGGAGGACGGCGAGCTGTCGGTCATCTGGGTGTACTCCAGCAACGTCCACCGGCAGGAGACCGTGCAGCGGCTGGCGGACGGCATGACCGGCGCCCTGCGGGAGGTCGTGGCGCACTGCCGGACCGCGGGCGCCGTCGGGTACACGCCGTCGGATTTCCCGTACGCGGGTTTGGACCAGGCGGCGGTGGACCGGGTCGTGGGCGACGGTCGGGGCGTGGAGGACGTGTACCGGCTGACCCCGATGCAGGCCGGCATGCTCTTCCACTCGCTCACGGGCGACGGCTCCGGGGCGTACCTCGGCCAGGTGGCGTTCACATTGGACGGTGTGCGCGACCCGCGTGCGTTGGGTGCGGCGTGGCAGGTGGTGGTGGATCGTACGCCGGTGTTGCGGTCGTCGATGGTGTGGGAGGGTGTGCCGGAGCCGGTGCAGGTGGTGCACCGGCGGGTGGTCGTGCCGGTGGAGTACCTGGACTGGTCCGGCCTGCCGGAGGGCGAGCGGCGGGCAGCCGCGGCCGCGTACCAGGCAGCCGACCGCGCCCGGGGGACGGACCTGCGCACCGCGCCGCTGGCCCGACTCGCGATCGCCCGCCTCTCCGAAAGCAGCGTCCAGGTCTTCTGCACGATGCATCACCTGCTGCTGGATGGGTGGAGCACGTTTGAGGTGTTGTCGGAGGTGTTCGCGGTT
>NZ_JBHLUH010000053.1:0-30401 GCF_042433955.1 Phytohabitans kaempferiae | reverse complement strand
CTTGTCGGTCTTCGGCCGGCCCGGCAGGTGCTTGACATCGCGAGCGTTGACCAGCCAACACCTCGAACCCGGCCGCCTCCAACAAGTAGAATGGCGGCTTCCACTCGGGTAGCGGCGGCGCATCACTGCGCCGCCGCCCCCTCGGAACCGGGCGAGCGGGCTTTCCCCGCACCCGGCTCGGGCAAGCCCTGAAGGCTCTTGGCAGGTGGTGCCGGTCGGGTGCTGGTGTCGCGGGTGAGGCGGCGTTGGCACCCGGTGTGGATCAAACGGAATGTGGGGATCTCGTGCGGTGTCCTGGTACCCGTTTCGGCGGTGACCGCCTGTTTGCGGATCGCCGTGCGGGTCACTACGGCCCATCGCTCCCATTCGTCAGGAGTTTGGGGTTCGCAGTCGGCGTGCAGCAGCAGCCCGCCGCAGAGCGGACAGCGACCCTGTTGAGCGAGCAGCGCTCGCCATCGGGCGCGGTCCAGCACGGGCTGTTTACGGCCTCGCCGCCAGCCCCAGTAGTCGGTCAGGGCCGGGTTGTCGGGGTGACGCCCAGCCTTTGACCATGGAGTGCCGCACGATCTTCGCCCAGGCGAACTTGAGCAGGTAGGCGCCGGTTTCCCGGTCGCCGAACACCCACCGGTCCCGCCTGGACTTGTTGAACATGCTGAAGTACCGGGAGATGATCCAGCGTTTCGGCTTGTGCGGGTGGCGGAACTTCGCCCACTTGTAGGTGAGCTTCCACATGTGGTCGTCCAACGCGTCGAACGTCGCGCTGGACACCACGATCCGGTAGTACGCGGTCCAGCCCCGAATGATCGGGTTGAGCTGCTGCAAGACCGCCTCGGCGTGGCCCCCCGCAGGGCCTTCATCTCGGCGGACAACCGCGCCCGGATCCGTTTGACCGCCGCCTTGCTCGGTTTGATCAGCAGCTTGCCGTGGTAACGGCGGACGTTGAACCCCAGGAAGTCCACCCCTTCCTCATCGAGGTGGGTGATACGGGTCTTGTCCTGGTTGAAGACCAGACCCCGGGGCGCCAGCCAGTCGGCCAGCCGCGCCTGGACCCGCTCAGCTTCCTGCCGGGTATGGCAGAACGCCAGAAGATCATCGGCGTACCTGATCACCACGGGCGAGCCCGGTCTCACGCTCCCGGCGTTGCTGCCGGTCGTGATATACCGGACTCCGGCGGCTTGCTCCATCCCATGCAAGGCCACGTTCATCAACAACGGACTGATCACACCCCCCTGCGGGCTTCCCCGCTCGGTGGGTGCTAGGTGTCCCCGGTCGAGTACGCCCGAGCGCAGCCACTTCCCGACCATCCGGCGAGCCGGGAACGTGCCCAGCATCGCGAGTAGATGATCGTGGTCGAGGTTGTCGAACGCGGCAGCCAAATCGGCGTCAACGACCCACCGCCGCTGGCAGCGGGCACCCCGGGCGGTCAGGAACACCGCCTGGATCGCGTCATGGCAGCCCCGGCCGGGCCTGAACCCGTACGACCGGGACTCGAACCGGGCCTCCCACTCGGGCTCCAACGCCCCGAGAGCCACCGCCACTCGCACTCATGCACCTTCGTGCCGCACGTACTCCGAGGTCGCCTCCATCACCACCCGGGTCACCCCCACCCCGGCCAGCCACTCACCCAGCGCGATCAACGACCGGGTCATCGTCGGGTACGTCCTGACCTCCTGCGCCCGCCGTCCCGACCCGCTCGGGCTGGGTACCCGCACGCAACAGACCACCTCGGCCTTGCCGATATCCAACGCCGCGACCCGCTCAACGATCTCGTCACGGTCCCGCGTCTCTTCCAACATCACAGACCTCCCATCCCAGCCGACCGATACCAGGCCGGTCGCCCGCAGGAGCCGCGAGGGCGAAGCGAAGCTAATCCGCGTGCTCGAAGCAACAGTGAAGGGCCCAACAACGCGGCTCCCAGCATCCGACTAGACGACGGCCTCAACGGGGCCAAGGAGCAACGATGTCAACGAGCGACCGGACCCCCATTTTCAGCCCGGAACGGGCGCCCCAACCAGGGGAAACGTGACTAGATGAAGGAAAGCTTCCACTGTGTCGCCGAGGGCTGTGTCACTGAACTGTGTCATGGCCGCGGCGCGGAAGCTATGTGTCTGCTGCGGGGCAGAAATGCGAGCACCTTGTCACCGCGCTGAACCAAACGCTGCACTATAGCCGCAGTCGCTGGTGTTCAGTAACCGTCTGCGACAATCTTGCTGGCCAATGCAATCAGGTCAATTCCGCGCGGGTTAAGATATTTCTCCCATTGCACCGGGGTCAACATGAATGTCCAATGTCTTCAAGTACCACAAGCCCACGGACGCCGACACCAACGATGCAGATCGTTGCTGAAGGGGTCCGGATGTTGTCGTGACTGTACGACTGCTGAGGTAATGTGGTCATACGTGCTCGACGTCCGCAAGATACTTTCGAAATCCCGTCACGTGCGCGTTATACCCTAGCCCAGAATATAGGGCATGGGCCGGACCCCGCGCATCATTGGAGATGAGTTGAATCTTATAGCAGCCGTAGCTTTGCGCATATGCTTCCGCTTCCTCCATTAAGGCCCGTCCGATCCCTCTCCTGCGCATCGTCGGATCGACTGACAGATTTTCAACGGTTGCCCACGGCGCCATGTTCCGCGAAAGGTTATGAACGACGAGCACGTCGACGGTTCCGACGATACCCTGGACTGCCTCTGCTACTAATAGTCGGCGCAGAGGCTGCTTGAGTATCGTTTGCAGTAGTTCAGCCTCGCCGTCTCTCGCATTCCTCTTGGCGGCCTTGCCGTGCATGATCTCTAGCAGAAAGAGTAGATCCTCCAAATCACCACCCGTGGCGATTCGGATCGTGTACGTAGATTCAGTTGCATTGTTCATAGCCGCCTCGCACGGTAGACGTCGCTCATTCGCCAGGGCGCACTCAAAGGCTGACGGGTCTCCCTACCGACAAAATCGGGCTTTATAGATGTCGCCGGATGGGTGAACAGCGACACTGTCTTGATCTGTGCCGTCGGACTCGTTGCCTTTATAGTTTGAAGAACTGCCCTGAGGTCCTCGCCAGAGTATAACTCGCCAACCGCTAGAAGGACCCGTTTACCGTCGAGGTCGGGAAGCAGATTGGGAAACCTCACGTGGACGGTGCTCATCCCGTCGGACCGGTCGAGTACTGTGTCCACGACAAACAGGGGAACGTGTCCGAGGTTTCCAGCAAGCATGCCAGCCAATATCGCACCGCCCCTTCCCACACCCACAACAAGCTCAGGATGGAAGCCGGATTGCTGTATTGCCGTTATGGTTTGCTTGGTGCATGTGTCAACGGTCTTCCAGCTTATGCCCGTCCGCTCACGCACGAAATTCACCGACGCCAGAATCGTTACTATGCTAGCAAAGATCCCTACGACGATTGATATATTGTCGATAATGATCAAGGCCGTAGCCTCCAACTCCTGCGATGATGCAGTGGGCAGGGTAGCAGTGAGTCCATCGACGTGGTGTCGGATGTGCGTCTGCTACTGCTTCTGATTTGCCGTCATTCGTAAACCTCGCGAACTGGGCATAGCAACCAGGATGGGTCCTCGCTCAATTTGATCTCGTCTCGCACAACGCGCGACCGTCTTGTCTTGTTTTGGACACCTTGCCGATGGGCCATGATCGCATAGGAGTGCGACGCTGCCTTGTTTGCGCCCCTTTTGTCATCCTCCCCGGACTGCGTTCCGGGCCTTGAACCTTGATGCATAATCCGTCTGTGCGTGTTGAGGTCGTAGTTGATCTGATGGCGATTCGTGACAATGTTCGTTGGCTTATCCAGCAGACCAGTGCCCAGGTTCTCGTGATGGTGAAGGCGAATGGATATGGTCATGGCTCGGTCGCCGCGGCGCGGGCAGCGTTGGCAGGAGGCGCGCGCTGGCTGGGCACCGCCTTCTTGGAGGAGGCAATCACCTTGCGGTCTGCCGGCATCGAGTCCCCTATTCTGGCTTGCATTGTGAGGCCAGGCGACGACTTGGCAGCCGCTGCCAGCCGAGGCATCGACATCTCTGTCTCTGCGCCGTGGGCTGTAGAGGCGGCGCGCGACGCGGCTCAGCAGGTGGGCCGTCCGGCCCGGCTGCACCTGGAGGTGGATACGGGAATGTCGCGGGGTGGGCCGTGATCGGTACCCCCTGGTCCGAGTTGATCGACGTGGCTCTCCGCCCGACCTCTCGGCGATGGGCTCAGATAGTGGGGATATGGAGTCACCTGGCGTGTTCCGAACTACCGGCTAGTAGCATCACCGCTCGACAGATTGCCTTGTATGAAACGGCACTACGCGTCGCAAGGAAGAAGGGAATAGTATCCCCGATGCGACATCTCGTGGCCTCGGCTGCCCTATTCACACTGCCAGGCTCGCACTATGACCTTGTTAGATTGGGTGCAGCGGCCTATGGGATTGCTCCTCTCGGTTTCCCGATCGCCGGTATCACCCAGGCTATGACGCTCCGTGCCAGAGTGGTAGATGTCATTGCAATGCGTACGGTAGAGGATGGATCGTCTTTCACGACGATCCGTCCGACGCGGATCGCGGTCGCTGGCGTTGGCTATGCCGACGGTATTCCGCGGAAGGCAGGAGGGCTTGCTGTTCGAGTGGGACCCGATAGGTTTCCGATTATGGACCCGATAGGCATGTATTCGATGCAGATCGAAATAGGTGACGCTCCTGTGGGAATTGGCGATGAGGTGATTGTCTTCGGGCCCGGCCCGGAGGGGGGACCAACAGCATCCGAGTGGGCGCATCGAACCTGTACGGACGAGAGGGAGATTGTTGCGAGGGTGGCGCGCCACGTGACCCGAACCTACCGAAATGGTGACCGAATATGAGTGCGGCCCACGCGGCGCGGGCGAACCGGCGCACGGTCGAGCGGTCCAACTGCAACTGTCGGCTGATCTCGCCCAACGGCGCGCCCTCGGCCAGAAGCTGCTGAACGGCGGCGTAACGTTCCCGAGTTCGGGTGACCAGTAACCGTTCCCGGCCGCACACGTCGCGCTCGCCGTCCGTCACCTCGACCGCGGTTGGCTGCGGCGCGGATGCCGACTCGGGGCTCGCGGCGGGTTCCGCGGCCGCCGCCTTGGTGTCCGCAGGGGCTGCCCTGGCGGTCATCGCGGCCCGTATGCAGGCATGGTGCGTGGTCACGGTCTTGTCGACGGCTTCGCCGAGGTTGTGGATGAGGTGCCAGCGGTCGGCGACCTGCTGGGCGTCCGGTGCGCCGTCGCGGCCGCCCTCAAATGGCGTAGGCGCCGGCCCGGCCCCGGCAGATGATCTGCACACCGGGATGCGCGCGCAGCCATTCTGCGAGCGGTTCGGCCTCTCGGCCCGGCAGCACGTCGATCGGGCGGCGGGTGTCCATGTCCAGCAGCACGGTTCCGTAGACGTGGCCGCGACGCAACGCGAAGTCGTTGACCCCGAGGACGGTGACCTCACCAACGTCTGGAACGGCCGTCCGGCGTAGCAGGGCCAACAGGGTGTCCCGCGCGACGCTCATCCCGAGCATGGTGGCGCGCCGCGCGCCGGGCAACTGAAGGCGAAGAATACTGGAATGAAAACCATTTGCAAATAGCGCCTACGCTGACGGGAAGGGCCCCGGTGCTCCGCGGTCCGGCCGCGGTCGCGCCTGCTGGAGGGCCCTTCCCGTCGCACCTGCTAGATGAGGGTGAAGGTGATGGTCGCCTGGTAGGTTCCGGGCGCCTGGGTGGTGGGTGCCTCGATCAGCAGTTCGGCGCCCAGGATGCTGGTCCCGGTCCCGGATCCGGCCGGGGCGGTCGCGAGCGGGTTGGCGGTGGCGAGGCCGGTGCCGGACTCCAGGCCTGGTACCACGACGGCCCCTTGCGTGACCGCGCCGTTCTCGGGTTGCTCCACCACGACCGGTGTCCAGCCCAGGTGTCTACCGGCGAGCGTGTTCTCCAGCTGCCCCGCGGCGATGAAGTCGCTTACCTGGCCCGACGCCGACCAGCCTGGTTTGGCGGTGCGAGTGTCGGTCACGGTCACCGGACGCAGTTGGCCGGCCGAGGTCAGCCGGTCACCCGTGGCAGCCAGGGTGAAGTCGCTCATCAGGACGGCGTTGTCCTGCGGGTTCACGCTGATCACCAGTGCGCCCATGCGCTCGGGGATTATCGCGATGATCTGCTGCGATCCGTCCCCGGGTGGCTCGGGACCCTGGTCGTCCAGGTGGATCGTCACGGGCGCTGACTGCGCCACTTGGTTGTGGTCCTCGTCGTACAGGCGCACCAGCACCTCGGTGCCGTCGTGTGCCGCGGTGGCGGTGAAGCTGTACTGGTCCGTGAGCGCGCCCGGGACCGCGACCCACTCGTCGGTACCGGCCGCCCTGGTGAACCAGTGGTAATCGTCGAGCTCGGTCACCGGATCCTGCTTCGCCACCAGGGTGACCAGGTGACCCTCCTGGTAGTGGTCGGCGACTCCGCTGACGCCCAACGACGTGACCGGTTCCGGTTCTGTGCCGGGTGTGACGGTCAGCGTCGTGGCGGGGGATGGCCCGTAGACGACCTGGCCGTCCGGCTTCACCATCGCGACCCGGTACTCGGCACCGCTGTCGGCCATCGCGGCGGTGAAGGACAGCTCCGCGCCGGCCTGGTCGGGGATGACCACGAACTCCTCGGCGCCGGCTGCCTTCCGCTGCCACTGGTAGGTGGTCAGCACCGTGTCGGGCGAGACGGCGGCGGTGAGGGTGACGGTGTCGCCCTCCGGGTACGCGGTCTCCCCGGAAATCGACAGTCGCTGCCGTGGCGCGGCGCCGTGGTCATCGACGTAGATGGTCCGGGCGTCGGAGGCAGCCGGTTCGACCTCCGGGTCGGCATAGATCAGCCTGGCGCGGACCTGGACGTCGTCGAGTGCCTGCTCGGCGGTGACGGAGTAGCGGTTCCCCTCGGCGCCCGGGATCCGCGTCCAGTCGTCGGTGCCCGGCCAGAGCCACTCCCACACCAGGCGGTCGCCGTCGGCCGGGGCCGGGTCGACCGTCAGGTTCAGCTGGATGGCGTCTCCCTGGTGGTAGTGCCCGGCGAGGGTGCTGAGTTCGATGATCTGCGTTTCCAGGTCGTCGGTGATGTTGATGGTCAGGTTGGCGGTCTGCTGAGCGAGCTCACCACGGTTGTAGAGGTGGAGTCGCAGGGTGCCGCCGTGGTGGTCGGCCACGGTCAGCCCGCCCTTGGTCAGCCGGGGCGTGCTTTGGTGCTCCTCGCCCCAGATCGTGTTGACGCCGTCCTTTGTGAACACCCAGGTGTAGGTGAAGTCGTCGTAGCCCTCGCGGACCGGGTACACGGTGGCGTCCAGGCTCACTGAGCCGCCCTCCCGGTACAGCAGCTGGTATCCCTGAACCTGCAACTCGCGCGGGCCAAAGGTGATCGTCTCAAGAGGTGTCCTCGCCACGACGAGACCGTCCTTGACGACCCGCGCGGCGTACGGAAGGTCCACGACGGCGCTGGTCGACTTGACCTTCAGCCGGGAGGTGCGGGCGTCGGGGAACGAGAAGTCGAAGTTGCCGATGAGGTTGGGCGGCATCGCGAGCCAGGTCGCTCCGGCATACAGGCTGCCCCATTCCAGGGTCTCGCCCTCGCCGAGCTCGCGTCCGCCGAAGACCAGTTCCGCGACGTCACCGGGCAGAAGCGGGGTGGGCGACGAGTCGGTGCGGGTCAGTGTGGGCTGGCCACCGAGGTGCTCGACCTGGAACGGCACCCACGGGGTCTGCGCCACCACGGTGTTGCCCTGGCGGATGGCGACGCTGATCTCGTGGTCGTCCTCCAGCGCGCTGATCGTGGTCGACAGCGTCGGACTGGTGCTGGTCTGAAGCGCCCGGCCGGTACTGGTCGAGCCGACATGGCGCCAGAGCCACCGGAACTGCTGACCCTCCGCGAGTGTGGCGCCCACGATCTGGGCGGTGAACGCGTCGCCCGGCTGGTACGGCGTCGCTGACACCCCGGTGACGCTGAACGGCACGCCGGAGGCGTCGACCACGGTGACGTCGACCGGTTCGGACGTCGACGCCGCGGTCAGGTTGGTGACCTCGGGCACGAAGTGCGCGGTCACCGGGTGCGTGCCGAGTGCGAGCGGGGTGGAGAGGGAACCCTGTCCGTCTTCCACCGGGACGTGCCCCAGCGCGGTCGCACCGGCCCGAAACTCCAGGAAGCCGCCGACCGACGCCGGCGACACCGTCGCGGTCAGCTCGACGTCCTCCCCGACCGTCACCTCCGTCGCCGACACGTCCAGGGTGGTCGCGGTGGTCACCGTCTCCGGCAGGCCACCCACGACGAAGGTGTACGTCGCGGACGCCGACACCGGCTCACCCGAGCGCGCCGCGGTCGCCTCGATCGTCAGCCGGTAGGTTCCGGACGAGGTGAACGCCCAGTTCGCATGCTTGTGCGTCCGACCGATCTCGAACGAGTCGATTCTCTCGTCAGAAGACCACAACCGGGTGACCGCGCCGAACGCGTCGGAGGTGAAGACTTCGACGTCACCCGGGCCGGTTACCGCGCTCAGCCGCAGCGTCGTTGTATTGCCGTCGACGCCGTCGACCGGAACCCGCTCGGTGGAGAAGCCGGGCCACAACTGGTTGCCAGAGGGGTTGCTCTCCGGAGCGATCCACGCCTCGCTGCCCCCGGGCCCCACGAACTCCCGGCCTGCCGGCAGCGTGACCTTTGACGCGTCGTCGACGTGGAACCAGACCGACGCCGGATCCAGCCGTACGCCGTTGCCCTCCGGAAGGTCGGCCAACGTCCCCAGGGCGAACACGCCGTCGTCCAGGAAGGTCGCGACCGCATCGGTATGCACCTTCTCCAGGACGCGGAACTCCTGCGGATCCGGGGCCGGGCCAGGCGCGGCGGATGCCCCCGACGACGACACCACGAACAGCGACCCCGTGGCCAACAGCAACGCTGTCAGGCCGACCCAGGCGCGTCTGGGTCTCTTCGACGTTCCGATACTCACATCCAACTCCTGAGGATCCATAGGGCAAGGTCGCGTTTGGTGATCTTGATACGCCTAGAAGACGATAACCGTTTTCATTATCGTGAGCAATGCGTGCTCCGCCGGCCGGCGCTTCGCACTGACGTCGCTCAGGGGGTTAGCCGCACATGGACGACGTTCTCCTGGTCGCCGGCCAGGCGGTGACAGTGCCGGGCCCGGCGCCGGCTGCGGCGAATTGGCCTGCTCGGTCCGGATCCGGCGGTGGCCGCCACCGGCCGCCACCACGGCCTACTCGCCGCAGGCGCTCCGCACCCGCATCTGGCGGCATTGACGGTCAGTGGGCCCGCCACGCGGCCGAGCGCAGTAACCGCAGTCCGTTGAGCGCCACGATGACGGTCGAGCCCTCGTGGCCAGCCACGCCGAGGGGGAGCGGCAGGTGGCCGACAATGTCCCAGGTGGCGAGCACGGCGATGAAGGTGGCGGCGATGGCGAGGTTGGCCGCCACGTAGCGACGCGCGCGGCGGGACAGCGCGATGACGGCGGGTATGGCGGTCAGGTCGTCGCGGACCAGGACGACATCGGCGGTCTGCAACGCCAGGTCCGATCCGGCGCCGCCCATGGCGATCCCGGCGTGCGCGGCGGCGAGGGCGGGGGCGTCGTTGACGCCGTCGCCCACGACGAGCAGCCGTTCGCCTAGCTCCTGCCGCTGGCGGACGACGGCGACCTTTTCCTGCGGCAGCAGGTCGGCGTGTACCTCCCGGATGCCCGCCTCGGCGGCGACTCGGGCGGCGGCGGACATGTTGTCGCCGGTGAGCACCATCGGCGGCTGTCCGATGAGGGCGGTGAGCCGTTCCACCGCATCGGCCGCCTCCGGTCGCACGGTGTCGGTGAGGCCGAGTATCCCGGCCGGATGGCCGTCGACGGTGACCACCACTGTGGTGTGACCGTCGTGGTGCGGGTCGGTTTCGCCGGCGACGGTGGATGCGCGGCTGACGGTCACGTGGTGTCCGTCGACGCGCGCGGATATCCCGTGTCCGGGCGCCGAGACGAAGTGCGTCGCGGTCGGGATGGTCAGGCCGGCGGCGCGGGCGGCGGCAACGATCGCGGCGGCGAGCGGGTGCTCGCTGGGACGCTCCGCGGCTGCGGCCAGGGCGAGGAGCCGGTCCGTATCCTGCACCGGACCGCCGGGCAGGAGCCGGACGGCCGCCAGCCGCGGCGTGCCGACGGTCAGGGTGCCGGTCTTGTCTACTGCCACCAGGGTCGTCTCGGCCAGCCGTTCCATCGCCACGGCGGACTTGACCAGCACGCCGTGGCGGCCGGCGGTGGCGATGGCGGCCAGCAGTGGCGGCATCGTGGCCAGTACCACCGCGCACGGCGACGCGACGATCATGAAGGTCATCGCACGCAGCAGTGCGTCGGTGAACCCCTCGCCGAAGGCAAGCGGTATCGCGAACAAGGCGAGAGTGGCGACCACGACTCCGACCGAGTAGCGCTGCTCGACCTTCTCGATGAAAAGCTGTGTCGGCGCCTTGGTCGCCGACGCCTCCCGCACCATCGCCACGATGCGGGCGACCACGCTGTCCGCGGCGGGCCGGTCCACCCGGACGCGAAGCGCGCCGGTGCCGTTGATGGTGCCGGCGTACACCTCGTCGCCGACCGCCTTCACAGCCGGTAGCGGCTCGCCGGTGATGGTCGCCTGGTCGACGTCGCTCACCCCGTCGACGACGGTCCCGTCGGCACCGATCCGCTCGCCCGGGCGGACCAGGATCACGTCGCCGACCGCCAGGGTGACGGTGTCGACCCGATCCTCGCCGTCCGCGGTCACCCGGGTGGCGTACGGCGGCGCCAGGTCCAGCAGCCTGCGCACCGAGTCGGCGGTCCGGCGGGTGGCATACGCCTCCAGCGCCCCGGACGTGGCGAAGATGACGATCAGCAACGCGCCGTCGAACACCTGCCCAACCCCGGCTGCGCCGATCGCCGCGACCACCATCAACAGGTCCACGTCGAGTGTTCCCGCCCGGAGCGCTCGCAGCCCGGCCAGCCCAGGCTCCCAGCCGCCGGCGGCGTAGCAGGCCAGGTACAGCGTCCACCACGACCAGGCCGGACCACCAGTCAGCTGGAACACCGCACCGACGGCGAACAGCGCCGTGGCCAGCGCCGCCCACCGCACCTCGACCAGGGACCACAACGGGGTACGACAGGCGGCCAGGGCGGGCTGTCGTCCGTCTACCGGGTCCTGCGTCACGATCGCCACGAAGGCACAATACCTGCGCAGCCATGCAGATACGCAAGTAGCTGAGCGGTGAGATAGGCTCTGGACGTGCATACCTCGCTGCCGGATTTCCGCATGCCCAACGAGGAGCAGGTCCACCTCGCCGCCGAGAGCTTCCGGCTGCTCGCCGACCCGACCCGCATCAAGATCCTCTGGGCGCTGCTGCAGGGCGAGTCATCGGTCGCCTGTCTCGCCGAGTTGGTCGGTGCCGCGCCCACGGCGGTCAGTCAGCATCTGGCCAAGCTCCGCCTCGCCGGGCTGGTGCGAGGGCGACGCGAGGGCACGTTCGTGTACTACTCGGCCGCGGACGTGCACGTGCGGCATCTGCTCGACGAGGCGCTCTTCCACGCCGACCACGCCGACCGCGACCTGCCCGACCACGCGAGGGACGACCTGTCGGCGCATGCGACGGCCGGGTCGCAGCCCTCTTGAAAACGATAGTCGTATGCAATGCTGGTCGGGTGTCCGACGATCTCTACGTGCAGTCCGGTGAGTTCATCGACGTGCTTAGTCGCGGCGCCTGGGAAACCCTCGCCGTCCCTGTCGCGCAGGCGCTGACCCGGGCCCGCCCTGAGCAGGGTCCTATCGTCGACATCGGTGCCGGCAGCGGCCTGGGCACGCTCGTCGCCGCGCGGGCGGTGCCGGGCGCCGAGC
This sequence comes from Phytohabitans kaempferiae, assembly GCF_042433955.1. Lineage (NCBI taxonomy): Bacteria > Bacillati > Actinomycetota > Actinomycetes > Micromonosporales > Micromonosporaceae > Phytohabitans > Phytohabitans kaempferiae. The sequence continues at coordinate 18,535 of NZ_JBHLUH010000053.1, read as the reverse complement.
TCATCGCGGTCGAGCCGTCCCCGATCCTGCGTGCCGCCCTGCTCGTCCGGCTGTCCGGCGACGACCTGGCGCGGCGCGTGACCGTGCAGGCCGCCGACGGCGACGGCATGGCGTTGCCGGACCGGCTCGGCGCCGTCCTCGCTATCAACATGATCGGGCACATCGCCCCCGACCGGCGCCGCGCCCTCTGGGCCGACCTTCGCCCTCGACTCGCCCCAGCCGCCCCGCTGGTCGTCAATCTGCAACCACCACCTGCGCCGGTCACCGTGCCCGAGACACCCTTTACCTCTGTGTCGGTTGGCCGCCGGACGTACCAGGGCAGCGGTGGTGCCCGCCCAGCCGGCCCGGAGTCGGTCATCTGGACGATGCACTACCGCGTTCTGGCCGAGGACGGCGTCGTCGAGCGGGACCTCGTCGTCGACTACGACTGGTATGTCTTGTCCCCGCGACAGCTGCTCGACGAGCTGACCGTCGCCGGGTACACCGCCATGGTGACCGACAAGGACGTCGTGGTGGCCACGCCGGCCTAGCGCACTGCCTGGCAGCCGCTGGCGGGAGTCGCCTCGATCAGGCAAATGGTCGTGGAGTTCTGCTGGTCTTGGCCTTTGCATGCGTTGCTGCGCATGTGCCTATGTGTCGGTGACGGAAGCGCTGCCAGATCGTTATGACGGGGTGGGGCCTGTTCCGGGTGTTGGCCTCGCCGATCCGGTGGCGCTCGTGGACCTGCTGGCCGACCAGGAGCGCTCGGTGCACCAGTTGGTGGCGGCGACCGGGTTGGCGCAGCCGCTGGTGTCTCAGCACTTGAAGGCGCTGAGGGACGCCCGGCTGGTGCGGCGGGCCCGTAGGGGGCGGGAGATGGTGTACGCGCTCAGTGACGCCCACGTGGCGCACATCGTGCGGGACGCCATCGCCCACATGCGAGAGGAAGACCAACGATGACGACCGCGACCGAACATCGCCCGCACGCCGGGCATGAGCACACCCATGCCGGCGACTGCGGGCATGCCAGCGTCCGGCACGGTGACCACATCGACTACCTGCACGACGGACACGCACACCACAGCCACGGCGACCATTACGACGAGTGCAACCTGGAGGGCGTGCACGCCGAGGCCGAGGCGCACCAGCACAGCCATGGCGACGGCTGCGGGCACGAGGCCGTGGCGCATGGGGACCACGTGGACTACGTCCACGACGGGCACCGCCACGCGGTTCACGAGGGCCACTACGACGAGCACTGATCCGCTTCCAACGGTCGTAGCGGGACGGGGTCGACGGCGTCGGCCCCGTCCCGCTTTTCGCTGCCCACGTCACAGATCTCGCTGAGGGCTTTGCCCCGACCGCAACTCTGGCTATGCTACCGAAAACCGTTTTCATTACTGATTGTGTCGGGTTCGGCTGGCGTGGGGGAGGAGACCGGCGGATGAGGACGCCGTGGTTGACCGCGGCCGTCGTGGCGGCGGTTGCCCTATCCGGTTGCACGGCGCCGGTGGCGTTGAGTGACTCTGATGCCCGCGTGCAGGTGGTGACCACGACCGGAATCCTGGCCGACCTGGTGCGCAATGTGGGCGGCGACAGGGTTTTGGTCGACTCGATCGTGCCGGACAACGCCGACGCGCACGCGTACGAGCCGACGCTGCGCGACGTGCGCAACGTGGTCTACGCCGATGTCGCGTTCAGCAACTATCTGCTGCTGGAGGCGCAGAACGTCATCAAGGCCCTGGACGCCAACCTGCGTGGAGGCGTGCCGAACATCTCGCTCGCCGAGGGCGCGACGAAGTATGCCGCCGAGATCATCCCTTTGGTGGAGGATGCCTCGCTGGACACCATCTGGCTGGGTATGCGAGTCCGGGGCGCCGGCCGCCAGTACGGTGCGAACCGCTCCTCGGACGTGCTGCTGTCCGCCACGCACGTGTCCGGCCCGGGTGACCTGGTGGCGTATCTGACGGGGTCGTTCGGCGATCCCGAGTTCTACGTCAACTCAGTGGACGGATTTGACCCGGCCGACGGGTACAAGGACGACACGGCGGCGCTGCCTCCGGACGCGCACACGCACATGAGCTGGGCGTTCACCGAGCCCGGGGTGTACCGGCTGACGATGGAGGCACGGCTGGCGGTGGCGCAGGGGTCCAAGCCGGTGCCGCTGGGGCGGCAGACGTTCACGTTCGCGGTCGGTGTCGATCCGCACTCGGTCGGCGGGACGGTGCTGGGCGCGGGTCACGCCGACATCGCGGTCGACGTGGACGAGCGCCGGATGTACCTGTACGCCGACCCGCATGGCGGGGGTGAGGTGCACCAGGAGGTGTACGACCCCGCGACCACGGTCATCGAGGTGCCGAACAAGGCGCTCAAGCAGGTGCCTTCCGGCCGCGGATACCGGTTCCTGGGCCGTCCTGGTGACAAGGTGTACCAGCTGCCGCAGGCGGTGCTCGGCCGCCACGTGCACGGTGAGATCGACCCGCACCTGTGGCAGGACGTGGGCAATACTCAGTCCTATGTGGAGCTGATCCGGGACACGCTGATCGGCGTCGACCCGGGCGGCGCGGTCGAGTACGGGCGGAACGCGGACGCGTACCTGGCCGAGCTGACCGCGCTGGACACCTACGTCGCCGAGACGATCGCGTCGATCCCGCCGGCCAACCGCCACCTGGTGACCACGCACGACGCGTTCGGCTATCTGGCGGACGCGTACGGGATCCCGGTGGCCGGATTCGTCACCCCCAACCCCGCCACCGAACCGAGCCTGGCCGACCGGGTCAAACTCACCGAGACGATCCGCAACCTGCGCGTGCGGGCCGTCTTCCTCGAGCCCAACCTGCGCGCCCGTTCGTCCACCCTGGTGGAGGTCGCCGGCGAGCAGGGGGTGCGGGTGTGCCCGATCTACGGAGACGCGTTCGACGACACCGTCGACACCTACGTACGAATGATGCGCTTCAACGCCGACTCCCTGAAGGAATGCCTCAGTTGATGAAGACGATGGCGGCCGCGCTCACGGCGGCGACGCTGGCGTTCGCGCCGGCGCCACAGCCGGACGACCTGGGCCAGACCCTCGACCCGGACCAGTCCGTGGCGGCCGGCCGGGCAGTGCTTGAGACCGGCCATGTGGACATCGGCCCGCGCTACCGCGACGGCGCGTGGACGATCCAGATCCACGACGACACCGTGGCGCCGTCGGTGTGGCGCAAGCCCTCCGACGCGGTCCTGCGAGTGCGGGACGCGGCGGTCGAGCGGGTGCCGGACGATCCGGCGTACGCGTTCCTCGGCCAGCCCGCGGGTACGCCGGTGCACGTGGTGCCGCAGACGCAGAACCAGGACGTGGTCTGGATCGGCTGGAACACCCAGGATCCCGGGGTCATGCGGGCCATCTCCCGGGGCGTGACGATGAACCTGCTCGGCGTGCAGGGGCCGGGGGACCTGGTCGTGTATGTGCAGTCCGGCAACCTCGGTGCACCACAGGTGCTGTGGAACTCCACGATGCCGTTCCCGCAGCCGTTGTGGGTGGAGACGAATACGCACACCCACGCCAACTGGATCTTCTCCAAGCCCGGCGTGTACCTGGTCGCAGTCGAGATCAGGGCGGACCTGGTGGACGGCCAGCAGGTGTCGGGTCGGGACGTGCTGCGGATCGCGGTCGGCGACAGCAGCCCTGTCGAAGACGCTTTCACCGCCACGTACACGGCAAGCCTGCCCAGCACCGACGCGACGGCGACGGCCGGCGCGGCGCCCCCCGCGGACGGCGGCGGCTCGGCCCGGCCCGGCGTCATCGTCCCGCTGCTGGTCGCCGCCGCGGCGGTGCTCGCCGCAGCGCTGATCTGGATGTTGGTACGCGGCGCGCGGGCCCGCCGCCGCGCGCTCGCGCCGGAGGAGAAACCATGAGCATGCTTTCCGTCGAGGGCCTCGACGTCGATCTCGGCGGGCGGCCGGTGCTGCGCGGCGTCGAGCTTGCCATGGACGCTGGGGAGTTGGTCGGGCTGCTCGGCCCGAACGGAGCCGGCAAGACCACGCTCCTGCGCTGCGTGCTCGGCCTGGTCCGGCCCAAGACCGGCAGGATCGCGATCGGTGGCACCGCCACCGTGGGATACGTGCCGCAGCGGCACGAGTTCACCTGGGACTTTCCGATCTCCGTGGAGCAGGCGGTGCTCAGCGGCCGCACCGGACGGATGGGCCTGCTGCGCCGGCCGGGCGTGGCGGACTGGCGCGCGGTGGGGGAGGCCCTGGACCGGGTACGCCTGGCCGACCTGCGGCGTCGCCCGGTCGGTGAGCTGTCCGGCGGTCAGCGGCAGCGGGTTCTGGTCGCCCGCGCGCTGGCGCTGCGCCCGGAGGTGCTGCTGCTGGACGAGCCCTACGCCGGCCTGGACATGCCGACCCAGGAACTGCTCGGCGAGCTGTTCGCGTCGCTGGCCCGGGAGCGGGCGGTGCTGATGGCCACGCACGACCTGGCGGCGGCGGTGCACGACTGCGACCGGCTGGTGTTGCTCAACCGCACCGTCGTCGCCGCCGGCCCGCCGGCCCGGCTGCGCGACCGTCGAGTGTGGATGGACACGTTCGAGGTGGGTGAGCGCAGCCACCTGTTCACGGCGCTGGGTCTGCCGGTCCAAGCCGGCGAGCCCGAGACGGTGGGTGCGTGATGTCTCCCGCGGACTTCGTCGCGGACCTGTTCAACCCCGACCTGGCGTTTCTGGGCAAGGCACTGCTCATCGCGGTGATGTCGGCGACCGTGTGCGGCGTGGTCGGCTGCTACGTGGTGCTGCGCGGCATGGCGTTTATCGGTGACGCCGTGGCGCACGCCGTCTTTCCGGGCCTGGCGGTCGCGTTCGTCGTCTCCGGCAACCTGGTCCTGGGCGGCACGATCGCGGGTGTGGTGACCGCCGTGCTGGTCGCGGTCTTCGCGCAGCAGCGGCGGCTGAAGGAGGACTCGGTCATCGGGGTGTTCTTCGTGGCGGCGTTCGCGCTCGGCATCGTGATCATCTCCCGGGCGCCCGGTTACGCCGGCTCGTTGCAGCAGTTCCTCTTCGGCTCGATCACCGGGATACCGGACGAGGACGTGTATGTGGTCGGCGGCACCGGCCTGGTGATTCTGCTGGCGATCCTGTTGCTGCACAAGGAGTTCGTGGCCGTTTCGCTCGACCGGGAGTCGGCTCGGGCGATGGGGTTGCGGGTGTTCTGGCTCGACCTGTTGCTGTACGTGCTGGTCACGCTCGCCGTGGTCATCTCGGTGCGGACCATCGGCAACGTGCTCGTGCTGGCTTTGCTGGTCACCCCGGCCGCGGCGGCGCGGCTGCTGACCGACCGGCTCGCGGTGATGATGGTCCTCGGCCCGGTGATCGGCGGCCTGTCCGCCCTGGTCGGCCTCTACATCTCGTGGTCCTGGGACTTCCCGGTGGGCGGCACCATCGTGCTCGTCCTGACCGCCGTGTTCCTCGGCGCCTGGCTGGCCGCACCCCGGCACGGGCTGATCGCCAGGCACGTCTCCTGACCGCTGCCCCGGGACCGCACCACGTTGCGAAGGAGGGACGATGCGAAGACATCTCGAACCGGACGGGCGACGGCGATGGTCCGCCTGAGTCGGGACCATCCCAGCCGTGCCACCGGGCCGGCGTCCCGCACTCACCGCGTCCGCGCCGTGGTTCGTCGCGGCCACCGAGGCGGCGGCATCCACGTCACGCTCGCTGGCGTCCTCTCCGCGGCCAGCGTTCCTCGCCTGATGCAAGCGCTCCGATCCCTGTCAGCGACGGACACCGCCACCGTCGCGGGCACTGCCGTGCTGCGGATCTTCCCCGAATCGCGGGTCGTCATGCGGGGAGAACATCGCCTGCCGCTGACCCGGCGAGAGTTCGACTTGCTGCTGTTCTTCGTCGGGCGCCCGCGCCAGGTGTTCACCCGCAGGCAGTTGCTGTCCGCCGTCTGGGGACACGAGCACGCCAGCGAGCGCACCATCGACGTCCACATCAGACGGTTACGGGCCAAGACTGGCCAGCCACTGGTGGCCACGGTGTACCGGGTCGGTTACCGGCTGCATGAGGACACGGTGGCCATCGTGATCCGCGAAACCTGATCTCGACAGCCTCCACGGACTCGTGCTACCTTCCGGCTCGTCAAATGAGATTGGATTTCATTTCCAATAAGGTTTAGGGGGAGGATTTTGAGAACCCGAACAAGACGCATGCGCGGACCCCTGGCCGCGCTGGCGGCGGGAGCGGTGGCGGCGGCGGTCGTGGTGGCGCCGTCTCCGGCCGTCGCGGCCGAGCAGGTGGTGCTGTCGAAGGGGCATGTGGACGCGATCGACGTGCACTACGAGGGCGGCGCGTTCGTGCTGAAGGTGCGCGACGACACGGTGGCGCCCGCGGTGACCCGGGACCCGGCCGACGTCATCTTCCACGCGCTGCCGGAATCCGAGATCGCCGTCCCGGATGTGCCCAGCTACGCGTTCCTCGGTACGCCAGGTACACCGGTGTGGATCCTGCCGCAGGTGCAGGACCCGAACCTGCTGTGGCCGGGCTGGGAGACGCTCAACCTGCCCACCGGCACGTTCGCCGGCGGGAAGATCCGTCTGAGCCTGGTCGGCGTCGAGGGCCCGGGCCGGGTGTCGGTGTTCATGAACGACGCCTTCGGCAATGCCCAGGTGCTGTTCCGCAGCGACGATGGCCTGCCGGACGCGATCGAGGTCGGCGACCACGTGCACGCCCACGCCAACTGGGCCTTCGGCGCGACCGGACGCTACACCTTGAAGTTCCAGGCCGACGCCACGCTGACCGACGGCACTCCGGTGTCCAGCCCTGTGGTCGACTACACGTTCGTGGTCGGCGAGCTGACCGACCCCGACCCGGAGGTGGCGCTGGACATCTTCGGGCTGCAGGACAGCTACACACCGGGGCAGCAGGTCAACCTTGTCGCGTTGCAGACCCCGGAGACGGACCTGGACCATTACCACTGGTTCAGCAAGTGCCCGGGTGCCGCCGACTTCGCGGTGGTCTCCGGGGAGTTGGCCGCGGCGTACTCGTTCACCGCTACCGAGGCGCTCAACGGCTGCCAGTACAAGGCAGTGCTGTACGACGACGACCACAACGCGGTGGCCGAGGCGGCGCCGGTGACCCTCGTGGTCGAGGGCGGCGGCGGACCGGGCGAACCGGGCGCCAGCCAGTCGATCACCGCGACGGTGCGAGAGGCCGATGGTGCGCTGGTGCTCAGCGTCGACCCGAACGACCGTACGGTCGCGTTGCCGGCCACGACCCTCGGCGCCGCCGGTGACCGGCTGGAGGCCGCTGGGGCGCTGCGCCCGGTGACCGTCACCGACACCAGGGCGGCCAAGCCGGGCTGGAACGCCGCCGGCCAGGTCTCGGCCTTCACCGCCGACGGTGGCGCCAGCTTCGGCGGCAAGTACCTGGGCTGGTCTCCGCAGGTGCTCACGCAGGCCAGTGGGCAGGGTGTGGTGGCCGGTCCGGTCGCGCCGCCCGGGTTCACCTCCGGTAACGGCATCGCCGGTGGCGCGGTGCTGGGTTCGGCTGCGGCCGGCAGCGGACGGGGCACGGCCCAGCTCGGCGCCGAGCTGCGACTGGAGTTGCCGACCGAGACCGGGGCCGGCACGTACACGGCGACCCTGACCCTGACCGCGATCTAGCCGTGCGCGTTCTCCTTTCGATGGTGGCCGTCCTGGTCGGCGTGTTGCCGGCCGGGGCGGTCGCCGCCGCTCCAGCGCCAGCGCCAGCGCCGTCGGCGTCGGCGTCGGCGCCAACGGTCGGTGCCGCACCGCTCACCTGGGGGGTGGCACCGTCGACCCGGAAAGGTCCGGACGGGCGAGCGGCGTTCAACTACAAGCTCGACCCGGGCGCCGAGCTGACCGACTACGCCGGTATCTCCAACTACTCCGGCCAGCCGATCACCGTCGACCTCTACGCCAGCGACGCGTTCACCACCCCCAGTGGCGGCTTCGACCTGCTGCCCGCCGCCCAAGAGCCGACCGACGTCGGCACGTGGGTGGCGTTCGAGTCGAGGTATCGGCGGCTGGTCATCCCGTCCAAGTCCAGAGTGGACGTACCGTTCCGGCTGACCGTGCCGCGCAACGCGACCCCTGGCGACCACGCGGGCGGGATCGTCGCGTCGATCGCCGAGCCCGGCACCGACGCCGGTGGCAACCGGGTACGGGTCGACCGGCGGGTCGGCGCCCGGATCTACCTGCGGGTCACGGGCGAACTCGCCCCAGCGTTCACCGTGGAGCGTCTCGACGCCGGCTATGACGGCACCTTCAACCCCCTCAGGGGCGGCACGGTGACCGCGACCTATCGGGTACGCAACACCGGCAACGTCCGGCTGACCGGCACGCCACGGGTCGAGGTCGCCGGCCCGTTCGGTATCGGCCGACGCTCGGCTGGCGCGGCCGCGTTGCCGGAGATCCTGCCCGGCGGCGAGTACACGGCGACCGTCCAGGTACGCGGCGCGGCTCCGCTATTCCGCCTTGACGTCGACTTTGGACTGTCACCGGTCGCGGTCAACGCCAGCATGCCGGTTCCAGCGGCCACCGGCCACACAGCCGTGTGGGCATGGCCCTGGCCGCAGGCGGTACTGCTCCTGCTTCTGGCCGCCGGGGTCTGGCTGCTGCTGTACCGGCGGCGGGCCCACGCCCGCGCGTTGGCGACCGCCCGCGCGGAAGGTCGTGCCGAAGCGACGACCTCGCCGGAAACGGGTCCGGAACTGTCCGATGCCAATCCAACGAAATCACGAGGGACTTGACGCGATGAAACGCACCGCCGGCCTGCTGGCCGCCATCACCCTGGCGATCGCCACCTACCCGGCCGCGGCCCACGCTGAAACTCCAACGCTGCTCGTCTCGGGCGCGGACCTTGTCTCGATCCGTCTCGACGGCGAGGCGCTTTCGCTACGGGTACGGGACGCCGTCCAGGCCCGTCAGGGAGAGGCCGGCCACGACCCGGGCGATGTCACGTTCGACGCGAGCGGCGGCACGGCCGGCGTCGTGCCTGACCGCGCCGACTTCGGTTTTCTCGGCAGGCCGGGCACACCCGTCTGGGTGCTGGGCGGCGCCGGTGGTGGTTTCCCGGTCTGGGACACCACCGCGATCCCGCGCGGGCGGGTGACTGGCGAGACGGTCATGCTGGGGCTACACGACGTCCAGGGACCGGGTACGTTCCACGCCTACACCCTGTCCTCCTTTGGCGTACCGCGGCCGCTGCTCGGAACGACCGACGGCGCCCCCCGCAGCATGACGCTGCCAACCGGCGCGCGTACCGGCGCCGCGCTGTGGGCGTTCGACACGCCGGGCAGCTACCAAATCACCCTCGACGTCTCGGCCCAACAGGCCGGCGGGGAATTCACTACCCGGGCGACGTACCAACTCGAGGTGCCGGCGATCGCACCCGCTCCGCTGCCGCCCATGCCACCGCCGGCCCTAGCCGTCCCGCGCGCGGCCCCGGCGCCGGACGCCCAGGCACCCACGAGTGCGCTCGCCGTACCCAAGGCGGCTCCGGCGCCGCAGATCGCGGCTCGTGCGGCCGCCGCACCAGCCACCGGGCGCAAGGTCGTCGCCGACGGCCATATCGACATGGGGCCACAACTGGACGGGAACACCTGGCGGATCCGGATCCGCGACGACAGCGGCAGCCCACCGGTCTGGCGAGAACTGTCCGATGTGGTCATACACGCCGTCGACAAGGCGAAGATCAAGGTGCCGTCCGGCGCCGACTACGCCTTCCTCGGTCCGGCCGGGTCGGACGTGTGGCTACTGCCCCAAGCCCAGCAGTCCGGCATCGTCTGGCCGGGATGGAACACCCAGGATCCCTCCGTCGTCAACGGTACGCAGGGCAACGTCACCTGGCGGCTCACCAAGGTCGACGGGCCCGGCCAGTTCAAGCTCTTCCTCACTGGCTCGTTCGGCAAGCCGGACGTGCTGTTCGACTCCGCCAAGGCCCTGCCCCAGCAGATGTCGATCGCGCCGAACACCCACGCGCACGGCAACTGGGCATTTACCAAACCTGGCGTGTACCACCTGGGCGTCCAGATGACGGGCACCACCAAAGCCGGTAAGAGCGTTACCGACACCCGCACCCTGAACGTCGCGGTCGGGCCGGTCGACCCGGACACCGCGTTCGGCAACGGCTCCTCCGGTGGTGGCGACTCCAATGGTGGCGGTTCCGACGGCGGCGGGTCCTCCGGTGGAGGCAATCTGGCTCGTACCGGGGCCGGCTGGTTGGTTCCCGCCACGGTCATCGGTCTGCTGCTGCTGGTCCTCGGCGCCGGATTGGTCGTGGCGACCCGGCGGCGGCAACGCCCGCATGGCACCGCTGAGATCTCTTAACCGCACGGACACCACTCCCTATCGATATTGGTTACCATTTCTATTAGGACGGTCCACTGGGGACCGTCGGGGAGGAGTCTGTTCCGTGCGCACCTCCATTCGAGTGCTCGTCATGGCGGGCGTGATGACCGGGGCCTTGATCGCGGCAGGCGGACCGGCCCAGGCGTCCGGCCAGGTCGTGATCAGCCAAGGCCATGTCGACGTGGTCGGCGTGGCCTACGAGGACGGCGAGCTCAACCTTCACATCCACGACGGGAGCGTCGAGCCGGGTGTGGAGCGCGAGCCGCACGAGGTCAAGTTCCAGGTGCTTCCCGAGGCGGAGACCACCGTCCCGGCCAACCCCGCCTACGGCTTCCTGGGCAACGCCGGCGACCCGGTGTGGATCCTGCCCCAGGTGGAGAACCCGGACCTGCTCTGGGCCGGTTTTGGCGCCGAGGAGATCGAACCGGGTGTGTTCCAGAACGACGCGGTGCAGGTCAGGTTCTGGATCAGTGCCGGCCCTGGCGACGTGGCTGTCTACACCGAGGACGCCTTCGGCCTGCCCAGCGAGGTGCTCGTCGACACGGGTGACGGCCTGCCCGACACGGTGACTCTCACCGCCGGCGACCACCTGCACGCCAACTGGGCCTTCGAGGAGCCCGGCCACTACTGGATCGTCGTCAGTGCCAGCGGCAGGCTCGCCGGCACCGGCGAGACGGTCGTGGATGCGGGCCTCTACCACTTCCAGGTCCTCAGCTAGGAGGCACTCGTCATGCGCATCAGAACCCGGCTGCTGGCGCCACTGGCGACAGCGGCGGTGCTGGTCGGCACGCTCGGCGCCGCACCGGCGCAAGCCGCCCCCGTCACCCTGTCCAGTGGGCACGCCGACGTGCTCGACGTGGACTACATCAGCGGTGCGCTTGTCCTGCGCGTGCTGGACGGCACCGGCACCACGGACGTCGAACGCAACCCCGCCGACGTCATCTTCCGAGTGCCGGTGGCCGCCAAGACCACCAGCGTGCCGGGCACGCCGGACTGGGCGTTCCTCGGCACCGGCGGCACCGCCTGGATCCTGCCCCAGAACCAGGTTTCCGGCCTGCTCTGGGCCGGCTGGAACACCACCGAGGTACCGGCCGGCGTGTTCGTGGGCGACAAGGTCACCTTCAACCTGACCGCCGTCAGCGGCCCGGCTGGCTTCAGCGTCTACACCGCCGCCGGCGGCACACCCACGGTGCTGTTCGACAGCGGCGACGGGCTGCCCGACAGCCTCGACGTCGCCCGACTTGCCCACACCCACGCCAACTGGGGATTCGACGCGGCCGGCACCTACACCGTCACCTTCAACGTCACCGGCACGCTGGTCGGTGGCGGCACTGTCAGTTCCGGTTCCAAGCAGTTCACCTTCCAGGTCCTCAACAGCTGACCTGGCTCGCCACAGAAGCAGGTCCCCGCCGCTCTCCCGTTCGCGGCGGGGACCTCTGCGCTCTCCGGTGGGCATGAACACCACTGCGGACTAGAATGATAATCATTCCCAGTACCTGTGTGGTGGCAAGGGGGCTGTGATGACCGACGAGACGCCGGGCCGCGGGCGGCAAACCCGGCAGCGGCTTCAGGTCACGGCCCTGCTGGAGGAGTCGGACGAGTTTCGCAGCGCCCAGCGGCTGTATCAGCTACTGCGGGCACGCGGGGTCCCCGTCGGGCTTACCACGGTGTACCGCACGCTGCAGATCCTCGCCGACGCGGGTGAGGTCGACGTGGTTCGGCTGCCCAGTGGCGAGCACATGTACCGGCGGTGCGGTACCGCCCACCATCACCACCTGGTTTGCCGGCACTGCGCCCGCACCGTGGAGATCGCCGGGCCCGCCGTCCAGAGGTGGGCCCGGCGGATCGCCGAAGAGCACGGCTACGTCGACGTCGCGCAAACCCTTGAACTGTTTGGCACCTGCGCCGATTGCGCGACATCGGGCGCGAGTTGAGTCACGCTCGATCGGCCCGTCAGTCGGGGACAGCGCCGCGCCGGCCGGTGGCCAGGATCGTGGGATGAATGACAAAAGAAGCCCGGCTCGTCCACCACGTAACGAGGGCTACCGGGGGTAAGCAGCTGCTCTACTTCGGACAGATCGGCAGGTGTGAGGCCGACCTGGGCGCCGCATCTGGCAGCGGACTCGCGCAACTCCGGCAGTACCGCCGACGCCAGGTACGGGCGCACGGTCGGGTCCACGTCGAGGGGGAAACCAACCCGCGGAAACACTCGCAAGGTGACGTCCCGCAGGCCGGCGGCCAGCAGCCAGGCCAGGTGGCGTTCGTAGTGGTGCGGGCCATGGTCAGGCAGGTTCCATCGCAGCTGGGACGCCGCGCGCAGCAGCCGCTCCAGCCGTGAGTGACCTGGCAGGAACATCGCCTGGTAGTAGTTGCTGTGGAACAGCGCCACGACGCCCCCCCGGCCGGACCGCTCTCGCCATCTGGGCGACGACCGCGGCGGGGTCGTCGAAGTTGCCCGGCCAGATGACGTCGTTGCTCCAGATCGCGTCGAAGGCTTCCTCGGTCAGCATGCCTGTCGCGTCACCGGCCTGCACGGTGACCCGCTTCGCCACGTCGTGGCTCGCCGCGTGGGCCGCGGCGAGATCGGCGACCGCGGGGTTGAGGTCGATGGCGAGCACCTGGCCGGAGGGCCCGACGGCATTCGCCAGGTGCGGAATCGCGCCGCCTGCGCCGGTGCCCATGTCGAGCACGCGCCCCCCGACCGGTAGATCCAGCGCGGCGATCGCTTGGGCTACGGCGGCGTCAACGAAGTCGCGGTTCGCGGTCAGGTACCCGACCAGACGGGAATCGAGGTCCGCGGAGGTCATAATGAAAACGATAGCCATGTGCGATAATCGTGGCCAGTGACCGTGTCGACCACGAAGGAGAGACATGAAACCTGGGATCCATCCCGAGTACCGTCCGGTGGTCTTCCGCGATCGCGGCGCCGACTTCGCCTTCCTGACCCGGTCCACAGCCACCAGCGACAAGACGATCGAGTGGAGCGACGGCAACACCTACCCCGTGATCGACGTACAGATCTCCTCGGCCAGTCACCCGTTCTGGACCGGCCGGCAGCGGCTGCTGGACACCGCCGGCCGGGTGGAGAGGTTCCGCGCCCGCTACGCCCGGGTGCGTCCGCGAAGCCAGCGGAGCGGCGGCGATGACTGAGGGTCGGGCCGGCGTCCGGCTCGGTGCCGTCCAGCAGACGTTGATGATCCCGCTGTACGGGCGGTCCGTCGAAAGCCGCAAACGACATCCCCTGCTCAGCGACCCGCGTGCGGTGCAGATCGTCGAATCGGTGTACGACTTCGCCAAGCTGAAGGCGTTCGCCGGCGGGGCACGGGGAGCGGTGCTGCGGACCGCCATCTTCGACGTATGGGTGCGGCAGTTCCTCGCCGAACACCGCGGCTGCGCCGCCGGTTCTTGACCGACACCGACCGGCGGCGCATGCTTGCCGGCTCAGTGCTGGACCCGGCATGGGTCGAGGCGGTGCGAGCCACCGCGGGGCCGTACCTGTTCGTAGCCGACGCGGTGCTGCTGTACCTCGAACCGGACCAGGTGGAGCAGGCGATCACCCTCATCGCCGCCAACTTCCCCGGTTCGCTGCTGGCCTTCGACACCGGCGGCCACGTGATGGCGGAGTCGGTGAACCGCAACGACGTGATGCGTGACATGCAGGTGCGCATGACGTGGGTGTGCGAGGACCCAGCCGCGCTGGAACACCTGGGTATGCGGCTGCTGGACTCGCGGATCTTCGCCCAGCCCCAGCCGGTGCTTCGCGCCCGGATGCCCCTGCGGTTCCGGGCCCTGTCACTGCTGATGGGTGTGCTGTTCCGCCGGCGGGTGCGCGCCTACCGCCTCAACCTGTTCCGGGCGCAGGTGGGATCAGGCGACGGTTAGGGGTGCTCTCGCCGAGCCCGCTGCCGCATCGGCTCGGCAACCAGCAGCAGACCGCCGGGCCGCAACGACCGTCGGATCTCCGCGTACAGCTGTCGGACCCGGCCTTCGGGAAGGTAGTGCAGGGTCATTACGGCCAGCACCAGGTCGTACGGGCCACCGGCGGCCATCCGCCACCGCGCGCTGCTCAGGTCCGCCTGCCGGACCGCGGCGCCGGGTGCAGCCAGTCGGGCCAGCGCCAGCAGGACCGGATCGAGGTCCAGCAGGCTGACTGCGCAGGCAGGCCATCGGCGAAGCAGTTTCCGTGTGGTCGTGCCCGGCCCGCCGCCCAGGTCGAGCGCCGCCACCGGTGCCTGCCCGAGCACTGTCTCGGCGGTCTGCATGCCGGCCATCATCAGGTCACCACGCCCCGGCAGGAACCCGTCCATCATGGACTCCCACTCGCGCAGCCAGCGGTCGACGTCACCAGCGACGCAGTGCTCACCGATCATGCTGGTCCCAGCCGGGCCGACCCCGGTGGCGAACCGGCGGACCCCACGGCGGCTCGGCGAGCTGGCACCGGCAGGGCCGGCGTCGCGCCGACGACCTGTCCGGGGGCAGACGTCGCGACGACCGGCCCTGCCGGTGGTCCGGGGCGAAGGCTGGCACGGCCGGCCAGCGTCGCAGCCGGCGACGACTCGCGCCGGCGGCCGGGAGGCGCCGCTGCCAGGCGGGCCGGTCGGCTACGGGTTCGCCACACACCAGGCAGGCTACACAGAAATGAAAACCGAATCCAATAGGTTCAGGTGGCGGCGTTGCCGTCGGTCCGCAGATCTGGGGCGGGGAAGCGGCCGGCGAACGGGTCGGGGTAGTCGCGCCAGGCAGTCGCGCCATCGGCGAGTTCGGTGTCGGTGAGCAGGCAGCCGGACAGTGTGCGCTGCAGGTCGGCGGCGTCGAGATCGAGGCCGATGAAGACCAGGTGCTGGTGTCGGTCCTCGTAGTACGGGTCCCAGTCGAACGCGGCGGCGAGGCGACGGTCGTCGGAGGCCAGGTCCCAGCAGTCGTCGGGCACGGCGGCCAGCCATCGGCCGAGGGTGCCCAGGGTGAGCCCGCTCGCCGTGAAGTCCCACGCGACGACGGTGTCGGGTTGGCTGGCCAGCCACAGATGGCCTCGGGAGCGGAGCACGCCGTCCTGGAGGGTTTCGAGCGTGTCGTAGAGCCGTTGCGGATGGAACGGTCGGCGGGCCCGGAAGACCGCGGACACGATGTCGCACCGCGGTTGGGGTTCGTGTACGCCGAGCGGATACCCCTCGAGGCCGCGAGCCAGAACACCGGGGACCTGTGGGCGGTGCCCGCTGTGGCGTAGGTGCCGGACGAGGCCGGCGGCGTCGATCCGGTCGCGAGCCACGGGCAGGCACGGGACCCACGGCGCGAGACGGTGAAGGAGGGCCTGTGCCTGCGCGGTAGCCAGCGGATCGGCGCGCGACTGCCACAGCACCAGCGCGTCGGCGCACTCGATCTGCCGTACGACCACGTCGGCGACCGCGCGACAGTCGTGGTCGCCAGCCTGGATGCCGAGGGCGACCAGATCGTCGTCTGTACCCAGCCCATCCAGCAGGTGCTCCGCGTCGACCACCGTGACGTGTGACCGGACGCGGACCAGGTCGCTCAGCGGGACTCCGCCGACAAGACAGTGCGTGCTGGCGGCGCAGACCGTCTCGGGATCGGCCTCCTCTGGCAGTACGAGTACGACGTCGCGGGCCGGACGGCTGCCGGCCAGACGCGCGAGGCTGGGAAGGACATCGTCACGCAACCTGTCGGCCGTGGCGTTCGGGCCATGGCGGATCAGCGTCACCGACGGGTCGGCCGCCACCAACGCCCGCGCCACCGCTTGGGTCGCGCCGGACCAGAAGCCGTACAGCACCGTCAACGACGGACGCGCCGCGGCGTCCACCGAGGCGTCAGGCGCTGGAGCCACAGGCGAAGACGACATACCGAACCCCCTATTGAAAACGGTTCCCATTACACTATAGGCTCGGTTGCGATCCAGAAAGGGAGGGGCAGATGGCCCGCCAGACCGACGTCCGACCGGTGATCAAGCTCAGGAGCACCGCCAGCACCGGCTACACGTACGTGACCCGCAAGAACCGTCGCAACAATCCGGACCGCCTCGTGCTGCGCAAGTACGACCCGGTGGTGCGACGCCACGTCGAGTTCCGTGAGGAGCGCTGATGGCGCGCAAGAGCCTGGCGAACCGGCAAGCCCGGCGCGAGGTCATGGTCGCCCGCCATGCCGAGCGGCGCGCAGACCTCAAACGCCGGATCGCTCATCCGGACACCGACCCGCGGGAACGCGCCGAGGCAGTTCGCGCGCTGGCTGGTCTACCCCGCGACTCCGCTGCGGTACGGCTACGTTCCCGTGACCAGGTCGACGGGCGGCCGCGCGGTGTGCTGACCCGGTTCGGGCTATCGCGGATAAGGTTCCGGCAGATGGCTTTGCGTGGCGAACTGCCCGGCATTCGCAAGGCCTCCTGGTAACCCCGCCCGACCATGCGTTCCGGTGACGCCGGCCATGACGCCGGCTCGGATTACGCGATTCGGCTGGCGTAGATCGAACGCGCTCTGGCCGACGCTGATCCCGTGCTGGCCTGGCGGCTGCGTCACCACACGCTCGACCATCCGCCGCGGGCGCGTCCGGTGACCGCGCTGGGTCGCATACCTGCTCGCGGCCGCACCGCTGACCATCGGCATCGTGCCGATTAACCTCATCGTGGTCGCCGTGCGCGATCGGCACAGCTCTCGCCGCAGCGGCCAACCGGCCCTGCTCATTGGCCTGACAGGGGCAGGAAGCGGTCGCCGGCGCCAGCGGGCAGGCTCAGGCGGGGCAGTCAGGACATCTGCCGAAGATTTCAACGGTGTGGCCGACATCGGTGAAGCCGTGTTCGCTGGCGACCTTGTCTGCCCATCGTTCGACCGCCGGGCCGCGTACCTCGACCGTCCTGCCGCAATGCCGGCAGACCAGATGGTGGTGGTGGGTGCGGCTGCACCGGCGAAACAGCTGCTCCCCGGCATGGGAGCGAGTCGCATCGACCTCACCGGCATCGACCAATAGCTGCAAGGTGCGGTAGATGGTGGTGAGCCCCACCTTGACGCCCCGTTGCCGCAACGTCTGATGGAGGTCCTGCGCGGCGCGAAAACCATCGGTCTCTGCCAGCAGCGCGAGCACCTCGGCCCTCTGGCGCGTGTTACGCGTCGCGTTGGGGATCGGTTGAGTCACTGCTTCGTCAGCTCCATCGAGTGGTCGGGCGTGCTATCAGGTGAGACAGGGGGATCGGCACCTCCACGCCGCACCGACCAATTATGCACCAACTCGCATATGCTCTGGCGGCGGCGCGGGCACGGGGTCGGCCACCCATAGCTGACACGCGGCGCGCACTGTCCGGCAGGCCATCGCCGTCACCCTCGTCGCCAAGGACTACGGAAACCTCGCCGTGCTCGCTCTCGGCGACGGACAGGCCGGGGGCCTGACCTGCGCGTGGACCGGGACACGTCGCGGGCATCGACCGCATTCTGCGCGACCCGAGGGTCATGCTGGGCGAGTCGTCGATCAGCCGCCACGTCGCCCGCCTCGCCGCTGCGGGTGGAGTAGCCGAACGCCCGTTCCAACGACGGGAAGATCGCGGTGAGCAGCTCGCGGAGCCGATTGACCCGCGTACCCAGTCGGCCATCAGGTCGGCGCGGTGGGCGACCAGTCGCGACAGCTCCACCACGGCGTCGGCCGGGGTGGACAGTTCGGCGAAGTCGCGGCGCAGTCGTGGGGTGTCGGCGATGACCTGAGCGTCTCTGGCGTCGGTCTTGCCCTCGCCGGTGAACGCGCGGCCATCCGGTTGACGGTGCGGCCAAGAACGTAGACCACCCGCTGACCGGCAGCGACCAGCAACGCCAGCAGCAGCGTCGCTGCGGCACAGGTTAGATCGACAGCCCACCGGACCTGGTCGGAGGTCTGTCCGGCACGGGCAATCAGCGCCTCGATCGCGGCCTGGGCGCTTAGCACGCGCACCGACCACACCGGTCGGCCCTCGGCATCGATAGCCACCGCGTGTCATCGAGGTGGGTGATACGGGTGTCCCGCACCGGGTTTGATGGAGACATCGAAACCTGGGAGGAACACCAGCGATGCCCGCACCGAAGAAGTACTCCGACGAGCTACGTGAGCGCGCGACCCGGTTGGCGGTCGAGGCCCGCCGGGACCCGGTGTCTGCGGTCGGCGCGATCCGGCGGATCGCCGACCAGTTCGGCGTGCACCCCGAGGCGTTGCGGGTCTGGGTGAAGCAGGCCGAGACCGACGCCG
>NZ_JBHLUH010000052.1:0-173389 GCF_042433955.1 Phytohabitans kaempferiae | reverse complement strand
GCGTGGGCCGTATCGGGGGATCGGTTTCGAGGCGGAGTGGTTGCTGCCGATCCAACTTCCCGGCAACGCCGACGCGGAAGGCGACCGCCAGGCCCTCGCCAAGACCAGCGACAGGTCGCTCACGATCGAAGTGGAGACCCGCTTTCTGTTCGTGGCCGACGAGCGGCCCGGCGAAGGGTTCCGGGCCTTCATCCACCGGCCGCCCGACGTCGCGACCAGAGAGGAAAAGGTCGCGCTCCCCGAGGTCATCTCCGGCGTGCTCCAGAACCTTCCGGGGGAGCAGGGGCGGGTCGAGGACGCCGACTCGGTGTGGCGGTTGATGGCGGAACTGGAGCGGCGGTTCGGCGAACGGCTCGATCCGGACAAGCTGGAACCCGGCAGGCCGTCGCAGCCGCTCGGCGAGATCCTCGACGGCCTCGGGTTCGAGGTCGACGACGCGGCTGCCGGGGCACTGATCGGACCTACCCCCGAAGGCGAGCCGAGCCGGCTGCACGGGCACATCACCGCGCCGTCGGCGACCGAGAGCCTGGCCGAGGTTCTCGCTGATGTCGCCGAGCACACCTGGCGTGACGAGTCCACCGGAATGCCGGTCAAGGAACGACTCCTGGACGGTCTGACGTTCGGCCAGGCGGTCGCCGAGGACGCCCGAGAGCGGTTCAACAAGGACGGGCTCGTGCCCTCCGACCGGGTTCTCGGCGCGGTCGGCGGATTCATGGCGTTGCTCTACTCGCACTCGAGTGCGTTGGCTGCCAGCATCATCGAACCGGAGGCCCTGCCAAAACGCCACAATGCCGCACTTTCCCGGATGGCGATGGTGACGTTCTGGGCGCAACTGCCGATATGGATGCGGATGCATCTTCTCCTGAATGCCGACCGGATCTTTGACCTGTTCGCCAGAATGTTTGTACAGACCGATCCAGGCTATGCGGAGAGGCTTGAAGAGGTAGTCGACAGTGGCGCAGGTCAGTACTTGATCTGGCGCGCCGGAGATCCTTGGTACGCGGCTCGGATCGACGACGGGGTCGGCGTCGAGGAGTACTTTGTCGCCCCGCTGAACGGTCGCGAGATCAGCCAGCAGGCGACGTTCGGCGGTATGACCGAGTGGTTGGAGATGGACACCAACGATGGCCGGCTGGCGGAGCCGGTCGGCCTCCTGGAGATCCGCTCGTATGGCGACAAATGGCCCACCGTCGCCCAGTTCCGTGAATACGTCGAGCGGATCGGGAGAGTCACCCGGGAGGCCTACCAGAAGGCGGCAGCGCATCCGGTGCCGCTGCACGACGAGCCGCTGCCGCAGCCCGGACCGGTGCCGGCCGACGCCGACGCCGACGTGGGTACGCTCATCGGCTACCAGGCGCTGGAACTCGTGGCCAGCGGGGACCTCGACGCCGCGATGCGGCTGATCAGCGGGACGTCGCAGCAGTTCACCCCCGAACACGCTGGCAGGTGGGGCTCCCGACTGGTTGTGCTGGCCGAGCACGAGCTGGCTGACGGTCCGGCCCCCGCGATGGGCGACGACCTGGAGCGACTCGGCACCACGTTGCTCAACCGGTGGATCGACGCCGTTGTCGATGCGCCGACCTGGCGGGACGCTGCCGATCTCTGGGTGGACACGGGAGAACTGTTCAGCAGCGACACCGAGAGCGTGGCCGCCGGGGACCTGCGTGGGCGCCTGCATCAGCGGCGTGCCCGTGAGTCGTCCGCCGAGGTCACGAACCGAATAGACGCGCTGAAGGAACTGTTCTACCTGGCCCGGGCGCGGGTGGACCGGCAAGCGTTGGACTTCCTCGCGGAGTCGGATCCGGACAACCGGGTCGAGCAGCTGTCCTGGCTCACCGACCGGGTCGGAGTCGCTTCGATAACCAGGCTTCTGCTGTGGACAGAAGGCATCTCCCCCAGCGAGTCTGAGCTGTCCGCCCTGGAAGAGGCCCGACGAGGGCAGGTCGAAGGGGCCGCTCCGGCCCGGGCGAGGACCGCCCTCGTGGTCGCCGGGTTGGCGGCGAGTCGAGCGCCCGAACCGTCCAGGCGGCTGGCCGAGTTCGCCACTGACCTGGTCATGCCGCTGGTGAACGCGGCACTGGCCCAGGACGACCCGACACGTGCCCACGACGACCTGCGGCGGGTCGGGGGGTACCTCACCGGTCCAGGCAAGGCGCTGTTGCCGTACGTCGCGGCCCGCCTCGTCGCCCAGAACCTCGACGCTGCCGCGGACCCGACCGGCGCGACATCGACGACCAGGCGGAACGCGTTGATCGGTCTGCTGGCGCCCGGCCATGGCGAACAGGTGGCGCGGCTGCTGACCGCCCCGGACCCAGCCGACCGTCAGGACGCGCTACGGCAGCTCGTCGCCGCGGTGCCACCGGCACGCTACGAAGATCTGCTGCCGTTGCTCGATTCGGTCGACCTCAACGAGAGCGGACAGCGCGATGTCGAGCTGGTGCGGGCGATCGCAGCCCTGGCCGGAGGAGATTCGGACCGGGCCCGGCGGATCGTCGGCGAGACCGCGGCCTCGCTCGACGGACCGGCGCGGGCCACCTGGACCGGCTTCCTGGACCGGCGGATCCGTCCGGCGGGCATCGCCGCGAGCGCCCTGTCCGAACTGATCGTCGACAGCGGTATCGACGACTGGCTCGCGGCCCCGACCTGGGCACAGTCCCGCGACGCCTTCGCCGCACTGGCCAACATCCTGAGGCAGGCCGTCGGCGACACCCGATCCAGGGCCTTCGACCGGGTGGCCGAGTTGAGCGGCCGCCAGACCGACGACGACCGGGCCTCCGCGACGCAGAGCGTCTTCGAGTTCTCCCGCAGCAGGTTGCACGACGAGGCGTACCGATACCTGACTGAGCCAGACCCGCAGGCGCGCCGCCAACTGTTTCTCGACCTGCTCGTTAATCCGGCGGTGTCGGACCTGTCCCAGCTGACCAAGCTGGCGCGGGGCGTCGACCGGGTCGAGGCGGAACAGCTCGACGTCGCACTGTTGACGATCGTTGTCGATAAGGCGGCCGAGGACGGAACGACGACCGACATTGACATCGAGCACCGGCTCCTCCTGGTCTGGGCCGGAGCTCCGACGCAGGTGACTTCGGACCACCCCGTACTCCAAGCGTTGGCAGCCAGCGCGCACGAGCCGACCGCCCGCGCGGCGCGATGGGTGAGCATGACAATCACCGAAATCGCCGGGGGCGACCCGGACTCGAGCAAGGCCGGCACGACCGCTGCCCAGCCGAAACCCGTCCGGTCGGAACTCGCGGAGTTCCTGGACCCGGCACCGGAGCCGGCGCCCGAGCCGACGCCGCGGGTGGGCCGAGCGGTGAGCCCGGACGACCAGCTGCTGACCAGGGTCTTCGGGTTAGACGCTGCGCCGACCGAGTTGGCGTACCGGCCGGTGCAGCCGGACCCGGCGGCGGCATTTGACGTACGGTCGATCACCCATGCCCTGCTCGATGCGGCGGACGGCGGCCCACCGGCGGCAGACCGGGCCAAACGCGCCGACAGCCTGGACAGGTTGGCCGGACACCTCGGCGTGACCCGCGCGGAGCTACCGTCCATCGGCTACCTGGCGGTCCGGGCGTACGGCGTCGACGGCGTCACCGTCGCCCGGCTCGCCGCGGCCCAGCGGGCGCTCGCCGAACTGAGCCGGGACCCGGACACCCGGCAACTGGTGGGGGAGCCGGCGGTCGAGCGGCTCCTGGCCGCGACGCGGGCCGACGAAGAAGGCACCGGTCCCACCATCCGGCTGATCCGAGCGCTGGAACTGGCCGCGCAGGCCCCGGCCGAGCCCGGAACCGCCACGGAGCTGGCCACGCGCTACGAGCAGTCCGCACGACTGCTGAGAGAGTCGGTCACCGTCGATCCCATCGACGTCGACGGCCGGGTGTGGTGGCTGGGCGACGACGCGCCACCGCAGATTCCAGCCGCGGAGGGGCATCTGGTGGTCGCCTACGCCGCCGACGCCGATCTCGTGCCGGCGGGCTGGCTGGTCCCCGGCGGTGCCGCGCTGCTCGCTCAGATCGGCGCCGCGGTCCGCGGCGCACTCGACGACGACCCGCTGCCCATCCGGCTCGTGCCGGTCACCGACAGGCCGGTGGACGGCGCCGGCCGGCGAGCCGAGTTGGCGGATCTCGACCGTCGCCTCGGCCTGGAACTGTCGATGTCCGACCCGGTCGACCGGAACACCCTGCCGCGGCCGTCGGTGTCGTCGGCCGCCGGGACGGAGTCGTCGCTCGGGCAGCCGTGGACCAGCGACGAGGTGGGCTGGTCACCGGTGGCCCCGGATGGCACCGCGCTGACCGTGGTGGGGGAGACCCTGCCGGACGGTCAGGTCCGGCAGGTCGCGGGGCGGCTCGTCACACCGGACACCTTCGCGATTCTCGACCCGGCCACCGGCGCCGACATCTATCAGCTCAGCCGGGGCACCGACCGGTTCGGCAACCAGACCTGGACCGGTGACGCGCTCTCCCCGGCGGACGTCCGGCACTTCTACCGGGTCGCCCGGGAGATCGGCTGGACCTCGGCGGACAGCCGGTGGGAACAGGCGCGGCACCGGCTGAAGCGGGCGATCGGCCGGCGTACGCCACAGGACAAGGCCTGGGAGTTCGTCCAGTGGCTGGTCCGCGAGGGCCAGCGGGTCCGGGACGACTTCCTGCTTTCCCACCACGGGGTGTACCAGGCCACGGTCGGCGGGCGGCAGGTGCTCGTCCGCGCCGAGGTCGACGCGGCTGGCCACATCGTCCGGGCGTTGCGCCCCCTGCCGGTGGACGAGGCGTTGCTCCGCGCCGGACTGACCTGGCTGGTGAACGACCTGACGCAGGCGGGCTGGCAGGTGCGGCACGGTCCGGGTGAGCAGATCACCGTCGAATCCCGGCGCATCGGCGTGAACGTCTACAGCGAAACGGACACCAGCGCCTTCCTGGACGCCCACAACGCGATGCTCGAACGGGCGTAACGTTCGAGCATCGGCACTTCCGGGCCGCCGATCCGGCGCTCTTGGCCGAGCGTGTCGCCGACCCGGCCACGTCCGATCCGCGGCGGGCGCGGCGGGCATTGCTGGCCGTGGGATTCGAGGCCGCACGCGAGCACGGGATCGGCCGACTGACCCGGCCGTTGCTGATGCAGACCCTGCCGCAACTGCCGGCGGATCGGGGGGAGCCGGCTGCGCCCGTCCAGGACCTGGTGGACGACGGTGAAGGCGGATTCCTCGCCGACGGCGACCCGTTGATCATGCACCGCGACGTCGCCTCGGGGCGGCCGGTGCGGGCGTTGCTCTCACCCGGAGAGTGGGACCGGGTGTCGCGCGGGGTACGCGATCCGGGCCAGGCCGACCGGCGACCCGGGGAGCCGGCCCGTAGCTGGCTGCCAGCCGGTGGTCTGCCCGTGGTCGTGGTGCACGGCGAGGGCGAGTTCGTCCGGGCGCCCGTACGGCGTGGTCAACGGAACGTGGACGTGCTGCTGACGGCGGAACAACTGGCGGTGGTGACCGCGGACCTGCCGCCCGACGTGGCCCTGCTGGCCTGCCGGATCGGCGAACTCGACGAGGGCTTCGCGCAGCGGCACGCGAGCGCCCGCGGCGGCACGGTGTTGGCGCCCCGCGACGACCTCTACGTCCCGACCACGGCGGCGTCGTCCTCGGGTGACCAGCGGCGCGCCGATCCGCAGCTGATCACCCGGGCCGACAACGACTTCGAAAGCGCCCGTTCGTGGGTGCTCTTCGTCGGAGACGGCGTCGGCGGAGGCTGGGACACGATGAACGACGTGACCCTGGAGGAGGTCGGTCGCGACATCGAGTTCGACGGCTTCCACTCGGTCGACTCCGGCGAGGACGGCATGCGGCTCGGCGGCGGCGTCGAGGAGGAGGAGACGGTCCTGTTGTTCTTCTCCGACGGCACCGATCCGGGGTCGGTCCGGGGCGAGACACTGGCCCTCGCCCCGGACGGATCGTTCCGGGTCGTGGTGGAGACCAAGGAGTTCTACGAGTCCGGGGAAAGTTATTACCGCACCGAGGACGACGCCACCGAGGACGACGACAACGAGGCGGACCGAGTGAGCCCGGTGACGCTCGGGTTGATCGAGCGGGTATCCGACGTGCTGCGGGTGCACCCACACGAGACCGGCCGTTTCGATCCCGACCGGGTGTTCGCGGCGTTCGAGCGAATGGCCGGGTTGGCCGACCGGATCCCGGGGGAGCCCGGCGCCGGGCCCACGATCACCCTGACCGACCTGTACCGATCCGAAGGGTTGGTCTTCACCGAGTTGGGGGAGAAGGCGCTGATCGGTCCGCGGCCGATCGGCGACGACTCGGGCAACCACTTCCACTTCACCTTCGGGTCGGTCCCTTCCGGGCTACGGGAGTTCGTCAGGTACGCCGCCGACAACGTCTGGCGGGACCAGTCGGTCGGGTACTATACGAAGGATCATCTCGACGACGGCCGGGCCCTCGGAGAGCGGGCCGCCGCGCGGTTCCTGGCGGCGTCCCTGCAGCAGGGCCAGTTGCCACCGGGCACGACCACGCCGTCGTTTGACATCCGACAGGTCCCTACCGACCACCGCGTGGAGGCCGGGATCATCGCCGGCTATCTTGCGCTCGTCTACGACACCGCAGCCGGCGGGCTGCAGGCCCCGATCCGGCCCGAGCTACTCATCAAGGCGCACGTCGCGTTGCTGTCGCGCCAGGACGCGTTCCAGGACAGCCTGGTGGAGTTGCCGGACCGGGTGCGCTCGTATCTGCTGGCGGACGCCCCAGCGATCAGAGCGCTCGTCCAGGAGACGTTCCGGGCACGGATCCCAGACTACGAGCAGCAGCGGGGTGGAGCGCCGGGCATCCGCGTCGACCTCGGCGGCATCGACATCGGCCGGGGCGCCGCGGGTCGGGTCACCATCGACGAGTTTGTCACCAGCGCACTGGATCCGACTGCCCGGCGGATCCGCCAGACCGACGTCATGGTTGGTCTCGGCACGGTACCGGGGCCCGACTTCGGCGGGGGCATGCTGCTCGTCCCGCACCTGGTCGTCGAGGTGCGCTCACACGGCGAGCGGCACATGTCCACCGCGGCGGCGCGGCGGCACTACGCCGGCATCGCCGACGTCGTCCGCCAGCAGTACCAGCAGGCCATCACCGTTGCTCCCGATGTCCAGCGCCGGGACAGCGACCTGTGGCTCTCGGTCCCCGTGCCCATGCAGGCCCAACCGGACCTGCGATGGATCGGCTACGGCGATGCTCCGTGGTGGGCGGGCGACCTGGCCGAAGCTGCGGCGCAGTACGGTCGTACCCTGGTCGTGCTCGGCCCCGGCCCGGTCGGCGGCCTGTCCCCGGACCAGGTCACCGTCCTCACCGAACTGCTCTCGGCCGACCCCGCGCTGGCGAGAACCGCGCTGTTCCTGACCGCCGCCTTCGATCCGGCCGTGCACCGCCTGCGCGGCCGACACCGGTTGACGATGATCGTTCCGGTGCTGGGCAACGGACTCGTCCCGACCGCCGACGGCACCGAGCTGATGGTCGATGGCGGGTTCTGGCGGGCGATCGCGTTCGACAACAGTGTCAGCGACAGCTACAGCGTCTCGCCGTACCGCATCCAGGAGGTGCTTGTGTGGGCGAACGCCACGGCTTTGCAGATCCGCGACGGGCAGCCTCCGGCCGCCGGCTGAACCACGCGAGGTTCGGGTTCGCCGGCCGACCGTGAACGGATCGCCCGTGGATCTCGTTCCTAAAGGCGCGGCCGGTTGACGACCCCGGTCGTGCGGAGGTGGAGACCGTGACCGAGCCGGACATCTGGCGTCAGCGGTACCGGATGGTGTACGCCGCGGCCGGTCGACACCTCACCGCGGACGAACCCGAACTGCTCCTCAACGAACTGATCGACGGGTATCTGGACCTGCCGGAGCACCTTCGCCACCGGGCCCGGATCCAGCACGCCGAACGGATCCGCGGCCGGCTGCAACAGCGGGTGCTCGCCGCGTTTGGCCCCAGCGGCCTCGCCCCCGACGAGCTGCGCGCCTTCCTCCAAGAGGCGGCACCGACGCGGGTACCCGCGTCGTGGTCGGCGGCGGTACCGGTGATCCTTGTCGACGCCCACTTCGCCGACGGCCCGCTACCCAGCCGGTCCGCCGGCCGGATCGTGTGGCTGGACACCACGAACGATGACGAGTACCTACGGTCGTTGGCCATCGCCGGGGAGATCTTCCTGATGATCCGGCAGGACCCGACCGCCGGCGACGCGATCGGCGGCCCGGGGCCCGGGGCCATCGGATCGGCGGTGGGGGCCTAGATGCAGCGGCGGCATTCGGTCGTGGGCCGGCAGAGGCAACTGCGCGCCCTCGACGAGGCATTCCGACAGGCCCCGGCCGGCGGGCGGTTCGCGCTGGTGACCGGGGCGCCGGGCAGCGGGCGGACCGCACTGCTGGACGCCGCCGCCGACGCCTGGTCGGCGGCCGACGTCATGGTCCTGCGGGTGCCGCCGCCGGCGGACCCGCACGACCCGGTGGCCGGCTTCGCCGCGCTGCTGCACGTCCTGCGCGAACAGTACGGGCAATTCGCGAACCCGTTGCTGACCGGACCTTTGAGCGCCATCGGCGCGGCCTGTGACAGTCGGGCGTCGAGCGTGCCACACCGGCTGCTTCTGCTCGCCCAGGAGACCGCAGCCGCCATCGCGTTGATCTGCCGGCCCGGACCGGCCGTGCTGATCGCCGACGACGTGGACGCCAACCCGGGGTTGACCCCGGCGCTGGCCGCCGCCGTCCGGAGCAACTGTCTGGTGGTCGCCGCCGGCACCGGCACTGCGAGGCAGTCCTCCCTCGCCGACACCGTGGTCGAGCTGACTCCGTTGGCCGCCGAATCGGTGCGGGAGATACTCGCCCGCCGTCATGGCGCGCCGGTCGACGAGGCGGTCCTCCCGGCGCTCACCACGGCCCTCGGCCCGCTGGCCGGTAACCCCGCCACGATCCTGCAGACCACCGACGAGCTGGCCGGCAGCGGCCGACTCGTGGTCGTTGCGGACCACCTGTGTCTGCTCGAACCGCACGCGCCGATCCCGCTGCCGGTCGACCATCGGTTGGTGGCCTCGGTGCGGCGGCGAGGTGTGGTGGCCGTCCGGCTGGCCACCATGGCCGCCGTCACCCGGTTCCGCCTCAACGACCTGCCGTTGTTCGCCGACGCGACCCTGGGTCAGGTCGACAACTACGGTGCGACCCTGGACGAGTTGGTCGCCGACGGGGCGCTGCTGGTGGGGCCGGACGATGTCATCAGCCCGAGCTGCCCGGCCGCCGCCGCCAGGTTCGCCGCCGAGGCCGGGGCGGTCACCCGGCTGCATCGGGCGTACGCGGCGGCGATGCTGCGGCGTGCCGGATCGGGCGTGCCGGCCGACCGGGCGGCCCTCGCCGATCATGTCACCTCCGCGGGCGGCACCATGCCGACCGGCCGCCGGACCGCGCTGGCCCTGGCCGCCACCGCGGCCAAGGTGATGGAGCGTGAACCGGACCGGGCGGCCAACTGGCTGGACGCCGCGCTGCGACACGCCGGCGGCGCGCCGGTCGACGAGGATCTCCTCGGCTGGCTGATGCGCCTGCTGATGCGCACCGGCCAGTTCGCCCGTCTCGCGGAGGTGGTGCGGGCGGCGCCGGCCGACCGGGCCGATCTCCCCGCCGCCGGGGTACTCGCCGCGGTGCACGCCGGCGTCCCGGTGGCCGAGGTGCTCTCGTCACCACCTGACCGACGGGCGATCGCGCCCTGGGCGGACCGATGGCTCACCCCGGCCCCCGTAGTCGTGACCGGGCCGGTCGGTCCAACGACGACGAGGAGCTCGACCGGGTCGCTCGACTGCGGCCCGGCGCTGGTCACCGACGCCGAGTTTGCGCTGGTCGGGTGGGCCGTCGATGGCGGCGACCCGCCCGGGCCGTCCACCGAGGACCGGCCGGGCGGCGCGGACCGCCAGCAAGACCAGCTGCTCGCCGCCGGTGCGGCCGGGGACCTGGCTCAGGTCTTTCACCTGGTTCTGGGCACCGAGCGATACCGGATACCCGCCGACGGGCCACTCGCCGCCTACCACCGCATGCTGTCCGCCCGTACCCGGGGTGACCTGCCCGGGGTGGTCTCCGCAGCCCGGCAGGTCCAGCTCACCAGCGGCCGGGCGCCCGCGCTGTGTCACCTGGCCCGGATCTGGGCCGCCGAGTCACTGGGCCTGCAGGGCCGCTGCGCGGAGGCGGCGACCTGGCTGAGCTCGGTTCCCGACGAACCGCCCTACGCGGCGTTGCGCTGGTGGGTGACGAACGGGCTGGCCGGTGAGCCTGGCACCACGGCACAGGCCCGGCACCGGCTGGACGCGGCCCGACGGGCCCGCGAGCGGCAGCTGGCGTACGGCAGCCGGATCGGTGTCGCCCAGCTGATCGTCCGGGCGGCCGGGATCGCCGGCCGGTTCGGACTTGTCGCCCAGGGGCGTGAGATCGTCGAACTGGTCGATCCGGCTGCCGCCGGGGGGCAGCGGTTCGACCTCGGCACCGCCCTGCTGGCGCAGGCGTTGGCGGCCTCGGACCTGCCCGCCGCGGCCGAGGCGATCGGCCTGCTGCGGGGCGGTGGAGACCGCGTCGGGCTGGCCTACGCCGCCCTCGACCTCGGCCGGATCGCCGCCGATCCGCTGCCATGGCTGCTCGAAGCGCTGCACACGGCTGAGGAGATCCGCTCGCCGCGGCTGCGTGCCGCTGCCGTCGACTCGATGCGGGCCCGCGGCGTACGCCGGTCTCGTGGCCAAACGTCTCGGGCGGTGCTCAGCGCGATCGAGACGGAGATCATCGCGCTGATCCGTAGCGGACGGACGAACCGGCAGATCGCCGTCCAGATGCGGATGAGCGAGAAGACCGTCGAGAACTATCTGACCCGTCTGTTCGCCCGGACCGGCTGCCGGTCGCGGGTAGAGCTGGTCGCCGCGAGCATCACCTCCGACACCCTCGACATCGCTTCCTGATCCTCGACGGGAGACGCTCCGATGACGGCAACCCCTGCGGCCCTCGCGCCAGTGCCTGGTGGTGCGGCCGGTCCGCTCCGGCCCGCACTCACCATGATCACCGGGCCGTCCGGCAGCGGCCGAACCCGCGCCCTGCGGGCTCTGCGCCAGTCGGCCGAGGCGGCCGGCCAGCCGGTCCTGGAGCTACGGTTGGCACCCGAGGACCGCGACGAGCCCTGGCATCTGGCCGCAGGTCTGCTCGCCGGCCTCACGCTGCCGCCCACCCGGCTCGCCGCCGGCCGAGCCCGGCGCGCGAACCCGGAACCACCAGCGGCGATGCTCGCCCGAGCGTTGCGGCACCACCGCGCGCTGACCATCCTCATCGACGACGCGCAGTGGGCCGACCCGCACTCGGCCGCTGCGTTGCTGGCCGCGTTGCACCGCGTCGACGGGACCTCGGTGCGCGCCGTCGTGACGGTGCGCACCGGCTGCGGCGCGCAGACCGCCGCCGGTGTGTGGGCCACCCTGCGCCAACTTCGTGCCGCCGGGCTGGCGCGGATCGCGCCGCTGCGGCCACTCACCCCCGCCGAGTCCGACGCGTTGGCGGCGACGGTCCTGCACGCGACACCCGACGACGCGTTTCGGGCCCAGCTGCGGCGACTGGGCCGAGGTCGGCCAGCCGCGCTGCTCGCCGCAGCCGAGGGCTATCAGGGGTCGTCCGCCGTGCGGGTGCTGGACCGGCGAGCCTACCTGACCGATCCCGCCGCCGTGCCGTGGATCTCCGCCGACCACAGCCTGCTGCGACCGGTCCGCCAGCTGGGCGAAGACACCTTCGCCGTCGCCCGGGCACTGGCTGTGCTCCAACCGCTCGGCCCGGCCGTACCGCTGCTGGTCGGTCGCGGGACCGGACGGACACCGGCGCAGGTCGCCGAGGACCTGGCGGTGCTGCGGGTGGCGGGCATCGCGACCAGCGACCCACAGGGTCACTGGCGGATCACGGTTCCGATGCTGGCGGTGGCCCTCGTCACCGGTCTGCGGCCGTACGAACGACGGCGGCTGGCCCAACTCGCGGTCGAGGCGATCTGGGCCGGCGAGGCGACCTGCGCCGACCCGGACTTCCTGCCCGACCAGGCGGCGGTCGCCGGCCGCCTCGTCGATGCGCACCGGGCGAGCGTGCTGCTGCGGACCTGCGCCACCGCCGCCGAGTCGACCTCGCCGGCGGCATCCGCCCGCTGGTGGGCTGGCGCCGCGGAGCTGAGCGCCGCGCCGCGGGATCGGGCTGAGGCACTGCTCGCCGACGCCGCCGCCGAGCTACATGTGGGGCGCCACGCCGCAGCGCAGCCGTCGCTGTCCCGCCTGCTCGCCGATCAGGTCGGCGAACTGTCCGCGGCGGCCCGGCAGGAGGCGGAGTTGCTGGCGCTCGCCCGCGCCAGCGGGGCCGACGACACCGGGACGATCCAGGACGTCGCGGCAGGCGAATTCTGGGGGCCGACCCGGCCGCCGCCCACCCCGGTCACCCGGGCCGCCGCGCTGGCCCTGCAGGACCGCTGGACGCAGGCAGCCGACCTGCTCCTCGCCGGCGGGTCCGGTCAGCTACCGAAAGCCGGCGCCGGCCAGGTGGATCCGGTCACCGAACTGGTCGCCACCCAGATCGCGGTGGTGACCGCACGGTCTCGCGGGCCGGTCCCGCCGGTCTCGTCGGCACCCGACACCGGTCCGGCTCGGTGGTCGGCAGTCGGGCAGGCCCCGCCGGCGGGTGCCGCCGCCGGTGACCGCCGGCGGCAGGTGGCGGCGGCCCTCGGCAGCTACCGGCTGGCGGCCGCCACCGGCGCCGGAACGGTCGTCGACCGGGTGCTGGCCGAGGCGGGGCTGACCCGGGCCGACCTGCCGACACCCGAACGTTGCCTGTACGACTGGCGCCGCGGACAGTGGACGGAGGCGTTGGAAGCGGCCCGGGTCAGCATCGCCGCCGACCTGGTGACCACCCGGCCGCCGGTGCCGGCGCTGGTGCACCGGGCCGCGGCAGAGGTGCTGCTCGGGCGGGGCTGGCTGACGCGGGCCCGCGCGATGATCGACACCGCGCGTACTCGCGGCATCCCGTTGCCGCACCTGACGGACGTGGTGGTCGTCGACCTGGAGCGAGCGCTCGGGAACACCGCCGCCGCCGCCACGGCGGCCGCCCGGGCGCTCGCCACCGCGGCTCGATCCGGTGCGGTGGTCGGCACCGACGAACTGTGGTTGGTGACCACGGAGCTGGCGGCCGAACGTGGGGAGACCGCCGCTGCCCACGCGGCCGCGGATGCCGCCAACCGCGCGGCGGCGGCGCTGGACAACGGCGCCGCGGCGTGGCGGGCGGCAAGCGCTCGCCTCGTGGCCGGTCGGGACACCGACCTGGCTGCGCAGGTCGTCGGGCTGGCCCGCGACCTCGGCCGGCCCTACGAGCTGGCGGGCACCCTGGAACGGGTGGTCCGCTGGACCGGCTACCGCCCGGAACTGCTCAGCGAGGCCTATGAACTG
Organism: Phytohabitans kaempferiae; assembly: GCF_042433955.1. Classification (NCBI taxonomy): domain Bacteria; kingdom Bacillati; phylum Actinomycetota; class Actinomycetes; order Micromonosporales; family Micromonosporaceae; genus Phytohabitans; species Phytohabitans kaempferiae. Next base: position 159,944 of record NZ_JBHLUH010000052.1, on the reverse strand, counting down.
TACGGCCAGCTGGGGGCGACGCTGCACCGGTCCCGGCTGCGGCAGGTGATGCGGGAGCACGGCGTCGCGGTGCCAGGCCGGAGCGACACCCTCGTCGAAGGTGAGCGCCTGCTCGCCACGTTGATCGCCGAAGGTCTGTCCAACCGGGAACTCGCCGCGGTCACCCAGAGCAGCGCCAAGAGCGTCGAGGGGCGCCTGTCGAGGCTGTTCACCCGGACCGGCTACCGCTCCCGGGTGGAGTTGGCAGCCGCGGTACTGGTCGGTGACTATCGGGTCGACTGAACGCCGGTCAGGCCAGCTCCGACCCGAACAGCGCCGAGAGCGGCAGGTCGACCTGGTCGGGGGCCGGCCGCCACCGGGTGCCGTCGGCGTACCGGATCTGGTTTACCCGGGTGTGCTGGTACGAGGCGGGGGGCAGCGCCACGTCGATTCCGCTCACCAACAGATCGGGCAGGCGACTACGGGCCGAAGCCAGACCGCTCAGGCCGGCGGCGCTGGCCGCTACGTCGATTGCCGCGCCGGCGCCCAGCCGCAGGCGAGCCAGCCGATGCCCGGCGCGGACCTCCGGGCGCCGCGGGTGCACCTCGACGAAATCTCCCTGCGGTGGGGCGGGCGGCAGCACGACCCAACCTTCCCGGCTGCTGGCCGGCCAGCGGACGACCTCGTTGGGCAGACCGTCGACGCCGTGCGCGGCGCCGGCGCAGCGCAGCAGCACCGGTTCGTCGGGCAGTTCGACGTGGTCGCGCGGCCGGCCGTTGGTGTCCACCCGGTAGCCGGCCAGTAGCTGGACCTGGCCGAGCCAGGCGGCGGGCAGCAGGAAGGAACCGACGCCTGCACTGTCGCCGATCTGTTGCCGCAGGTTGTCCGGCATGGCGTCGATCCGACTCAGATCGATGGCGCTACCGGGGCCGACGCGCAGGCAGAGCAGATACCGACCCGGATTGGCGCGCGCCACCCGCGCGCCGTCGAGGTCGCCGATCAGGAACAGGTCCGCCGTCGGAATCCCCTCGACTGCGGCGCGCCCCGGTGGCCAGGCGCAGGACAGCCACATTCGTACCGGTTCGGCGTTGACCTGCGGCTGCTGCGGGATCCAGGGTACGCCGTGCGCGTCGCCGAACCCGCTGGCCGGCCGCACCTGATACGGACTCGGCGGCGGCAGGACCGGCTGCGGTGGCGGGGCGGCGGAGGCGGGCGCCGGGATCGGAACCGTCCGTTCGCCGGCTGTGGACTGGTGGTCCGCGACGAGTCGACCGTCGTCGTTGCGCCATCGGCTGCCGATGGAATCGGCTGCCGGCCGGCCGGCGCGCAGCCAGTCGGTGGGGCGCCCCTGCTCGTCCACCGCCCGGGCCGTGCCGGCGGCTGCCACGACGGTGGCGCCCGGCGGCAGGGACCAGAACTCGGTGCCGAGCTCGGCTTCGAGGATCGCGAGGTGCTCGCGCAGCCCGGTAAGGGCGTTCGGCGCCACCGGGGTCAGCAGCAGCAGATCTTCTCCGGTCCAGCCGCGGCTGGCCAGTGTCGCGCGCAGAACGCCGCCGCCCACGGCGAGGTGACCGCCGTCGAGGTAGGACATGGCGAGCCGGCCATCGGCCAACACGGTGAGGTCCAGCAGCGCGGTGCCCTTTTCGGCGGTGAGGCCGGCGTACCGGGAACGCAACGTCCCGGCTGACTCCCGCCGGGTACTGACGATCGTCACCCCGCCGATGGTGGTGGCCGCCGGGTCGGCAGTCGGCACCAGCCGTCCGTCGAGGTCGGTGGTGAACCGCGGAGCTTCTCGGGCGTGCGGCGGGCGGTAGTCCTGCCACCTGGCGACGTTGCCGCTACGGTCCCGGGAAGACAGGTCCCGGCAGCCGTGCAGCAGCACCGCCGCACCGCCGGCGGCGGGGGCCCACACGGTGGCGCCGGTCGCCTCGGCGAGCGCGGCGAGCTGTGTCTCCAGCTGGTTGTGCTCGGCCGCGTCCTGCGGCCAGCTGAGCCAGAGCCGCAGGTCGCCACCGTAGAGGTGGATCGACGACAGCGCGGCGGCGAGGTCCTGGCCGCCGTAGCCGTCGGGGTCGGCCCGGTCGTCCTGATCGAAGGTCGAGAGCTGGAAGCGGCCAGCACGGGTCGGCACGGCGACGGTCACCAGATCCGAGTGGCCACGACCGAGCCGGGCCGCCGCAGCCCGACGCTCGACGAAGCTGCTCCGGTCGACGAACTCGAGCCCCTTCGGTAGGGGCAGTGTCGCCAGCCCGGCGCGGGTCAGTACCAGCCCGCCCACCAGGTCGAACCAGCCAGGCAGCGTGGTGGCCAGACTGGCGGGCTGTACCAGGGCCCATTCGACGACGTCGCCGGTGCTCCGATCGACCGGCACCGCGTCGCCCGGCGATCCGTCGGGGCCGGCAAGCAGATCGACGGACGCACCGGCCGGAGTAACCAGGATGTCGCATTTGAGTAGATCGGCGACCTGGCTGAGCAGGGGTTCATGACAGGCGCCGTCGTTGACGAGCAGCCGCAGCTGGCCGCCGGTGTCTGCGGCGGGCCCGACGTGGCCGGCCAGCTCCACCGCGGACAGGGCGACACCGGGCGCGTTCGGGTGGGCGAGACCGCCGCCGGGCGCCGGAACCAGGACGAGGTCGTGCAGCCCGTCGACGGGTCGCGGCAGGTCGGGACCGGCGGACGACGTGGGCTGCGGCTGGCTGGTTGACAACATTCCTCGCTAGGTTCGGTCCGCCGGCAGTGGCCGGGACTGGTCGGAGGACGGCTGCCGACTGTCGTGCTCGGCCGTCGGGCGCCGGCGGCCAGCAACGCCCAACTGGATCGACCATCGCGCGGCCGGTGCCGGCCCGACGATCAGCGATACGGTGCGCCGGCCGCCGTGCTTGGCATCCCGCAACTGTCTGCGCAATGCCGGCGCGTCCGCCGCGGAGCAGACCACCACCCGGATCCGGGCCATCGACCGGCCGGCGTCGAGGTCTGCCGGCGCGGGAAGCCACCGGGCGGCGCTCGGCAGCACATCGCCGAGGGCGTCCCCGATGACGACGACGTCGGTCTCCCCATTGAGTTGACTCACCAAAGTCACCGCGTGCCGCCGGGCGGCTGCGGGGTCGCCGCCGACGGTCAGGGCGTCCGGGGCGTGTGCGAGGTCCGCCCAGAGCCGTCGATCGTCCTGCTCACCCAGGATCAGCGGGACGGTCGCCGGGGGCGGCTGCTGGTCGCCGGACAACCAGCGGTACGCCGAACCCCACCTACCTGGACGCGATCCGATCAGGCGGACCTGGGCTGGCCGGTCGCTGCAGGTCAGCTCGGTGGTCAGCACCGCGAACGGGTTCGGCGTCGTGGCCGGTCGTAACACCGCCGGGCCGAGGGCGGGCATCGGCGGCACCGCCTGGTTGCCGGCCAGGACCGGCTGGCCGGGGGGGCCCTCGGCCTGGCTGACCGGTGGCGGCGCGGGCGAGCCGGCGGACTCGGCGGCGGGTGGCTGCTCGGCCGGGTCGGTGGCGATGCTCGGGCCGGTGGCGACGGGACGCCGTCGGTGTCGCGCCCACAGCGTCACCTGCGCCCAGATTACGAACAGCGCTGCCAGCACGAGCAGCGTGATCCGCAGCCCGGTGGTGAGCCAGGTGCCGCCGGAGGCCGCATCCGGTCCGCTGGGCGCGGCCGTCGATCTGGTGGTCCCGGGTAGCGCACCGGTGATGACATCCGGGCCCTGGGCATCGGCGGGAAGGATGAGAATCCAACCCGGCTCCACCGTGGTCGCGTCGACCATCTGCCCCCCGTCGGGCTGTGGCCGCCCCTCGTTCAGGTCGAAGATCTCGCGATACCGTCTGCCGTCACCGAGGGTCTTGGCCGCGATCGCGAACAGGAACTCCCGCTGACCGTTGACGGCTGGGCCGACCACGTAGTACTTCCCGGTCTCGGTGACCTCGGTCCGTGGCGGGACCGGCTCGTCCGTCGGAGCCGCCGCGGCCGGGGCTGCTCCGAGCAGCACGGCGCCGAGGAGCACGACGACGCACTTGACGACCATGACCAGGACGTGCTGCGTCGGGTGGCGTGGTCTCATCGGTGTCGTCTTCCTTCGTCGAGCTCGGTGATCGTCCTATGGTGCCCGCAAGTCGTGCGCCGAACGGTGAACGGAGACTGGGCGCCTGTCGTTGTCAGGGTGATCCCCTGTACATGGAGGCAGTATGAGCGGGATTACACCGTATAAGCCGGGGGCGGGCAACGCAGCCGAGAGTTGCCTGGCCGCCGCGGCCGACATCGGGGCGCGACTGCTCCAACTCCGCAACCAGCTTGCGGGCCTGGACCGGGCCGGACTGGCGGACCTGCCCCCAGGTCGGCTACGGGACCTGCTGGCCGGGTACGACGTCTACGCCCGCATGCTCGACGACGCGCTGCGCGACATCGCCCGTGACCTGCAGGGGATGCGCGCCACCGGGCGGTCCGGCGTGGAGCTGGTCGGAGGTGATGGCCGATGAGTGGCGGTGCCCCGGTCGACCTGGTCGCCGTCGGTCAGGCCATCGACGAGGTCGCCGGCGATGTCGCGCAGCGCCTTGCGGCCCTGCGGCAGGAGCTGGGATCCACCCTGGAGCTGTGGGCCGGTGCCGGGGTCGACCTGAACCCGGTGGACGAGTGGACCCTGGCAGCGGATGGGCTGCTCGGCCCGGACGGCATCCTCGGCCTGATCAGCGGGGCGCTTCACAAACCCTCGGCAACGAACTTGGCGACGTCGTGAACGGCGCGATGTCCCGCACCGTTCAAAGGGCATATCCGGTGGAGAGGGGTAGTCAACCGTGACATCGAGAGCTGCATCTGAGCCCCCTTCGACGCCCGTACCCGGGCCACTGGGCGCGATGCGTTCCGCGGCCAGGCGGGCGTGGCGTTCGTTGCGGACCACGCGTCGTCGCGTCGAGACCGTGGTGGCCTTCACTGCCGCCGTCGCCTGCATCGTCGCCGCCGGCGCGCAGGTCGGTCCGGCGCTGGCCGAAACCAGGATCGAGGGCAAGCCGGTCCCTGAGGACGTGTTGGCGGCGATCGTCGTCGGAGCGACCTCCTGCCCGGCGTTGACCGGCCCGCGACTCGCGGCGCAGATGATGGCCGCATCCGGCTTCGAGACCGGCGCGCGGACGTCGTACGGCGAAGGTCTTGCAGGCATGGACGCCGAGGCATGGCGGGCTTGGGCGCCGTGGACGTCGGCGCAGCGCGTCGACTTGCGGGCGAACGTCCTCGCCCTGGCCCACCGGACCTGCGCGACGATCGGCCAGGTCCGCCATGCCGGGATCGATGGCAATCGGTGGGAGGTGGCGGTCGCCGCGGAACGCGTCGGCCTGGACGCGGTTCTCAACGCGAAGGGCATCCCGGAGGCTGCCTCGCAGCACGTCGACACGGTCGTCGGGTACGCGAACTGGTACGCCGAGCAGCCCCAGTTCACGAACGACACGCCGACGCCGGACAAGTCGGCCGAGTCGTCCGTGGGTGAGGTCGTCGTTCCGGAGGAGTACGTCGAGCTGGTGATGTCCGCGGGGCAGGTGTGCCCGGAGGATGTGTCCCCGCCGCAGATCGCAGCCCAGCTGATGGCGGTCTCCGGCTTCAACGCCAACCTCAGAGGCGACCACGGCGGCCAGGGCATAGCCCAGTTCACCGAGGCGATGTGGAGCGAGTACCGGCCATCGGCCAGGGCGTCGGTGTGGGATCCGAGCCAGGCGATCCCGGCGTTGGGCAGCGCGATGTGCGATCTGACCAATCAGCTGTCGAATATGCAGACCGACGACGCGGACTCGTACGAGCTGGCGCTCGCCGCGTACCAGTGGGGGGCGACGGCGGTTCGCGCGGAGGGTGGCGTGCCCCGCAAGGCGGCCATCCCGCAGCTCGTCGACCTGGTGCACCGGTACCTCGGCGGCTACTCGAAGGACACCCGGCTGATGGAGCCGAGCCCCTCACCCAGTCCGTCACCCAGCCCTTCGCTCGGCCCGTCGCCGAGCCCGGAGTCCTCCACCGCGGAGCCGTCGCCAGCCGAGTCACCGAGGACGCAGGCACCCAAGACCGGGGCGTCCCCGGCGCGGGTCTGGAATCCGACGGTGCGCTACCAGTTCATCAACGCGTTGAACGGCAGGGTGATGGAGGTCCCCGGAAGGGACCTTGCCGGGGTCAAGGCGGGCACGACCGTCCAGCTCTGGGAAAACCCTGGGGGTGACGACCCATGGTGGAACATCGCCGACGCACCGGACGCCGGCTGGGTGACCATCACCAACGTGCACACCAAACTGGCCCTCGGAATCAGGGACGCGTCGCTGGAGAACCGGGCCAAACTGGAGCTGCAGACGCCGGACCGCAAGGACCACAACCAGCAGTGGCGACTGCAGCCGGGGCCAGACGGCACCTACCACATCCTCAACCGCAACTCCGGCAAGGTGCTCGACATTCTCGGCGTCGACTGCTGCGCCAACAACGGCACCCCGGTGACCCAGTGGGACCTGCAGCCACACGCCGTCGACCAGCGTTGGACGTTGAGCAGGTGAAATCGGTACAGAACGCGAAAGCTTCCCGGCACGCGGGCAGGATCGCGGCGACCATCGCCGCGATCCTGCTCGCGTCCGTGGTGGGCGCCGTACCAGCACGTGCCGATGAGCGCGTCGCGTACTACACCGTGGCGTCTTCGCATCAGGGCCGACCCGAAAACCTGCGCGACATCGCCGCCCGGCTGCTCGGTGACTCCGCGCGAGCCACGGAGATCTACAACCTCAACGCCGGCCGGCGTCAGCCGGACGGTCACGCGTTGTCCGATCCTGATTCGTTGCGCGCCGGATGGCATCTGGTACTTCCCTGGGACGCCGCCGGCTCCGGGGTACGGCACGGAGTGCTGCCCACCGAGGCGCCGGCGCCGACGAATTCCACCACTACCACCACCCCCACCGCGCCCGCGGCATCCCCTGACCGCAGCGAACCGAGCCGGCCCGGTGGCGTCGCGCCGTCGAGGGACGCGAGTGAGCGGCCGGCACTGGACGGCCTGCCGCCCAGCCCGGGGCAGGTGCCGACAACGCCGCCAAGCCCGCCGACCGAGCAGGGCGAGTGCGTGACGACGACCGCCGCGAGCGGGTCGTCGGACTGGGCGATGGCGCGGATCGCGGCCGACCTGGCCTGGCCGCACAGCCGTGGACACGGGCAACTCGTCGCCATCGTCGACAGCGGAGTGGACGGGCGCAGCGAGCAGCTCAGCGGCCGGGTGGCCATCGGCGCGAACATCGTGACCGGTGACGGGCGGGGCGACAGTGACTGCCTGGGCACCGGCACGGCGATGGCCGGCCTGGTGGCGGCGGAGGCGGCTGCGGACGACACCTTCGCCGGGGTCGCTCCCGAGGCGGTGGTCATGCCGGTGCAGCTGGCGGTGGATCAGACGACGGCCGAACCGGCCGTTCAGGCCGCCGCGATCGAGGTCGCGGTCTCCGCTGGCGCCACGGTGATCGCGCTGGGAGCCTACGCCGACGCCACCGCCGAATCGGTGGCCGACGCGATCCGGACGGCCCTGTCGCACGACGTCGTCGTGGTCGCCGCCGCGCCGGTGCGGGACAAGAGCGCCGGTGAGGTCGAGCCGCCGGACGAGGTGATCGTCGTCGGCGGCATCGGCGTCGACGGGATGACCGCCCAGGACTATCTCCCGGCCGCGGTGGACGTGGTCGCGCCGGGAGTGAACGTCAGCAGCATCGGCGTCGGCGGAACCGGAACCTTCACCGGCAGTGGCACCGAGTTGGCGGTGGCACTCGTCGCCGGGGTCGCCGCGCTCGTCCGCTCGGCACATCCGGGGCTGACCACGGCCCAGGTGGCCCACCGGGTCGCGGTGACCTCGGACAAAATGGGCGACGTGCAGCCGGATCCGCGTTACGGCTACGGGATGGTCAACCCGGAGGCCGCAGTCGTCCGGGAACTGCCCGAAGAGGTGACGGCGATCTCCGACAACGGCTCGCCTGGTGCGGCCGCCGACACCGGGGCGGTTCGGTTCGTCTTCCTGATCACCCTGTTGGCGGCCCTCGTCCTCAGCGGGCTGCTCATCGCTCGGCTGCGAAGGGCCATGCGTCAGGCGGACGACACCGGCGACGGGCTGGACGCCCAGTGGCCGCAGGGTCGACCGCCCGACCCGGTCGCTGGCCATGACCACAGGGGAGGTTCGACGGAGGTGATCGCGCATGGCTGACGGTGGGTGTGGCGAGCCCCAGTTGCGCGACGCACTCGGCCTCTACCAGGGCTGACCGTGTCACCCGTGGCGCCCGTCCGGGTGTTTGCCGCAGGCCGGCCAAGGGCTTTGCTCCCCGCCCTTGCCGCCCTGCTGATCACCGTCGTCACCACCGGGGCGCCGGTCACGGCGGCACCTGCGTTGCCCGACCCCGGTGTCGACTGCCTGCGCCCGCCCGAGAGCGTGGAGGCCGGCCTGCCCTGGGCGCAGTCCTGGCTGGGGGTGGAGCGGGTCTGGCCGTTGACCCGTGGCGCCGGAGTCACCGTGGCCATCGTCGACACCGGGGTGGCGGCCGACAGCCCGCAGCTGCACGGCCGGGTGCTGCGCGGTGTCGATCTGACCAGGGCCGGCGCGCCCCCCGCCGACAACGACTGCTTCGGCCACGGCACGTTCATCGCCGGCATCATCGCTGCCGCGCCGGCGGACGGAACCGGCTTTCACGGGGTCGCTCCCGATGCGCGAATCCTGCCGATCCGGGTGGCGAACAGCATGGACGACGGCACCGCCAGGTTGTTGGCGCAGGGGATCCGGGCGGCCGTCGACGGCGGTGCCGCCGTGATCAACGTATCCGCCAGTACCAGGGCGCCCGAACCGAGTCTGGTCGCGGCGATCGAGTACGCCGAGCAGCGCGACGTCGTGGTGGTGGCCGCCGCGGCCAACAGCACCGGGCAGGATCAGCTGATCGCGTACCCGGCGGCGCTGGCGACCGTGATCGCTGTCGGTGCGATCGACTCGACCGGCACGCGCGCCGCCTTCTCCCAGACCGGAGACCACCTCGGGCTGACCGCGCCGGGCGTCGAGGTGGTCAGCGTCGGACCCGGCGGCCCCGGGCACTGGCGCGGCAGCGGCACCAGTTACGCGGTGCCTTTCGTGGCGGGTGCCGCGGCGTTGATTCGGGCCTACCGGCCGGATCTGTCCGCCGCCGAGGTACGACATCGGCTGCTGACGACCGCCGACCACCCCGCGGTGCCACTGCCGGACCCCGGCTACGGCTGGGGAGTGGTCAACCCGGCGGCAGCCGTGTCGGCGGCGCTCGCCGAGGAGGGCGCCCGTGGCCCCGCCGCACCGGCCGCCGCCGCCCGTCACCCCGATCTGCCGCCACCCGATCCGATCGGGCCGACGATGGCCGCGCTCGCCGCCGGGATGGCGATCGTGCTGATCGGCCTGGTGGCGCTGCTGACGGTCCTGCTGCCGGCGGGCCGGGCCCGAGGCTGGCGACCGGCCCGCGACGCCACCGCGGCCCGCGGATCTGACGACGACGTCCGGTAGGTCGGCCCGCCGTTCAGGATTCCGACGGTTCGGGGAGTGGCACTTCGGGGGTCTGCACCAGCCGGACCGTCCGGCGGCGGTCGACGTACTGGCCGCGGCCCGGTGGCAGGACTCGGGGCCGGATGTTGCCGAGGAAGGCGCCCTCCTCACGGGGGCAGGAGAAGAGGACCGCTGGCGAGCCCAGTTCCCAGGCTCGCCGCAGCAGCGGGTTCATCATGGACCGGCCGGCCCCGGCCGTGCTGCGGGCGATGATCAGGTGCAGGCCGATCTCGGCGCCGTGCGGCAGCAGCGGCAGCAGCGGGCCGAGCGGCGAGTCCCGGCTACCGCCCTCGAACAGTTCGAAGTCGTCGACGAGGATGAACAGCCGACCACCGGTCCACCAGTCCCGCTTGGACAGCTGGCTCGGCGGGATGTCCGGTCCCGGCAGGCGGGAGGTGAGCACCTGCCCGGCCTCGGCCATGGTGGCGGCGAGCCGCTCGGCCGACATCGAGTAGCCGATCTGGTTGGCCTGCGGGACGGCCTCGTGCAGCTCACGCCGGGAGTCGCCGAAGACGATCCGGGCCTCCTTGGGTGTGTGGTGGGCGACGACGCTGCGGGCGATGTGCCGCAGCAGGTTCGTCTTGCCGCTCTCCGTGTCACCGAAGATCAGCAGGTGCGGGTGGGCGTCGAAGTCGTGCCACATCGGCTCCAGACGTACGTCGTCGAGGCCGAGCGGGATGCGGATCTCCGCCTCCCGTGACGGCGCGGTCGGCGCGGGCAGCTCGGCGACGAGCAGCCGATCCGGCAGGAGCTTCACCTTGGGGGCGCGATCCGCGGTCGGCACGTCCAGCGCCTCGACCAGTTCCGCGGTCGCCTCGGACAGATCCTCGGTGCTGGGGTCCCCGTCGATGCGAGGTAGCGCGGTGAGGAAGTGCTGCCGGTCGGTGGTGATACCGCGCCCTGGGATCGCCGGGACAGTGGCCGCGACCCGACTGTTGACCTCGGACTCGACCGGATCGCCGAGCCGCAGTTCGAACCGGGTGCCGAGCACGTCGCGCAGCCATGGTCGGATCTCCGACCACCGGCCGGCGGACACCAGCATGTGCACGCCGAAGCCGAGTCCGCGCGCCGCCAGCTCGCCGAAGCGGTCGTCGAGCTCCTGGAAGTCCTGTCGGGCGGTGTACCAGCCATCGACGACCAGGAACACGTCGCCGTACGGGTCGACGTCCCGGAAAGCGCCGGTGGCGCGGGCCCGCCGGTAGCTGGCCATCGAGTCGATCCCGTGCTCGGCGAAGAGGGCCTCCCGGCGGGCCAGCAGGGTGGTCATCTGCAGCACGGTACGGGTCACCTTGTCCCGGTCGAGCCGACCGGCGACGCCGCCTACGTGCGGCAGTCGGGACAGCGAGGCCATCGCCCCACCGCCGAAGTCCAGGCAGTAGAATTGCACCTCGGCGGCGGTGTGGGTGAGCGCCAGCGCGCAGATCAGGGTCCGCAGCAACGTACTCTTGCCCGACTGTGGGCCGCCGACGACGCCAACGTTGCCGGCGCTGCCGGCGAGGTTGGCCTGCAGCAGTTCGCGGCGCTGCTGGGCGGGCAGGTCGATCAGGCCGACCGGGACGGTGAGCTGCCCGGTACCGAAGCCACCGATCGGCGCCAGCCCCATGGTTGGGTGTTCGACCAGCGGCGGGAGCAGCTTCTCCAGCGTCGTGGTGTCGGTCAACGGTGGCAACCACACCTGATGGGCAGCCGGTCCGTGTCCCTGCAGCACCTGGAGGAGCATGTCGGCCAGGATCGGCGGCTTCTCCAGCCTGTCGGCCCCGTCCTCGGGCTGCGGGTCGACCGGCTGCTCCGGACGCAGGTGTTGGGTGCCGAACGGAACAACTCCACCCTGCCCGGAGGTGCGGCGCCGCTGGTTCGGCGGGTGCCACGGCCCCGAGCAGTAGGCCGCCTTGAACCTGATCAGCGTCTGGGTGTCTGGCCGAAGGTAGCCGTTGCCGGGGACGTTCGGCAGCTCGTAGGCGTCCGGCACGCCGAGTACGCTGCGGCTCTCCATGGAGGAGAAGGTCCGTAGACCGATCCGGTACGACAGGTGCGACTCGATGGTGTGGATGCGACCCTCGTCGACCCGTTGGCTGGCCAGTAGCAGGTGCACGCCGAGGCTGCGGCCGAGCCGGCCGATCATGCCGAAGACGTCGATGAACTCCGGCTTGCTGCTGAGCATTTCGCTGAACTCGTCAACGACGATGAACAAGGCCGGCATGGGTTCCATCGAGACGCCGTCGGCACGGGCCCGTTCGTAGTCACGCCGCGAGGGATACCCGCTGGCCCGCAGATGTTCCTGACGCCGGTTCAGCTCACCGGTCAGCGCGTCCTGCATCCGGTCGACCAGTTCGAGTTCCTCGGACAGGTTGGTGATCACTGCCGAGGTGTGCGGCAGCCGTTCGAAGCCGAGGAACGCCGCACCGCCCTTGAAGTCGACCAGGACCAGGTTGAGCTCCTCCGAGGTGTGTCGGGCGGCCAGGGCGAGCACCAACGTCCGCAGCAGCTCGCTCTTACCGGAACCGGTCGCGCCGATCAGCATGCCGTGCGGGCCCATGCCGCCCTCGGCAGCCTCCTTGATGTCCAGCTCGATCGTGCTGCCGGTCGAGGTCATCCCGATCGGAACCCGCAGCCGCTGTGCCGCCGTACGGCCCGCCCGGTAGACCGCGGGGTCGAAGGTGGTCAGGTCACCGAGTTGCAGCAGGCCGGCCAGGTCGTAGTCGGTGGCCAACGGCTCCTCGGTTTCGCCGCCCTGGCCGACGCGATGCCGGGCGATGGTACGGGCCAGCGCCGCGGCGGAGGTGATGCTCATCTGATCCGGACGGCACAGTGAGCTGCTGCTTGCCTTGCCGAGATGGTCGAAGGAGACGACGTTGAGCTGGTCCTTCGTAGCCTGCAGCAGCAGGGTGTGCGGCTGGGACTCCCAGCCGAGAGTGGCCCGCACGTCGAGGGTGACGAGGTTGCGGTAGCCGTCCGTGCCGAGCCGGTGGCCGGCCGGCAGGGCGGGGCCGTCGAGGACGAGCACCACCAGCGGCTCGACGGCGGTGACCGGGGTGTCCGGCTCGAAGCCGGGCCGGTCCGGTATGCCGAGCGCGACCAGGATTTCGTCGACTTCGTCGGGCTGGTCGACGACCCGTCGTCGGGTGCCGGTGACGTCCGGGACCGAATCGTCCTGCACGTGCGGCAGCCACTTCACCCACTCCCACGCCGGTCCGGTGGCGGCGACGACCAGGTACAGGTCCTGCGGCGAGTGCGCGATGGTGAGCTGGGCCAGCATCGCGCGGACGGTCGCGCGGGCGGTAGCTCCGTCGCCCTGGAATCCGATCCGGGCGAAGCCGCGCAGATACAGGGCGATCGGTGCGTCCTGCAAGGTGGCGTAGGCGCGCAGGAAACGGCGTAGCGCGTGCGCGGCGAGCGGCTCCAGGTCGCTTATCGGTTTGCTCTGCGGCGCGACCAGCCGGGTGGTTGATCGTCGGGCTCCCAGCCCGACCCGGACCTCGCCGAAGTCCTCGTGGGAGGTGCGGCGTTCCCAGAGCCGCTGGCTGAGCGCCATCGTCCAGAGCGCGCCCGGGTCGGGGTGCAGCCATCGCGCCGCACGGCGCTCCTCAACGAGTGAGTTGCGGACCTTGCGCCTTACCTGCCCGAGGTAGCGCAGGTAGTCGCGGCGTTCGCCGTTGAGCCGATGCTTGTGCTGCCCGGCGTTACGCACCAGCGGCACGATCATCATCGTGATCGCGGCGAGCACCATCAGGCAGACCCCGACGTACGCCAGCGCACCGGCGTTCGGGCGCAGGAACATCAGGACCATGGCCAGCGATGCGATGCCCATCGGGGCCAGCATCAGCACCGCGCTGATGCCGCGTTCGGCCGGCTCCGGGATGACCGGCGGCTCCTGGAGGGCGATCTCCTCGACTGGCGCTACGGGGCCAGCGCGGCGGGCCTTGCGCGTGTAGGGGACTGTGCCCACGGGCGTCTCCTTCGGTGAGGGGTTTCCCCTCGATCGGCCCGGCGCCGACCCGTGCGTGTCCGCGTACGGGCCTGCCGCGCCTACCGTCTCGTGGGTTCTGGTTTCGCTGGCCAGGGCGACCGGGGACCCGAAGGAAGACGGACCCACCATAGCAGGAGGGGGGCGTTCATGGCCGAAACGCGAGTCGAGCCGGAGGAGCTGCGCAAGGTCGCCAAGGCGATCAGCTCCATCATGGACGACTATGACAAGATCTTCCGCAATCTGAGCACGATGGATCCCAACGCCGGCAAGTTCGACGTGGCCGAGTGGCTGGAGGATCTGTTCGTGGACCGACGCGACGCGATCGTGACCCACGCGAAGTATCTGGGGATGTCGTTCGACGAGATCAGCCTGGGTCTCTACAAGGTCGCTGACGCGTTCGAGGGCGTCGACATGAGCAACGGCGACGCGGTGGCTGCCGCGACCGACATCGCGAAGACTGCGGTCGAGGGCATGGCCGATGCCGAGTTCACCCCGACCGAGATGAAGGCCAAGGACGACTACGACACCGGGGACAACGAGGACCTGGGTGACGAGAAGCTGTACAACCTCGAAGACGGCGAACGGACGACCAAGTTCAAGCCGGAAGACATCTACGGCATGAGCGACGAGCTTGAGGTCGAGGACCTCGGCAAGGACAAGGACGAGGATATCGACCTGGCCGACGGCGAGACCATCGAGGACGCCGGCGAAGGCAAGAAAGGCATAGACCTGTCGCCCGACAAGGACGACGACAACGGCGACGAGAAGGACGACAAGGACGACAAGGACGACGACAACGGCGACGAGAAGGACGAGAAGGACGACAAGGACGACGACAACGGCGACGAGAAGGACGAGAAGGACGACAAGGACGACGAAAGCAAGCCACCACCGCCGACCGGCGACAATTTCGTCGCTGTTGAGCCGGACCAGAGCGTGTACACGGAATGGGAGGAGAAGAAGGGCCCGCCGCAGCGGACCTATCGGAGCTACCTGATCGACGGCGAGGTTCAGACGGACTCGGCGGGGCGGCAGATCTACTGGTTCAACAGTGAGCCTTATGTCTACATCCCGAGGAGCAGAGGCAACTCCTTCAGTAAGTGGACAGAGCCCGACGAGGACTAAGCCAGCATGGAAAGTCTCGCTCGGCAACGTCTGGCCGCGCCGGTCCGGCTGCGTTTCGTCCTCGGCGTACGGAAGGCGGACATCGTCCTGCCCGGCGAGACCCCGCTTGTCGACCTGCTCCCCGAGGTGCTGCTCCAACTCGACCCGGACGCCGCGGACCACGGTGCCGAACACGACGGTTGGGTGGTGCAGCGCCTCGGCCAGGCGCCGCTCGACGAGGAACGGACAGCTGTCGAGCTGCACCTGCTCGACGGTGAGACGTTGCATTTTCGGCCCCGGGCCGAGCAGTTGCCACCCATCGACTTCGACGACCTGGTCGACGGGGTCGCGGATCAGTCGCGCACCAGCCCGTACCGCTGGTCGGTTCCCCGCACCCGGGCGATGCTGCTCGCCATAGGCGCGCTGGTGCTGGCCGGCGGTCTGCTGGTGCTCGGGTTGGACGGGCCGGTGGGGCTGCGGGCCGGCGTCGCCGCGCTGCTCGCCGTGCCCCTGCTCGCCGCCGCCGGGCTGGTCAGCAGGGCGGTGCCGGATCCGCAGACCGGGACCTTGCTGGCCGCTGCCGCGACGGCCTATGCGGCGATGGCCGGCTGGCTCGGCGCCGAGGCACTGGCACCGTACTCCGACACCGCGGTCCGGGTTTCGTTGGCCAGCCTCGCCGCGCTCGTGATGCTTGTCGCCGGTGCCGCGCTCGTCGCCGCCGGAGCGCTGCTGTTCACCGGGGCGATCTCGTTCGTCGCCACCGGTGCGGTGACCGCCCTGCTGGCCGCAGTGGGGCCGGTGACCCCGCAGGAGGCCGCCGCCTGTGGACTGGTGCTGACCCTGCTGATCGCGTTGATGTTGCCGCCGCTCGGATTCCGGCTCGGTGGTCTGGCGCTGCCGCTGCTGCCAGGCAAACCGGAGCAACTCTCCGAGGACATCGATCCCGCGCCGTACCGGATGGTGGTGGACCGGGGATCCGCCGGTCTGGCCTACCACGCGGCGCTGACCGTCGGGGTGGGCGCCGCGCAGACGGTCGGCGCGGCGGTGCTCGTCGCCCCCGGCGGGGGGTGGCCGATGATCCTGGCCCTGGTGCTGGCCACGCTGATCAGCATGCGGTCGCGGCACCTGAGTGGTCTGGTCGTCCGCTGGGCGACGTTGACGCCGGCCCTCGCGTTGGTGCTGTTCGACCTGTTGCGGTTCGCGGCGGACCGCACCGATCTGGCCCGTACGGCGGTGCTGGCGCCGGCGGTCGTGGCCGTCGCCGGCGCCGTCCTGACCGCTGCCGGCACCCTGCCCGGCCGGCGACTGCGACCCTACTGGGGCCGGACGGTCGACATCCTGGAGATCGTCATCGCGGTGTCGCTGATCCCACTGCTCGGCGCGGTGCTCGGGATCTACCAGATGGTCCGCGCCTGGGCGAGTTGACGGGAGATCGTCGTCGATGGAGTCACGCCGGGATCAGGTCCACGCGTACTTCTACATTCTGGGCCGGCTCAACGCCGCGCTGATGATGGGCCGGCCCGATCCGTACGAGCCACCCAACCGCCGACCGATGATCGGTCTCGTGATCGGGATCCTGCTGGCGGTGGTTATCGCGGGAGGGTTCGGCATCTACGGGATATTCCGGCCCGGGGGTGACAGCTCCTGGAAGCAACCCGGGGTGATCATCGCGGTGAAGGAGTCCGGGGCGCGTTACCTGCTGCTCGACGGGACCCTGCGGCCGGTGCTCAACTACGCCTCCGCCCGCCTGGTGCTAGGTGGCGGGATGGACGCCCGGATCGTGCGCGTGTCCCGGCACTCCCTGACCGGGGTGCCGGTGGGTGCGCCGATCGGCATCGTCGGCGCTCCGGACGCGGTGCCGGCCGCGGACCGGCTCTACCGTGGCTCGTGGACGGTCTGTGCGCCGCCGCCGTCGCCGGCCGGGGTGCCCGCGGTGACGCTGCTGCTGGGCGACCTCGCCGATCCGGTGCCGCTCCGCGACGACCAGGGGTTCCTGGTCCGCACTGCCGACGGGAACAACTACCTGGTCTGGCAGGGTCGCCGGTATCGGACGGCGGCGGCGACCGCGGTGGCGCTCGGCTACGCGGCTACGGCGCCGATGCTGGTGACGCCGGCATGGCTGAACCCGATTCCGCCCGGCCGTGATCTGATCTTTCCGATCGTCGACGGGCGAGGCCAGCCAGGTCCGCCGGTCGGCGGACGGCCGACCCGGGTCGGCCAGGTGTACGAGGTACGCAGACCGGCGAGTGAGGCGACCGAGCAGTTCCTGGTCCGCTCTGACGGCCTGGTCCGGTTGAGCCCCACGGCGGCCGCGTTGGTGCTGGCCGATCCGGCGATCGGGGAGGCGTATCCCGACGGAGCGGTGGGGCCGGTCCCGGTACGTCCGGACGAGCTGGCGGCGGCACCGGTCGCCGCGACCACTGAGTTCGTTGAGGGGTATCCGCCGATCCCGCCGCAGCCGATAAGCGGCGGCGGCGGGCTGCCCTGCGTCGGTTTCGAGTCGGTCGGTCCCACCCTGGCGGTGCGGCTGTACCGGGTGCTGGCAACCGCGGTGGCCGGCGCACTGCCGATCCCGCGGGCGGCGACCGCGACCAGCACGGCGGACCGCATCATGATCGCGCCTGGAATGGGAGCTCTGGCCAGGAACCCGTACGCGCCGGGCACCGTTGGCGGCGCGATGTTCCTGATCTCTGAGTACGGCGTGAAGTACCCGCTGTCTCCGGCGGGTGCCGAGGCGCTCGGGTACGGCGGCGCGCAACCGGCCGACGTCCCCGGTGAGCTGCTGGAACTGTTGCCGACCGGCCCGGTGCTGGACCCGGCGGCGGCGCTGGCCAGCCAGGTCTGGGGCAGTTGACGGGGGATATCCCCGCCGTATATCGCACCCGTCCGCGGCGGCCCGCACCCGTGAGTCCTGACTGGTTGCATGGTCGCGAACATCGACGCTTTGTCCGAACGGGAGGGGAAGGCATCCATGGCCGCCAATCAGAACACCGACCTCGACCCGGTGGTGGCGAACAAGGTCGCCAACGATCACCGGTCGACGGCCGACGACGTGGACCGGCAGAAGGCCAGCTTCAGCGATGCGGTTGACCTGATGGACGACGCCTGCGAAGGCGACATGATCAGGGCGTTGGTCGACGCTCGGGAAGCCTGGGTCCATGAGGTGAACCTGATCGTCGCCGACCTGCGGGATATGGCCGGCAACGTGGACGGCACGACGGGGGACTTCGGCGTGCAGGACCACGCCAACGCGGGTGGGATCGGCGCTGCCGGCGTGGACATCCTCCGGGACATCTGAGCCGCTGGGCTGCGGCCACCGAGACGAAGGGAACAGCAGTGGCAAACGGGAGAATGAGATACGACTACGATGTCCTGCTCGACGGCATCACTCAGATGCAGGGCATCAACCGCAATGTCGAGGCGTTGATCGAAGGTCTGGCGCGGGAGACCGGGAATGCCCTGGACAGCTGGACGGGGCCGGCAGCCGCAAGCTACAACATGATGGCCAGGCGGATCGAGCAGAACTTCGGCGACATGAACACGATCGTGTACGGGTTGGCCAAGGAGCTGCAGCTCCGGTCGGACGACATGAAGCAGCTGGACATCCGTTCCGGTAACCGGTTCAACAAGTAGCGAAGTGAGTGGCGCCGGGGTCCGAGGGATTCCCGGCCGCCCTCGACGTAGTGATCGTGGTGACCCTCGATGACCTGGGTGGAGTGAGTCGTGGCCGTTGGTGAAGTCGGCACCTTCGACGAGAAGAGCCCACCGATGGGCCAGACGTTCGCGCAGGTCGAGACCATGGACGACATCGAGGATTACATCTCGGACATCAAAGGCACCGGGCATTATGTCGCGCCGCCGTGGTGGGATGCCTCCGAGGCCGTCAAGAAGGCCACCACGGCCCTGCAGGACATCCATGAGGACCTGGACGACCAGGTCAAGAAGCTGACTTCGGGTAACTCTCCGGTCTTCACCGGCGAGGCCGCCACCGCCTTCACCGAGCACGTCAACACACTCAAGAGCAAGAGCCGTGAGGGCGTCTACCACGTCCTGGACAGCAGCCGCTATCACAAGCAGGTCCACGACGTCGGAGACGCCCTCTACCACTTCAAGGCGACGTTCTGGAAGATCGTCGAGATGGGCCAGCGGCTGCGTACGGCATTGAAGGCGGACGCTCGGCGAATGGTCGAGGAGATCTACGACGGAGTCGACGGCGCGGGCGCGGCCAAGGCGAAGGACATCGAGCGGGCCGAGCAGGCTGCCGTCGCTGCCGCGAACCGGTGGATCGTGTCGCAGATCCGGGTCCGGCTGGTGGAGTTGTCCGATGAGTTCCGCGACATCGGTGGTCGGATGCGCAAGCTGGAAATCGGCCTGCTTGAGCCGATCGACACCACCAGCAACGACACGACCAAAGCCCTTGCTGCGCACAGCCGCCGCTTCGCCGGCACCGGGGAGGGTGACGGCACGGGTGAGGGTGACGGCACGGGTGAGGGTGACGGCACGGGTGAGGGTGACGGCACGGGTGAGGGTGACGGCACCGGTGAGGGTGACGGCACCGGTGAGGGTGACGGCGCGGGTGAGGGTGACGGCGCGGGTGAGGGTGACGGCACCGGGGAGGGTGACGGCGCGGGAGACGGCAGCGGCGGCGGCAGCGGAGACGACGTCAGTAAGAAGGCATACGATGACGCCAGCGACGCCGTCGAAGACGCCATCAACAATCTCAAGAACGGGAATCCGGAGTACGACGCCGCGCTGGACGAAGCGAACGATGCCGCCCAGGACGCTATCGACGAGCTTGCGAACGGGTCTGCGGACGACTCCGAGGGTGCCGGCGGCGGTGAGGGGCTCGGGCCGGGCAGCCAAGCCAAGATGCACGGTGGGCAGGGCGACGGGGCCGGCGACAACGGGGTGGCGGCGCGCAACAAGGCGTTGGAGGATGCCCGCGACGCCGCGAACGACGCCATCGACAACCTGGGATCCGGCGGTTCCGACTCCCCGGGTTCCCACACCCCGGCTTCCTACGCCCCAGGATCCGACGCATCTGACTCGGACGGCTCCGGTCCGGATCCGGCCGCGGATGCGCGCAACAAGGCGTTGGAGGACGCCCGCAAAGCCGCGGACGACGCGATCAGCGATCTGATGGGCCCGGCGGCGGGCATCGGCGGCGGCTCACCGGGCGAACCACTCGCCAAGTCACCAGGCGGCTCCCGGAGGTCCGAGTCCAGTCCGGCGGACCGGGCCTACAACGACGGGCTGGCCGACGCCCGCGACGCCGCCAACGACGCGATCAATGACCTGATCAGCGGCGGAACCGGCGACGGCGCCGGGAAACCTCCGCCGACTTCGTCGTCGAACCCGGTCGCCGACGAGGCTCGCCAAGCGGCGTTGGACGATGCGCTCAAGGCCGCCGACGACGCCGTCAAGGAGCTACTCGATGAAGAGCCGACCGGGGATCCCGAGGTGGACGAGGCCCGGCGGAATGCGCTGGAGGCCGCTCGGGAAGCGGCGGCAAAGGCCATCGACGACCTCGGCGAGCAGGGCGCCGGTGACGTGTCGCCGGAGAAGGCCCGCGAGCAGGCGTTGCAGCAGGCCCAGGACGCTGTCGACGACGCGATCCGCGATCTCGCCAGCGGCGACGACGTGGACGGCGACGTGCTCGACAAGGCCCGGGAGGCCGCCGGTGATGCCATCGGTGACGTCGGTGACACCGGCCGAAACGGGCAGGACTCCGGCGGCGCCGCGGATGACGAGGAGCGGGCCCGCAACGACGCCCTGGAGGACGCCAAGCGCGCCGCGGCCGACGCCATCGACGAGCTCGTCTCCAGCGACCCGCTCGACGGGGAGGAAGGGGCCGGGCGCGATGGCAGCCTGGCGAACAAGGTCGACGCGGACGGCGACGGGATTCCCGACGTACTTGAGGAGGCTCGTGACAACGCGTTGGCCGAGGCAAGAGAGGCGGTTACCGACTCGCTCGACGAACTGATCGAGAAGGAACTGGCCGGCGAGGGCGAAGGCGAGACCGAGGCGGAACGCGAGGCGCGGGTCGAGGCACTGACCGATGCCAAGGAAGCCGTCGAGGAGGTGCTCGACGAGCTGATCGAGGAGGACGGCAACCATACGTCCATCTCGGACTTCCTTTCCGGTGACGAAAGTGACGATGACGCGGACCGGGCCGACGAGCGGCGTGAGGGTAGCCGTCTCTCCGCTGGTGACGGTGGCCCCGCTGGGAGAGATGGCTCCGGCGGTGGCAAGGGCGACCAGCCCGCGCCGTTGGAGTTGGCGCCGGTGACCGACGGAACTGTCGCAGTCCCCATGTCGCAGTCCACGGGCATGTCAGCGACGCCGATGATGCCGCACGGCGGTTCGGGGATGCCGATGTCCCCGCCGATGGGCGGCGGCATGGGCCACCAGGGCGACCGGGATCGGGAGCGCAACACCTGGCTGGTCGGTGAGGACGGCATGTGGGGCGAGGACGACTCCGAGGCCGTCTCGAGCACGGCGCTGGGTCGTGACTGAGCATGGGGGAGACGACGACCGGCCGGCCGTGCACCCTTGACCAGATCGCCGCGGCGCTCGACGCGGCCCAGTGCGCGGAGGTTGAACGCGGGGCGGGGCTGCTGGACGATGCGCGGCGTAGCCTGCGGGCCATCGCCGCCGCAACCGAACGGACGCTGAGCCGGCTGGAGGACTGCTGGCGCGGCCAGGGCGCCGACCTCGCCTGGTCTGGCGGGAATGTCGGGGTGTCGGGACTGGCCGCGCCGCTGCGCCGAACCCGCGAGCTGCTGCACCATCTCGATGAGAGTGAGTACGGTCAGCAACTGCGGCGAACCGCGAGCGCGCTTGCCGCCGGCCAGGCCCGGGTACGAGAGCTGCGGGCGCAGCGGGCGGCCGATCCGGATCCGGCCGGCGCGTACGACGAGCGGGCACAGCTCGTGCTGCACGATGTGGCTCTGGCGTACCAGGATGTCGGCCGCGCGCTCGGCGGTACTTCCCCACCGGCGCTGGCTTTGGTGGACGAGCCGTCGTTCAGCGTCGACGGGCGCCGGCAGGCCCGCGACGAGGAGGAGCCGCTGATCCTGGCGTCCGGCGCGGACATCGATGTCGAGCTGTTCCGGCCGGTCGGGCCCGCGATCGGGGCGGATCCGACCCTCCCTCCAGCTGGTGGTGGCGGCGGCGGAATGCCAATGATGCCAATGATGCCGATGGGCGGCATGGGTGGCATGGCGGGTGCCGGTGGCCTGCACCAGGAGACTGGCAACCAGCAGCGGCGGGCCAGCCACGCGATCCAGGGTGACCAGAGCGCCTGGGGGCGCCAGGACGAGGGCTGGAACGTCCTCGGGCGGCGCGACCGGATCGAGAAAGCCCAGGAGGAAGTTACCAAGGGGTTGGACCGTGAGTTCGGAAAGTTCCTGAGGGGAGATCGAGATGCCTGACGAGGACGGCCAGCGGCGCGTGTCGGGCCAGCTGGAGGCGATGTTCGCCCAGTTCGCCGAGGAGCAGCGCAAACTCGAAGAGTTCCACCGCAAGCTGGACGAGGCGAGCACCACGGTCGAATCTGCGAACAAGATGCTCACCGCGACCTTCGACGGCCGCGGCGAGGTGAGCCGGCTGACGTTCAACAACACGAAGTACCGAACGATGGCACCGAACGAACTCGCCGAGATGGTGCTGGACGTCATCCGGCGTGGCCGGTCCCAGGCCTTTGGCAAGATCGACACGATGGCCGGCGGAGAGGTGCTGCCCGGCGTCAACTTCGGTGACCTGGCCGCTGGCAAGGCGAACCTCAACGAGGTCGTCAGTGGCCTGATGACTTCAGCAATAGACCTGCCGGGGATCTTCCGGGCCGCCGACTCGAAGGGCAACGGTGATGGCTGACGAGACGGGGATCGACCCGGACGGCGCGCTCCGCATGTTCAGCCAGCTCTCCGGCATCGGCCAGGACATCGATGCGGCCCTGTCCCGGGTGGTCAACATCCGGTCCACCGTGGTCGAGCCATGGGGCAACGACGAGTACGGTCGGCCCTTCGGCGGCCAGCGCGAGCAGAATGCGTTGGACGCGCTGGACGGCGTCGGCGTCGTCGTCGAGGGTCTGACCGACCTCAGCAAGGTGGGCCGGGACGCGATCAACGAGTTTGTGAAGCTCGACGGGGAGAACGGCCAACGGCTCGGTCCGGACAACTGATCGATTGGACATCGACGGTCCTGGGAAGGGGCGTCGACGCTGGCCGGCAGGCGGTGATCCGCGGGAAAAGGAGCTGACCGGGTAGTGGGTGGAGGTAGGGCCAGCATGAGCCAGCGCAGGATTACCGTCAGCCAGGCTGCGGGGTCTGGCTATCGAACGCTCGGTGAGGCGGTGCGTGCCGCCGTGGACGGATCAGTGATCACGGTGCAGGCGGGTACCTACACCGAGAACCTGGTCCTGACCAAGGTCGTTACAATCGCCGCTCAGGACGGACCGGGCACCGTGAGAATCAGCCCGCAGTCCGGCATCCCGGTGGTGCTCGGCGCCGAGTCGGCGGCACTGTCCGGGCTGACGATCACCGCCTCGGACAGCGACAGTCCCGCGTTGGCCCTGACCGCCGGACAGCTGAGTGTCTCCGAGTGCGAGTTGACGGCATCGGCGTGGGCGGCGGTCTTCGTCCGCGACCAGGGATCGCTGACCATGCGGGGCAGCCGGGTGACCAACCAGGTCGGTGCCGGAGTGGTGGTGACCTCGGCGGTCGGCAGCATGCTCGACGACTGCCGGGTCGAGCAACTCGGCACCTCCGGGGTGGTCGTCGCGGAGCATGGTGAGCTGCGGGTACGTGCCTGCGTCGTGCGGGAGGCCCGCGGTAACGGCATTTGCCTCAACGGCCATGGCCGAATCTCGATCGAGGACACCGAGATCAGCGGTACGAGCAAGCCAGCGCTCGCCGCCGAGCAGCAGTCCGAAGCGACCGTACGGCGCCTGACCGTGCGCAAGACCAGGGGAGTCGGGGTCTACCTCGCGACCACCGGCACCTCCGTACTGGAGGACTGCGTGGTCGACGGCAGCGCCGCCGACGGGGTGTTCACCGGTGAACGATCCGCCCCCACGCTGCGCCGCTGCCGAGTCAGCGGCACCCGACGCAGCGGATTTCGCTTCAGCGGCCGATCTGCCGGCCGGTTGGAAAGCTGCGCCGCCAGCAACGTCGCCGGGGTCGGCGTCAGCATCGGCGACCGGAGCGTACCGGAGTTGACCGGCATGGTGGTCACCGACTGCACCGGCGGCGGCGTACGCCTGGACGGCGGAGCCGACCCGCTGCTGCACCGCCTGGAGGTGTTCGGTTGCGACGGGGCGGCCATCGAAGTCGTCGACGGCGCACGCGGCCGCTTCGAGAACGTCACGATCGAGCGGTGCGGTGGCGTCGGGATGACGATCGGCAGCGGGGCACAACCGTCGGTGACCGGGCTGAGCCTGCGCGGCGGAGCCGGTGCCGGGATCGTGGTCTCGGACGCCGCGGTGTCCTTCACCGACTCCGAGATCGCCGGCGTGGGCGCGGACGGGATAACCGCCGGCCCGGGGGCGAACATCTCGCTGACCGCCTGCCGGGTACACGACGCGGAGGGTGCTGGCCTGGTCCTCGCTGACGGGGCCTCCGGAGCCGCGGTCGACTCGGAGTTCACCGCGAACGCCGGCGACGGCATCGTCGTACGCACGCCGGGCAAGATCCGGATCAAGGATTGCGAGGTGCGCGACAACCAGGGGTCCGGCCTGCGGCAGCACGATCCGGACGCCCAGCTGACCGTGGACGGGTTGACCAGCAGCCGCAACCGGCTGCCGGACGCCTACGGCGCGAGTACCGGGGCGGCCGCCGCCCCGGCGCCGACGCCGGCCCCAGGCGAGGAACGTCAGCCGGTGGCGCGCGGGTCCGACCCGTTGCGCGAGTTGCAGTCGCTGGTCGGACTGCACGGTGTCAAACAGGAAGTGACCTCACTTGTCAACCTGAACAAGATGGCCAAGCGCCGCCAGGAGGCGGGCCTGTCCGCCCCACCGATGGCACGACACCTGGTCTTCGCCGGCGCGCCCGGGACAGGAAAGACGACAATCGCCCGGCTGTACGGCCGCATTCTGGCCGAGCTCGCGGTGCTGAAGAAGGGGCACCTGGTCGAGGTGGCACGTGCCGATCTCGTCGCGCAGATCATCGGTGGTACGGCGATCAAGACCACGGAGGCGTTCAACTCGGCGCTGGGCGGCGTGTTGTTCATCGACGAGGCCTACACGCTGAGCACCGGGCGCGGCGGCACCGGTCCGGACTTCGGCCGGGAAGCGATCGACACGCTGGTGAAGTTGATGGAGGACCATCGCGACGAAGTGGTCGTCATCGCCGCCGGCTATTCGGCCGACATGCAGCGCTTCCTGCAGGCCAACCCGGGGCTCGAATCCCGCTTCAGCCGGACGATCGAATTCGCCAACTACAGCCCGGCCGAGCTGGTGACGATCGTGGAGAACCAGTGTTCCCGGCACGACTACCAACTCGACCCGGGAGCGGCGTCGGCGCTACTGACGTACTTTGACCGGATTCCGAAGGACGGCACGTTCGGTAACGGCCGTGAGGCGCGGAAGGTCTTCGAGCGGATGGCCGACATGCAGGCGTCCCGGCTGGCGGTCGCCGCCGACGTCAACAATGCCGAACTGGCCCTGCTCACCGTGGAGGACCTGCCGGTGGCCATCAACGACGCACTCGGGTAGTGGGGGAGGCCGCAGGAGTAGGGATTCCCCTCACGTGATTCTCGAACTCACCATGGACCGCGTTCGTTACCTTGACGAAATGGTTCGTCGAGCGAAGGTGGGTGCGATGGGAACCGGCGGCGATCGGGCGCGAAATCATGGTCCACACACGAGCATCCGGCGGTGACACCGCGCGGCAGGACCTGCTCGGCTTGTACGTGCTCGGCCGGCTCGCGCTCGCGCACCGGCTACGGGAACGGGTCGCCAGCCGCGCCGGTCCGGCGCAGCACCTCAAGCGGCTCCGGTGATCACGGTCACCCTGCGACCTGCCAGGGTGGTGGCGACGGCTCGAGCGATCCGCAGCCCTTCCTCACTTGCCTTGCGACTGCCGGCGACGGCCACTGCCTGCCCGCTCGTGGGTGACCGTGGGGCCCGAGTTCCGCAGTGCGTAGGAACACGAGCGTGATCAGTTCCGTATAGCGGACAGGGGTGCGAGGCCAACCAGTAGCGCGCCTCGTGTCAGCTTCTGGTGCAGCTGACTGCGGCGCATGAGGCGTTGGGGACATCCGACCGTCCAATCCGGACCGACAGGCCGGCTGCCGACGCGGCACGGCGAGGTCGACGACGATCAGGGCGCCGCGAGGCACAACCTGAGGTATAGGGCGGATCGTGCCGGCGGGCGACGCGATGGACGCCGGCCCGCGACAGGCTGGCAGCATGACGAGTTCGCCCACCGGCCCGCGCCTGGCCGACCTGCCTCCCGCCACCGATCCACGCCCGCCGGCACCGTCGGCCTTCGCGTATCCGGGTGCCGCCGGGCCGCATCCGACGGCGCAGCACCCCCATCCGGTGGGGCAGTCCTTTCCGGCCGGGTATCCGCAGCCGTACCCGCAGTCCGGGACGGCGAGGCCGGGGCGGATCCAGCCGGCCCCGGCCGGGACGGCGTACCACCGGCTCGCTCGCACGCCCGCGCACCGCTGGTGGCGCCCGGTCGTCGGCACCCTGCTGGTGCTGGTGGGCATCGGTGTCCTGACGCTGCTGGTCGCGGTGCCCTGGGTGGTGGCCGCCGAGTTGACCGGGCAGCCGGACGGTTCGGACGGCACGCCGAGCTTCGGCCCGCTCGCCGACACCGGTTTCCTGCTGGTGTCGCTGGCGGTGCTGATTCCGGTGGTCCTGCTGGCCGCGCGTTGGGCGCAGGCCCGACCGGCCGGCAGTGTCTCCTCGGTGACCGGCCGGCTGCGCTGGCGCTGGCTCGGCCTCTGCCTGCTGCTGGCGGTGCCGACGGTCGTGCTGATGGTGGGCGGCTTCTCCGGCCTGCTCGTCGTCACCGGGGACTGGTCCACCGCCGAGGTCGGAGGAACGGGCTGGGTCGGTGTCCGGACCTTCGCGATCAGCATGGCGGTACTGCTGGCGCTGGTGCCGTTGCAGGCCGCGGCCGAGGAATACCTGTGCCGGGGCTGGCTGCTCCAGGCGGTCGGGGCGTATCTGCGCAACCCGTGGATCGCGATCGTGCCGCAGGCGCTGGTCTTCGCGGCGGCGCACGGCTGGGGCACCCGGTGGGGCTTCGCCGACCTGGTGCTGTTCGGCCTGGTGACCGGCTGGCTGACGGTACGTACCGGCGGTCTGGAGGCGGCGATCGGGCTGCACGTGGTCAACAACCTGGCCGGGTTGGGCCTGGCGGCAGCCACCGGGGAACTCGGCAGCGAGGCCACCGCCGCGGACGCGCCCTGGCAGCTACTGGCGGTGGACCTGGTCGTGGTGGTCGGCTACGCCGTAGTGGTGAACTGGCTGGCGACCCGCCGGCGGCTGGCGGTGACCGTTCCCGCCTGACCGCTCCGCCGGCCACCCGACCGATCACTCTCGCCGCCCGCCGACCCGCACGCCGCATCGGCGGGCGGCGAGCCGTCGGTCGACACACGCACCAACGGCTATTTGCTATCTAGCCTCGCATCTCGGGCAATCGTGGCCCCCGGCCGCCGTCGCCAAATTTCCCGAGGTCAGGCCCTTGACCATCCCGGTGCGCGGATTCTGGTGGGCGACGCCGTGCGGGCGAACCGGGCCGGGGCCGGTCCACTCGGCCAGCACGGGCCTTCACCGTGGCGATGAGTGCGGTGAACTCCGGGTCGTCGGCCGGGGTAGTGCGGGCCCGGCCGGCGCGGTTGGGCTGGTCACCGGCTTCCTCGGCGTCGGCGGCGGCTTCCTCGTCGTACCCGTGTTGGTGCTCGGGTTCGGTTTGCCGATGCCACTCGCCGTCGGGACGTCGTTGCTGGTGATCCTGGTAAACAGCGCGGTGGCGCTGGCGGCCCGGCTCCACCACGGGTCCGCGCCGCACTGGCCGATCCTGCTCTGGTTCGCCGCGGCGGCGGTGGCCGGCGGGCTTGCCGGTGCCCGGGTGGTGTCCCGGGTCAGCCCGCAGCGGCTTTCCACGGCACTCGCGGTGGTGCTGGTGGTGGTCGCGACGTACGTCGGGGCACGCAGCGTCCCGTCGCTGATCTAGAGAGCTTCCGGGGTCACAGGCGGGAATCGACGCGGGACGCGTCGGCACCCTGACACCGGTCTCGGCCCTTTGGAGGATTCTATGAACTGGCGCCCAGCGGCGGTACCTGAGTCTGCAACATGTGCCGATGGCCAGATCGGATGGCGGGCGTTTTACTGCTACGGAACCAATTGCCACCCGTCGTCCAGCCGGCGGCCTGACAACGCTCTACAACAGAGCGACACGCACACGAGATGGAGCAGCAACGTATGAGACCTATCCCTCGCCGCGTAGTGTTCCCTCGCCGCGTCGTGCGTGGCCTGGTCGCCGTGACCTCGGTGGTCGTGCTCGCCGTGACGGCGGTCGCCGGCAGTGCGACGGCGGCGAGCGCCCATCACGGCCGGTCGCCCGATTTCACGCTCACGGTCCTGCACAACAACGACGGCGAGTCGCAGTTGGTGAACGCGCCCGGCAACCCCGACTTCGGCGGTGTGGCACGGTTCAGGACTGTGGTGGACGAACTGAGGTCGGACGCGACGCGGGGGCGGACCCCGCGAGGCCAGGCCGCCCGGCGGGGCGTGGTCATGCTCTCCTCCGGAGACAACTTCCTGGCCGGTCCGGCGTTCAACGCGAGCCTGAGCAAGGGCGTACCGTTCTACGACTCGCTCGCGCTGAAAGCGGTCGGCTATGACGCCATGGCGATCGGCAACCACGAGTTCGACTTCGGCCCGGACGTGCTGGCGGACTTCATCACCGGCTTCGGTAAGCACGGGCCGCCGTTCGTCTCCGCGAACCTCGACATGAGCGACGAGGCCCGCCTCGCGGCGCTCGTCCGCAAGCGGACGATCGTCAAGAGCACGACCCTGTCTGAACGCGGTGAGCGCATCGGCGTCGTCGGCGCCACCACTGCGGCGTTGCCGTCCATCTCCAGCCCGCGCAACGTAAAGGTCCTCCAAGACGTCGCCGGTCTCGTGCAGGCCGAGGTCGACCGGTTGACCCGGCAGCGGGTTGACAAGATCATCCTGATCAGTCACCTGCAGGGCCTCGCCGAGGACCGGGAACTGATCCCCCTGCTGCGCAATGTGGACGTGGCGATCGCTGGCGGCGGCGACGAGCTACTCGCCGCCGACGACACCCCACTCGTCCCCGGCGATGTCATCTCCACCGACCCGACCACCGGCGACAAGCTGCGCTACCCGCTGCGCCTGCGCGACGCCGCCGGCAGC
The DNA here is from genome assembly GCF_042433955.1 of Phytohabitans kaempferiae. Classification (NCBI taxonomy): domain Bacteria; kingdom Bacillati; phylum Actinomycetota; class Actinomycetes; order Micromonosporales; family Micromonosporaceae; genus Phytohabitans; species Phytohabitans kaempferiae. The sequence goes on along the minus strand of NZ_JBHLUH010000052.1, from coordinate 130,970 downwards.
GACGTGCCGGTGGTCACCACCGCCGGCGACTACAAGTACGTCGGCCGGCTGGTGGTCAACTTCGACCGCCGGGGCAAGGTACTCAGCGTGGACAGCACCAGCGGCCCGGTCCGTGTCTCCGGAGTGGCCCCGGACGCGGTCGCCGCCGACCCGTACCTGCAACGCTCGGTGGTGGAACCGGTGGTCGCCTACACCAGCGCGCTGGCCGCCACCGTGGTCGCCCAGTCGCAGGTCGCGCTGGAAGGACGGCGCGATCCCGGTGTGCGCACCCAGGAGACCAACCTCGGCAACCTGCTCGCCGACGCGCTGCTCGCCACCGGACGGGCCAACGCCGCCGCGTACGGCGTGACGCCCCCACAAGTAGCGCTGCAGAACAGCGGTGGGATCCGGAACAACTCGCTGATCCCCGCCGGTCCACTCACCGAACTGGACACCTTCGCGATCGCGCCGTTCGGCAACTTCGTCGCGGTGGTCCCGAACATACCGCGGGCGCAGTTCAAACAGATCCTGGAGAACGCCATCTCCAGCGCCCCGGCGGCCGACGGGCGCTTCGCGCAGGTGGCCGGCTTCCGGTTCAGCTACGACCCGAGCCGCACAGCTCAAGTCGTCGACAACGACGGCAACGTACTCACCGCCGGCGACCGGATCCGCTCGGCAGTCCTCGACGACGGCACGGTCATCGTCTCCAACGGCGCCGTCGTCGACGGAGCGGCGATCTCGCTGGCGACCAACGACTTCTCCGCCCGCGGCGGCGACCAGTACCCGTTCCGTGGCCTACCGTTCACCACTGTCGGGGCGACGTACCAGCAAGCCCTGTCCAGCTACCTCACCGACAACCTCAACGGTGTGATCAGCACCGCCGCCTACCCCGAAGGCGGCTCCGGCCGCATCACATCCCCCTAAGGATCGGGATCGTGAACGCCAAGCCCCGCGACGGCGCACACACCGTCGCGGGGCCCTCCTCCGCTTGATCCGCGGTTCGGGGTTGGAGTCCCGGTGCCCGGCGGATTCCCCGATCGACAGGTCCGGCCGCGATGGCCAGAGCTTCAATCACGTTCGCGCAGCTCACAGCCGGCCGCTCGATCCGTGTCGGGGCGCATCCCGGTCCTGGAAGGAGGGCACGACCCGCGCACCCACCCCAACGCGGTCCGCATAGGACAGAGTTGCAGGCACATACCGGCCGCCGACGACCACACCAGCCCCCAGTAGCGCCAAGCCTAGACAGCTTTTTGGGTCGAGGTCTGAGTAGATCATGGTGCTCGTGGACCGCGGACCCTGCCCCGGACTCCGCCGCACCGGACAAACCAATAGAAAGCAGCCATCCGCCAGAGACCATTGTGGACAGAACCGAGACCCTGACGCTGGATATAGTCGACTTTCTGCCGTCCCAGAGTCTACGCCAAGTGCCTCGATCGTGGCGTTCAGCGCAACCGCCAACGGGTTCAACAGGCACTTGGCCACGGGTAGGCGGCCCCCGGACGCGCCTAAACGGTGGCGTGCCGGTGGCGTGACTGGCCGCTCATGACCGGACAGCGCCAGTGACAGCCGGACACGATAACGGCGCCACTGACCCGCATCCGCGCTGGTCAGTGGCGCCGTTTCGGCTGCTAGAAGATGATTTGATCGAGGGTGCCCCCGGCAGGATTCGAACCTGCGCTCCCGCCTCCGGAGGGCGGTGCTCTATCCCCTGAGCTACGGGGGCTCAGTGACCCACGAAGAGTAGCAGGCTTGCCGCCTCGGGGCCGAACCGACACCGCCTCGTCCCTACCGCCCCCGCTCGCACGTGGGCAGTGCGTGCAGCACCACGCCTTCCGGTACGCGGCGGGGCCACTCGGTACACGACCATGAGCCGTCCACGATCACGTGTGCTGGGCGGCCCGAGGTTGGGAGGAGACGGGTCAGGAACTCGCGGGGGAGGTCGGCCTCGGTGGTGACCATGAAGCGGATGCGGCCGCGGGCGGAGACGGCCGACACGACGTCGGTGGCGGGGGTCACGCCGTGGAGGCGGGTCTTGCCGGCCCAGCAGAGTTCGGCGCGCTGCCGCTGTGCGGTGTGGCTTATCGCCTGGTACTCCTGGGCCTGCCAGCGAACGACGGACGCGGCACACAGCGGGCAGGCGCGGTCCACCGGTTCGCGCGGTGTGAGGCCCCAGGCGCGCAGGTAACGGGCGGTGGCGGCGGGGCTCAGCGGGATGCCGTAGAGGCGTTCGACGAGGGCGGCCACGGTCTGGCGGCTCCACAGGGGACCGGTCAGCTTGAGCTGGTCGGGGAAGCGGTCGCGGATCGTCTCGATCAGGCGGAGTTCCTGGGCGCGGGTGAGTACGCCGTAGCGGCGGCGGGCGGCGGCCACCGTGCCGTCGCCGCCGGCCCGGTTGCGGCGGCACCAGTGGGCAGCCTGGCGCCGGGCGTCACCGAGGGAGCCGCGGCGGGCGTCGCCGCCCGAGAGTCGCGCGCTATCCAGCCTCACGGCCTCCGGACCCGAGCGGTCCAGCCTCACGGCCTCCGGGCCCGCGGCCTCCAGTCGCGCGCCCTTCGGCCCCGCGCCGCGCGAAGCCGCGCCGCCCTTCAGCCCCGCGCCGCGCGAAGCCGCCCCGCGCGAACTCGCGCCGGCCAGCGCAGCGCCGCCCGGCCTCACGCCCTCCGGATCCACACCAGCGTCCGCACGGGCGGCCACGTCCGCGCGGGCCACCGCCACCGAGGCCGGGCGCCGCGCGCTGTCCGGAGCTGCGACAGTGCCCGCGCGGACCGCCGCCACCGCGGTGGGGCGCGCGCCGCGGGAGGTCGCGGGAATCCCCGAGGTCGGACGCGGGTCGCGGGGCGCCGCCACCGGTCGGTGGGGTGACGCGGGCGGCGTGAGAGCGGACGGCGGCGGCGTGGGGGGCGAGCGGAACGCCACCGGTGTACCGGGAACTGGCCGGGCCGCCGGGTCGGCCGACGAGGGCTGGGGACCGGCCGGGTGCGAGAACAGTGGTTCCAGGGCAGCACCGGCGGCCGGACGGTTTGACGACTGAGCAGCAACAACAACCCCCACGCCGGCACAACGACGGCGAAAAGGGTCAGGTCGCGCTAAGTAACCAGAAAACTACTTAATGCGATCGAGAATGGCCCGCATGTTGTCGAGCTCGCCCTGCTGCGTGTTCTTCATGCGCTGGGCGGCCTCGGTGACCTGGTCGTTGCTGGACTGGTCGAGAACGGCGTCGACCATGTGGATGCCGCCCAGGTGATGCTTGATCATCATGTCGAGGAAGAGGAGGTCGAGCTCATGACCACGCGCGGCCTCGAGCCTGTCCATCTCCTCCTTGGTCGCCATGCCGGGCATCAGCCCGCCCTCGCGCATGAACTGCTCGCCATCCGGCATCCACGCCATCGCCGGCTCGGAGCGGGTCGGGTCGAGCCGCCACTGCCGCAGCCAGGTCTGCATGATGCCGATCTCGCCCTGCTGGCCGGTGGCGATGTCGACGCCCAACTGGGTGACCGCGCTGTCCTGCCCATGCTTGAACGCGACCAGCGCCATCTGCACCGCCTGCGTGTGATGCGTGGTCATGTCGCGCGCGAACCCCGCCTCGGCCGAGGTGTCGCCGGGGCGGGTGAGGGTCGGCGTGAGCCAGCCGGCGGCGTATCCCAGGAGGAGGCCGACCGCGATGGCGAGTGCCAGTGCCGCGGTGCCGAAACCCCGCCCGCCGACCCGCGAGGGGCCGTCGGGCGAGGTCACGGCTTCGTCGTGAGACGTGGCGGTGGCCACCACTTGGTCAGCCGCCCTGCTGCGGGGGCTGGAGGTTGCGCGGCTCGGTGCCGGTGGCGGTGATGCCCTGGGCGCAGAGGGCGGTCGGGCCCTCGACCGAGGCGTTGACCCGCAGTGCCTTGATGAACTCGTCGATCCGGCTGTCGCTGGCGTTGTCGACCTTGAGCTGGTAGCCCCACGCCTGGAGCGAGATCGGCTTGTCGAGCCCTTCGAACGGGCTCAGCATCAGTTTTTCCGTGCCGCGAACCTTCTCGGCGAGCTGCTCGACCTGGTCCTGCGGCAGGTTGGGCTGGTAGGTGATCCAGACCGCGCCGTGCTCGAGGCTGTGCACCGCGTGCTCGCTGGCGATCGGGGCGTCGTAGACGTCGCCCATGCAGTTTTGCCAGTCCTGGTTGTGCGGGCCGCCGGCCGGGGGGTTGACCGGGTATTCGATCTTGCCGGGCTGGTGCTGCCCGCCCTGGGCCATCTGCGGGTCGGACTCGCGGAAGTTGACGATGCCGCTGATGTCGGCCGCACGGTCTTCCCAGGAGCGGGAGCCCTGGAACGCCGCGTACGCCCCGTAGCCGATGATGCCGGCCGCGAGCACGCCGACCGCCACGAAGAGGGCGATCGGGCCCCAGTTGCGGCCCTGGCTGACCTTGACCGGCGTGATCGGCTTGCGCGGGCCCTTGCCACCGCCCTTGCCGCCGGAGGCGCCACCCTTGCCACCGGACGGGCCGGAGCCGCCCTTGCCGCCGCCGCCGTTCCCGGACTTGCGCGCCGAGGTGGTGGCCGACTTGGCCGGGGTGGTCGACTTGGCGGCGCCGGCCGGTGCCTTCTTGCCGGTGCTGACCACGGAGGGACGGCGCTGGTCGCCGGCCGGGGTACTTATGCTCACAGCCGTCCTCGCTTCGCTGCGGGCGCCCATGAGGCCCTAAATGCGCGTTGCTGGAGGATTCGCTCGCTCATGGTGCCTCGTCTGGTCGGTCGGTCACGGGGGTGGCGGATCGAGCGCGGGCACAGCCGGTCGAACAGGGTCGCCGCCGAGGCACCCACTGTACCCCCGCTAGCATTGCTCAGTGACTCCCGCCAAGCTCGCCGAGGCTGTCCTCGCCGCTGCCCGCGTGCTCTTTTCGGAGCGCGGGCTCGATCCTGCCGCCCTGCCAGCATCGACCACCGTCGAGCGACCGCGCAACCCCGAGCATGGCGACTACGCATCGACGATCGCGCTTCAGCTGGCCAAGAAGGTGGGGGTCCAGCCTCGTGAGCTGGCCACCGGCATCGCCGACCACCTGGGTCGGGCACCGGGGGTCAAGTCGGTCGAGATCGCCGGTCCCGGCTTCCTCAACATCCGTCTCGACACGGCCTCCGCCGGGCAGCTCGCCCGCGTCGTGGTGCAGGCCGGCCGGGAGTACGGGCACAGCGACCGCCTCGCCGGCCGCCGGATCAACCTGGAGTTCGTCTCGGCCAACCCCACCGGACCGGTGCACATCGGCGGTGCCCGGTGGGCCGCGCTCGGCGACGCGCTCGCCCGCCTGCTCCGCGCGACCGGCGCCGACGTCGGCACGGAATACTACGTAAACGACGCCGGTGCGCAGATTGACCGTTTTGCCCGTTCGCTGCACGCGGCGGCCGGGGGGCGTCCGGTGCCGGAAGACGGCTACGCGGGGGCGTACATCCAGGAGATCGCCGACGAGATCTCGAAGGAGCACCCCGACGCCGACGAGGCGACCTTCCGGGCCGAGGGCGTCGCTCGGATGCTGCGCGAGATCCGTAGCTCGCTGGCCGAGTTCGGCGTGCCGTTCGACCTCTTCTTCCGCGAGTCCGACCTGCACTCCCGGGGTGAGCTCGAGGTGGCGCTGGCCCGGCTGCGGGAGCAGGGCCACGTGTACGACGCCGAGGGCGCGATCTGGCTGCGCACCACCGACTTCGGCGACGACAAGGACCGCGTGCTGCGCAAGTCGGACGAGGAGTGGACCTACTTCGCCGCCGACTGCGCGTACTACCTCGACAAGCGCGAGCGCGGCTTCGACCGGCTGGTGATGCTGCTCGGCGCCGACCACCACGGCTACATCGGGCGGATGCTGGCGATGGCCGCCTGCTTCGGCGACGACCCGGACCAGACGCTGGAGATCCGCATCGGCCAGCTGGTCAACCTGGTCAAGGGCGGCGAGCCGCTGCGGATGAGCAAGCGGGCGGGCACCGTGCTGACGATCGAAGACCTGGTCGAGGCGATCGGGGTCGACGCCGCGCGGTACGCGCTGGCCCGCTTCTCGTTCGACTCGCCGATCGACATCGACGTCGATCTGTGGACGCGGAGCACGCGCGACAACCCGGTCTACTACGTGCAGTACGTGGCCGCCCGCACCGCCAGCGTCGCCCGCAACGCCGCCGAGGTGGGGCTGACCCGGGGCGAGGTCGACGACTTCCGCCCCGAGCTGCTGGGGCACGAGAAGGAGCAGGACCTGCTCAAGGCGCTCGGCGACTACCCCGCGATCGTGGCAACGGCGGCCGAGCTGCGCGAGCCGCACCGCGTGGCCCGCTACCTGGAGGAGCTGGCCGGCGCGTACCACCGCTTCTACGACAACTGCCGCATCCTCCCGGTCGGTGACGAGCCGATCGGTGACCTGCACCGCGCCCGGCTGTGGCTCAACGACGCCACCCGTACCGTGATCTCCAACGGTCTTGACCTGCTGGGCGTCTCGGCGCCGGAGAGGATGTAGCGGCGTGCGAGCGCACGAGGCGGGGGCACTCCACGGCGAGCTGGGCAGCCGAGGGCCGGCCTGGCTCCGTACCCCCGAAGACGTCAACGTGATCCTGCCGCAACTGTGGCCCGCCAGCGTGGCGCGCGCTGCCGACGGCGCGCTCGCGGTCGGCGAGGTCAGCGTGCGAGAGCTGGCGGAGGAGTTCGGCACTCCGGCATACGTCCTCGACGAAAACGACATGCGGGCCCGCTGCCGCGACTTCCTCGCCGCGTTCGCCGGCTGCGACGTGTACTACGCGGGCAAGGCGTTCCTGTGCCGGGCGGTGGTGCGGATCATCGCCGAGGAGGGGCTCCACCTCGACGTGTGCACCGGCGGCGAGCTGGCCACCGCGCTCTCGGCGGGCATGCCGCCGGAGCGGATCGGCTTCCACGGCAACAACAAGTCGGTGTCAGAGCTGACCCGCGCGGTCGAGGCCGGCGTGGGGCGGATCATCGTCGACTCGTTCCACGAGATCGAGCGCCTGACCCGCATCGCGCGCGAGCTGGGCAAGCGCCCGAGCGTGCTGCTGCGGGTGACGGTGGGCGTGGAAGCGCACACGCACGAGTTCATCGCGACTGCGCACGAAGACCAGAAGTTCGGCTTCTCGCTCGCCGGCGGCGCGGCGCTCGACGCGGCCCTCCGGATCATCGACGAAGACGTGCTCGACCTGCGCGGGCTGCACTCGCACATCGGCTCGCAGATCTTCGACACGAGCGGCTTCGAGGTCTCCGCGCGCCGGGTCCTCGGGCTCCAGGCGCAGATCCGCGACGCGCGCGGGGTCGAGCTGCCCGAGCTCGACCTGGGCGGCGGCTTCGGCATCGCGTACACGACCCAGGACGACCCGGCCGCCCCCTCCGACCTCGCCAAGCGCCTCGACAAGATCGTGGCGGACGAGTGCGAAGGGCTGCGGCTGGCCCTCCCGCGCCTCTCCATCGAGCCGGGGCGGGCGATCGTGGGCCCCGCCGTCTTCACGCTGTACGAGGTCGGCACGGTCAAGGACGTCGACGGCATCCGCACGTACGTGAGCGTCGACGGCGGCATGAGCGACAACATCCGGGCGGCCCTCTACGGCGCCACGTACTCGGCCACCGTGGCCTCTCGCACCTCGACCGCGCCGCCCATCCTCGCCCGCGTCGTGGGAAAACATTGCGAGTCCGGGGATGTGGTCGTTAAGGATGAATTCCTGCCCGCCGACGTGCAGCCCGGAGATCTTCTCGCCGTGCCTGGCACCGGCGCGTACTGCCGGAGCATGGCGAGCAACTACAACCACGTGCCACGCCCCCCGGTGGTCGCGGTGCGTGACGGGCGGGCGCGCGTGATCGTCCGGCGAGAGACCGAGGACGACCTGCTGGCATTGGATGTGGGATGAAGCCTGTACGGGTGGCGCTGTTGGGGTGCGGCACTGTTGGCTCGGAGGTGGTACGGCTACTGCACGAGCAGGCCAGCGACCTCACGGCACGGATCGGCGCGCCGGTGGAGATCGCCGGCATCGCCGTGCGCCGGCTCGGCCGTGACCGCGGTGAGCTGCCCGTCGACGCCGCGCTCTTCACGACCGACGCGCTCGGCCTGGTCAAGCGCGACGACGTCGACGTGGTGGTCGAGGTGGTGGGCGGCATCGAGCCGGCCCGCACCTGGCTGGTCGAGGCGCTCAAGGCCGGCAAGAGCGTGGTGACCGCCAACAAGGCGCTCCTCGCCGAAGACGGCGGCACGCTGCACGACGCGGCCACCGAGGGCGGGGCCGACCTGTACTACGAGGCCTCCGTCGCCGGCGCCATCCCGCTGCTCCGCCCGCTCCGCGAGTCGCTGCACGGCGACACGATCACGCGGGTCACCGGCATCGTCAACGGCACCACCAACTACATCCTCTCCTCGATGGACGCCACCGGCGCCAGCTTCAGTGAGGCGCTGGAGGAGGCGACGGCGCTCGGATACGCCGAGGCCGACCCCACCGCCGACGTGGAGGGCTTCGACGCGGCGGCCAAGGCGGCGATCCTCGCCTCGCTGGCGTTCCACAGCCGGGTGAGCGCGGCCGACGTGCACCGGGAGGGCATCACCGAGGTCACCGCCGCCGACGTGGCCAGCGCCAAGGCGATGGGGTGCACGATCAAGCTGCTGTGCATCGCGGCCCGGATCGACGGCTCGGTCAGCGTCCGAGTACACCCCGCGATGATCCCGCGCTCCCATCCGCTGGCCAGCGTCGGCGACGCGTTCAACGCGGTCTTCGTCGAGGCCGAGGCCGCGGGCCAGCTGATGTTCTACGGACGAGGGGCCGGAGGCGCGCCGACCGCCAGCGCCGTGCTCGGCGACATCGTCGCGGTGAGCCGCAACAGGCTCGCCGGCGTGCGCGCGGCGAGCGAGTCCCGCTACGCCGACCTGCCCATCCGCCCGATGGGCGAGGCGGTCACGCGCTACCACATCAGCCTCGACGTGGCCGACCGCGCCGGCGTGCTCGCCGCGGTCGCGGGCGTGTTCGCGAAACACGACGTGTCGATCGCCACGGTGCGCCAGTCCGGCCGCGGCGACGAGGCCGTGCTGGTGATCGTCACTCACGCCGCCCCCGACGCCGCCCTCGCGGCCACCGTGCGCGAGCTCCAGCAGCTCGACATCGTCCGCTCGATCGCGAGCGTGCTGCGCGTGGAGGGCATCGACGCCACCTGAGTTCAGCCGCCGCCGAGGGTCTGATCTCGACAGATTCGAGCTACCGCGACCCTCGCAACCGCCGCCGATCGCGGCCGTCCTGCGCCGCCAGGCGTGCCGGGTCGCGGCGGGTTTCCATGTCGCTGGCCCTGCATTCGTCTCGGGAGGCTCCAGGGATTCGAAATCTAGAGATTTCGGCCTCGAGGTGATCGCGGGGCTGGGCCGCGTTCGGACCTGATGTCGTGTGTTGGCGAAGCTGTCGAGCTGGGCGCACCGGTGCGCCCAGCCCGGACGGATGCCGGGTCGCGGCGTGGATGCCGGGTCCGGTGGGTTGCCGCGCCGGACCTGGCAGGTGTGGGGGCTATGTCGGGGACACAGCCCCTTCAAACCGGCCGCAAGGGGCTATGTCCCCGACATAGCCCCCGCGGGGCGACCTGGATCTCCACGACCGCGAGCGTCCCGCGCCCCAAGCACGCGGATACGCCCTCGATCGAGAAGCACTACAAGAGCCGAAGCGACGCGAATCCGGACGGCTCTGGAGCTTCGGGTCGAGGTTTCAAGCGTCCAGCGCCTGTGCGAGCGCGTCGCCGACCACCCTCAGCTCCGCGATCGGTCGGGATGGTTCGTCGGACCGGCGGCGCTCGGGCAGGGCAACCCCTGGATCAAGACGAGTTATGGCTGCGATGACGCCACAGGTCGTCTAACTCCGGCGGCTTCGTCGCAACATCCCGTGAGCGCCGGGCGGGGGCGCTGGCTCGCCGCGCCGACGTGCAGCCTGATGGGCCGGACCTCCACATCGAAGGCTCTTCAGCCCGCTACGCGAGGTCGAGGGCGCGGGCGGCGGCCAGCACGTCGAGCTGGATGGTGGTGGGGGAGGGGGCGGTCGAGATGGCCCACTCCGGGTCCTTGAGGCCGTGGCCGGTGACCGTGCAGACGATCGTCGAGCCGCGTGGCACACGGCCGGCCTCGGACTCCTGGAGCAGTCCGGCCACGCTGGCCGCGCTCGCCAGCTCGACGAAGACGCCCACCTCGCGGGCGAGCAACCGGTAGGCGGCCAGGATCTGCCGGTCGGTCACCGCGGCGATCAGGCCGCCGGAGGTGTCGCGGGCGTCGACGGCCTTGGTCCAACTGGCCGGGTTGCCGATGCGGATCGCGGTGGCGATCGTGGACGGCTCGGCCACCACCTCGCCGGTGACGATCGGGGCGGAGCCGGAGGCCTGGAACCCGTACATCTTCGGCAGCCGCGTGGCGTTGCCCTCGGTGTGGTCTTCCTGGTAGCCCATCCAGTACGCCGTGATGTTGCCAGCGTTGCCGACCGGCAGGCAGTGGATGTCGGGCGCGTCGCCGAGCGCCTGGACGATCTCGAAGGCGGCGGTCTTCTGGCCGTGCAGGCGGTCGATGTTGACCGAGTTGACCAGGGCCACCGGGTAGTCGAGGGAGAGCTTGGAGGCGAGCGCCAGGCAGTCGTCGAAGTTGCCGCTCACCTGGAGCAGCCGGGCGCCGTGCACCAGCGCCTGGGCCAGCTTGCCGAGCGCGATCTTGCCCTGCGGCACCAGCACCGCGCAGGTGAGGCCGGCGCGGGCCGCGTACGCCGCGGCGGAGGCCGACGTGTTGCCCGTGGAGGCGCAGATGATCGCCTTGGAGCCGCCCTCCACCGCCTTCGAGACGGCGAGCGTCATGCCCCGGTCTTTGAACGAGCCGGTGGGGTTGGCTCCCTCCACCTTGAGGTAGACGTCGCAGCCGACCCGCGAGGACAGCACCGGAGCTGGTACGAGCGGCGTGTTGCCCTCGTGCAGCGTGACGACCGGGGTGGACTCGGTGACCGGTAGGCGGTCCCGGTACTGCTCAATAAGACCCCGCCACATGGCGCTTCTCCCGTCTCGCGTTGCCCGTCCAGGATGCCCCACTCTCCCGTTCAGGGGTGTTCCCCACTCGGCCAATAACCACCTACCGGGACGGACCCGGCCGCCATAGGGCGACGAAAGAGTGAAAGACGGTACGGCTGGGGCAGGTGAGGCCGGATGTCCTACACCGCACCAGAGTGACGCCCGCTATCGTGAGCGCCGCATCCCCTCGTGCGTTTCCCATCCCCCTTGGAGTGAGCTCCGACATGTCGCTGTTCGCCAGACTCAGCCTCGCCAACCGCGGTCTGGTCGCGCTCGTCGCGGTGGTCATCACCGCGTTCGGGGCGTTCGCCATCCCCTCGCTGAAGCAGCAGTTGCTGCCTTCGCTGGAGTTCCCGGCGGCGTTCGTGGTGGTGCCCTTCCCGGGCGCCGCACCGGAGATCGTCGAGCAGCGCGTCACCGAGCCGATCGAAAACGGCGTGCAGGGGATCGCCGGGCTCAGCAAGGTGACCTCCACGTCCCGTGAGGGCTCGGCGAGCATCCAGGTCGAGTTCGAGTTCGGCACCGACCTCGACGACGCGGTCAACAAGCTTCAGACCACGCTCAACCGGCTCGGGCCACAACTGCCCGCCGGGGTGGAGCCGCAGGTCTTCGCGGGCAGCACCGACGACCTGCCGGCGATCGTGCTGGCCGCGGCGAGCACCGGGGGCGGCGACCAGAAGGAGCTGGCCGACCGGCTGAAGCGCACGGTCGTACCCGATCTGGAAGGGATCGACGGCGTCCGCACGGTCGAGATCACCGGTGCGCGCGACCAGGTGGTGACCGTCACGCCCGACCCCGCCAAGCTCGCCGCCGCCCGCGTCGACATCCGTGCCATCAGCGCGGCGCTCCAGGCCAACGGCATCGCGATCCCCGCGGGCGGGCTCACCGCCGACGGCCAGACTCGCACGATCCAGGTGGGTACCCCGATCTCGACCATCGACGACCTGCGGCAGCTGTGGCTCGCCCCCGGTCCCGGCGCGGCGCCGGTGCAGTTGGGCGCGGTGGCGGCGGTGGAGTCGGGGCTGGCGCCGCCGACCGGGTTCACGCGCACCAACGGCCAGGAGAGCCTGGGCATCGCGGTGACCGCCGCGCCCGACGGCAACGCGGTGGAGATCTCGCACGAGATCCGTGACCGCCTCGCCGCGCTGGGGGAGAGCGGTGCGACCGAGCTGACCGTGGTCTTCGACCAGGCGCCCTTCGTCGAGAAGTCGATCCACAGCCTCACCACCGAGGGCCTGCTCGGCCTGCTGATGGCCGTACTCGTGATCCTGGTCTTCCTGCTCTCGGTGCGCTCGACGCTGGTCACCGCGGTGTCGATCCCGCTGTCGGTGCTGGTGGCGCTGATCGCGCTCTGGATCGGCGACTACTCGCTCAACCTGCTCACGCTCGGCGCGCTCACGATCGCGGTGGGCCGCGTGGTCGACGACTCGATCGTGGTGTTGGAAAACATCAAACGCCATCTGGGGTACGGCGAGGACAAGCGCCGCGCGATCCTCGACGGCGTGAAGGAGGTGGCCGGCGCGGTCACCGCCTCGACGCTCACCACGGTCGCGGTGTTCGCCCCGATCGCGCTGGTCGGCGGCTTCGTGGGGCAACTCTTCGCGCCGTTCGCGATCACGGTGACGGTGGCGCTGCTGGCTTCGTTGCTGGTCTCGCTGACGATCGTCCCGGTGCTGGCGTACTGGTTCCTGCGCCCCGCCACCGGCGCCGGCGACCAGGCATCTGTGCGCCGGGCGGCCGAGGAGCGGGAGCGTACGAGCTTCCTCCAGCTGGCCTACCTGCCGGTGATCAGCTTCGCGACCCGGCGACGGTGGGCGACGGTGGGCATCGGGCTGGCGGTGCTGCTCGGCACGTTCGGGCTCTCCACGCGCCTGGAGACCAACTTCATCGACGACTCCGGCCAGGACACGTTCGTGATCAGCCAGGAGCTGCCGCCCGGCACGAGCCTGGACGCCACCGACGCGGCCGCGAGCAAGGTGGAGAGCGTGCTGGCCAGCCGGGACGACATCGAGTCGTACCAGGTGAGCGCCGGTGGCGGTGGGCTGTTTGGCGGCGGCGGGCTTACCGCGGCCAGCTTCTCGGTGACCGTCAAGGATGGCGTGGACGCCGGCGAGGTGCAGGACGAGTTGCGCCAGCGCCTCGGCGACATCAACGACGCCGGCGAGATCACCATCGGCGGCGGTGGTGGCGGACCGGGCGGCGGCGCGGCCGACGAGCTCCAGGTGATCGTCCAGGCGTCCGACCCCGCCGCGCTGGCGCTCGCCACCGACCAGGTGCACCTGGCGATGGTCACCACGCCCAACATCGCCCAGGTCTCCACGAGCCTCACCGACGACGTACCGCGGCTCGACATCGTGGTCGACCGGGCCGCGGCCGCCCGTGCCGGCCTCACCGAGCAGGCGATCGGCCAGTTCGTCGCGCAGGTCATGCGGGGCGCGCCAGTGGGCCAGGTGACGATCGACGGCGTGCAGCAGGACGTGGTGGTCCGTCCGGCCGTGGCACCGACGACGGTGGAAGACCTGCTCGCCTACCCGATCGGCGGCGGCCGGCTGGACGACGTGGCGGACATCAGCGAGGTCTCCGGCCCGATCGCGGTGACCCGGATCGACGGCGAGCGGAGCGCGACCGTCACCGGCACCGCCACGATCTCCAACCTGGGCGCGGTGACCGCCGCGCTGACCGAGCGCCTCGAGGGTTTCCAGCTCCCGCCGGGCGCCACGTACCAGATCGGCGGCGTGAGCGCCGACCAGCAGGAAGCCTTCGCCGACCTCGGGCTCGCCGTGCTCGCCGCGATCGCGATCGTCTTCGTGATCATGGTGGCCACGTTCCGCAGCCTGATCCAGCCGGTGATCCTGCTCGTGTCGATCCCGTTCGCGGCGACCGGTGCGATCAGCCTGCTGCTGATCACGGGCACGCCGCTCGGCGTACCGGCGCTGATCGGCATCCTCATGCTGGTCGGCATCGTGGTCACCAACGCGATCGTGCTGATGGACCTGATCAACCAGTACCGCCAGCAGGGCATGCCGGTGCTGGAGGCGGTCGTCGAGGGCGGGCGGCGCCGGCTGCGGCCCATCCTGATGACGGCGATCGCGACGATCTTCGCGCTGCTGCCGATGGCGCTTGGGCTGACCGGCGAGGGTGGCTTCATCTCGCAGCCGCTGGCGATCGTCGTGATCGGTGGCCTGATCAGCTCCACGCTGCTCACGCTGGTGCTCGTACCGACGCTCTACACGATGGTGGAGACCTTCAAGGAGCGGATCGGCGGCGGTGCCGGGCCGCAGCCCGCGTACGCCGCGCCGGTGCCGCGCACGCCCAACGGAAACGGTGGCGGTGGCGAGTCGCTCGTCGCCCCGCCGCCCGCCAAGCCCTCGGCCGCATTGATCGAGGGGACCGACCAGTTCGAGGTGCTGCGCCTGCCGAAGATTAAGAAACCCATGCAGTGACGTAACGTTCGCGTACGTGGCGTCCCCCCTTTCGCTCCTTACGCGCAACCGCGATTTCCGTAACCTCTACGCGGCCGAGATGGTCGTGTTCGGTGCGGACTGGTTCGTCATGGTGCCGCTGCTGGTACTCCTCCCGGAGCTGACCGGCAGCGGCGTCTGGGGCGGGCTCGTGCTCGCGGTGGACACCGGGCTGGTGGCGCTGCTGCTGCCGCTCACCGGCACCGTTGCCGACCGGGTCGACCGCAAGACGCTGCTGATCCTCTCCAACATCGCGGCCCTGCTCGCGGTGCTGCTCCTGCAAGCCGTACGCGGTCCGGCCGCGGCCGCGGTGGCGCTCGTCGCGATCGGGGCACTGGCGGTGGCGAAGGCGTTCTACTCGCCCGCCGCACAGGCCGCGCTCCCCAACGTCGTCGACCCCAAGGACCTCGCCACCGCCAACGCGATCGCCGGCTCGTCGTGGGGCACGATGGCGGTGGTCGGCGCCTCGCTCGGCGGTGTGCTGAGCGCGGCGTTCAGCCCGTACACCTGCTTCTGGATCGCCGCTGTGAGCCTCGGCTTGGCCGCGGTGCTGGAGTGGCGGATCCGCCGTCCCCTCCAGGCGCCGAGGGAGAGCGCCGGGGCCACGCCGCGCACGTGGACCGCGATCCGCGAGTCGCTCGCCTACATCGCCCACCGGCCGCGTGTGCTCGCGCTGGTGACGGTGAAGTCGGCGGTGGGGCTCGGCAACGGGGTGCTGACCGTGTTCCCGTTGCTGGCCGGCCGCTTCGGCGTGGGCGCGGTGGGCGCGGGGCTCCTCTTCGGCGTACGCGGCGCCGGTGCCCTCGTCGGCCCGCTCGCCATGCGCAAGGTGCTCGGTCACCGCTCGTGGCTGCTGCCCGGGCTGGCGATCTCGATGTCCGCCTACGGCCTCGCCTACGTCGGCGTCGCCGTCGTCCCCTGGTTTCCGCTCGTGCTGGCGCTGGTCTTCGCGGCGCACTTCGCCGGCGGTACCAACTGGATCCTGTCCAACTTCGCGCTCCAGGGCGAGGTGCCGGACCGGCTGCGGGGGCGGGTCTTCGCCGCCGACCTGATGCTCGCCACGCTCTCCATCTCGGTCAGCCAGCTCGCGGTCGCCGCGCTGGTCGACCACGTCGACGGGCGGGCGCTGATCGCCGGCTGCGGGCTGGTCACGGTCGTCTACGCCGTGGGCTGGCGGATCGCGACCCGCGGCCTCACGCCGGCGGTGGCGGAGGAGGCTCCCTGACGCTATCGTGGTGATATCACTTTGCTATCGAGGAGCGCTCATGGAGAGACCTGCCTTCCGGGTATCCGGGTTCGTCGCCGTCGCGGGGCTGCTGGTGCTCGCCGTGGTCGGCCTGGTTGTGATCCTCGCTACGGCCGGCGATTCCGACGCGTCGACGGCGGTGAGCACCGTGACGGTCGCCTCGGTGTTCGCGCTGGTGCTGGCCGTGGTGGCGAGCGGATTTACGATCGTCAACCCCAATGACGCGCAGGTCGTGCAGTTCTTCGGGCGTTACGTGGGCAGCATCCGCGCGGCCGGTTTTCACTGGACCGTGCCGCTGACCGCCAAGCGCCGCGTCACGCTGCGCGTGCGCAACTTCGAGACCGCGCGGCTCAAGGTCTCCGACGCCGACGGCAATCCGGTGGAGATCGCGGCCGTCGTCGTGTGGCGGGTTGTCGATTCGGCCCGGGCCGCGTTCGCCGTCGACGACCACGTGGAGTACGTGGCGGTCCAGTCCGAGGCGGCCGTGCGGCACATGGCGACCAGCTACCCGTACGAGGCGCACGACAGCGGCCGGGCAAGCCTGCGCGACAGCTCGGTGGTGAGCGAGGAGCTGACCCAGGAGCTGCGCGAGCGGGTCGAGCTCGCCGGCGTCGAGGTGCTCGAGTCGCGCACCACGCACCTGGCGTACGCCCCCGAGATCGCCCAGGCGATGCTGGCGCGGCAGCAGGCGAGTGCGATCGTGAGCGCCCGGTTCAAGATTGTCGAAGGCGCCGTCGGCATGGTCTCCAACGCCCTCGACCGGCTCCGCGACGAGCACGTCGTCGAGCTCGACGAGGAGCGCAAGGCACAGATGGTGGCCAACCTGCTCGTGGTCCTGTGCGGCGACCGGGCCGTCCAGCCCGTCGTCAACACGGGCTCCTTGTACAGCTGACCCGAGGAAGCTCATGCCCGAGCGCAAGAAGCTACTGCTCCGGCTTGACCCCGACGTCTACGACGCGGTGGCCAAGTGGGCCGCCGACGACCTGCGCAGCATCAACGCCCAGATCGAGTACGCACTGCGCCTGGCCCTGAAGACCGCCGGCCGCGCCCCCCGCCGCAGCCCGCCCTCCGACGAATAGACCACTCGGCGCGAGACCCGTGGATCAGCGGGGGAGCGGGTCCCCGGGCTCGCCGCCGGTCCAGGGGACGGGATGCCGATCAAGGCCCTGGGCTGCCAACCTCCGCGACGAGGTGTGCGGCGGGCACCGATCGGCACAGGCTCTAGCATGAGCGCGTGGCCCCCTCCTTCGTCCCCGGCGCGGTGCGCGCACAGGCACCGGCGACCAGTGCCAACCTGGGTCCCGGCTTCGACGCGCTGGGGCTGGCGCTGGCGCTCCACGACGACGTCTCGGCCCGGGTGACGGCCGGCGGCATCGCCGTGGAGGTGACCGGTGAGGGCGCCGGCGAGCTGCCCACCGACGCGTCCCATCTGGTGGTACGCGCGGCGCTCGCGGCCTTCGACGAGCTGGGCGGCCGCCCGCCCGGTCTCGCGGTGTCGTGCGTCAACCGCATCCCGCAGGCGCGCGGGCTCGGCTCCTCGTCGGCCGCCATCGTGGCCGGCATCCAGCTCGCCCGAGGCCTGGTCGTGGAGGGGCGGCGGCGGATGGACGACGCGGCCGCGCTCCGCCTCGCCGCACGCATCGAGGGGCACCCCGACAATGTCGCGCCTTGCCTCCTCGGCGGTTTCACCATCGCGTGGACGGAGGAGACGGGCGCGATCGCCGTGACGCGGCGACCTGCCGAAGGCGTACTCCCGACGGTTTTCGTGCCTACGGAGCGTGGCCTGACCGCGGAGGCCCGGGCGGCGCTGCCGGATTCTGTGCCACACGCCGACGCCGCGCGTTCGGCGGGGCGGGCGGCGCTGCTGGTCCATGCGATGACCGTGGATCCCGCGCTGCTGCTGCCGGCGACCGAGGACCGGCTGCACCAGCATTACCGGGCGCCGGGCATGCCGGGAACGTTTGCGCTGGTCACGGCGTTGCGTGAGGCAGGTGTGGCGGCGGTGGTGAGCGGTGCCGGACCGTCCGTGCTCGCGCTGTCACCGGTCCCGGAGAGTTTCGCGCCGGGAATGGGCTGGTCCGCACAACGGTTGGAAGTAGATGTCACCGGTGCCCGCGTTGAGGGGGTACACTGGGACACGCCGAGCGGCCCACTGTTGCCGCAGGTCCGATGAGTTGATTACGCTCTGGCCCTAGCACAGTCGCGAGGCAATAGATCTCTGCGTGGCGGCGCACCCCGAAGCTTTCGGCGGTCAGTTCGTCTTATCCGCTGCTTAGGCCCACCGCTGCTGTGTTACAAACTCCCGCCCTGATCACATGAGGCGGGTGCACCGAGGCCGCCCGGCCACCTAGGATCTTCGATCCGGGCAGCCCCGGCCTATCGAGGGAAGGAATCCATTGAGCGACACCACCGACGTGACGTCGGATGTCACCAACGTCGCTGAGCAGGCCGCCACTGGCACCGTGCGCCGTCGGCGCAGCGGCACCGGGCTGTCGGCGATGCTGTTGCCGGAGCTGCAGGGCCTGGCCGCGTCGCTCGGCATCTCGGGTACGGCCCGGATGCGCAAGGGCGAGCTGATCGCCGCGATTTCCGAGCGCCAGGGCGGCGGGGCCGAAGCCGCCGCGGGCGCACCGCGCCAGCGGGCCGAGGTCGCGGCCGCGGTCGCGCCGGTTCGCGAAGAGGTCCGCGCCGAGGTGCCCGACACCACCACCACTGAGCCCGAGCGCCGTGGCGGCGACGTTCCGGCGACCGTGACGGCCCCCGAGCCGTCGACCGACGGCGAGGAGCGCGAGCCGCGCTCGCGCCGGGCGAGCCGTCCGGCGGGTCCGCCGGAGTCCCGCACCGAGACCGCTCCCGACGAGGCTGAGCGCACCGAGCGGGGAGAGCGCGGTGACCGCGGCGAGCGGGCCGACCGCAACGAGCGGGGCGACCGCGATTCGCGCAACGGCCGTGACCGCAACGAGCGCGGCCAGCGGGGGGACCGCGGCGAGCGGGCCGACCGCAACGAGCGCAATGACCGCAACGACCGCGATCGTGACCGCGACGGTGACGACGACGGCGACGAGAGCGGTGGCCGCCGGAGCCGGCGCAGCCGCTTCCGGGATCGCCGGCGTGGCCGTGGCGAGCGGAGCGAGGGCGGCGGCGGCAACGAGCCGCAGGTGACCGAAGACGACGTGCTCGTGCCGGTCGCCGGCATCATCGACGTCCTCGACAACTACGCGTTCGTCCGCACGACCGGCTACCTGTCCGGCCCCAATGATGTCTATGTCTCGATGTCGCAGGTGAAGAAGTACGGCCTGCGCCGGGGCGACGCGGTGACCGGCGCGGTGCGCGCCACCCGCGAGGGCGAGCAGCGCCGCGACAAGTACAACCCGCTGGTCCGCCTCGACACCATCAACGGCATGGACCCGGACGAGGCGCGGCGGCGCCCCGAGTTCTACAAGCTGACCCCGCTCTACCCGCAGGAGCGCCTGCGGCTGGAGACCGAGCCGCACATCCTCACGACCCGGGTCATCGACCTGGTCATGCCGCTCGGCAAGGGGCAGCGCGCGCTGATCGTCTCACCGCCCAAGGCGGGTAAGACGATGGTGCTCCAGGCGATCGCCAACGCGATCACGCGCAACAACCCCGAGTGCCACCTCATGGTCGTGCTTGTCGACGAGCGGCCCGAAGAGGTCACCGACATGCAGCGGTCGGTCAAGGGCGAGGTCATCGCGGCCACGTTCGACCGCCCGCCGCAGGACCACACGACGGTCGCCGAGCTCGCGATCGAGCGGGCCAAGCGCCTCGTCGAGCTGGGCCACGACGTGGTCGTGCTGCTCGACTCGGTGACCCGGCTCGGCCGGTCCTACAACCTGGCGGCGCCGGCGAGCGGCCGGATCATGTCGGGCGGTATCGACTCGACCGCGCTCTACCCGCCGAAGCGCTTCCTGGGCGCGGCCCGCAACATCGAAAACGGCGGCTCCCTGACCATCCTCGCCACCGCGCTGGTGGAGACCGGGTCCATGATGGACACGGTCATCTTCGAGGAGTTCAAGGGCACGGGCAACGCGGAGCTCAAGCTCGACCGCAAGATCGCCGACAAGCGCGTCTTCCCGGCGATCGACATCAACCCGTCCGGCACGCGTAAGGAAGAGATCCTGCTCGCGCCGGAAGAGCTGGCGATCTCGCACAAGCTGCGCAAGGTGCTCCACTCGCTGGAGTCGCAGGCCGCACTCGACCTGCTGCTCGACCGCCTCAAGCAGACGCGGACCAACATCGAGTTCCTGATGCAGATCGCGAAGTCGACTCCGGGAGAGTAAGTAGGTTCTCCCCGTCAGGGGCAAGGGATCGTCGATCCCTTGCCCCTGATTTCGTCCTGGGGCAGGGCCTCTGACGCCCGGCGACGCGCGCCCGCAACCGTTCTGTCGGCGGTATGACATGAATCGGCCGATCGCACACGATGTCCGATGTCTGAGTGACTCCACGTGAAAGCGTCCTCACACTTCGCGTTTCGCCTGCGTCCTCTGGCGACGCGCGAGGGGGAAACGGACGTCAGCTGAGGAGGCGCAGATGACGGTGCCGGGCTACCGTGACATGCCCGCCGACACTTGGGATCCATCCGCTCCCGCGGATCCAGCCGAAGCCGAGGAGTTCCTCCGGCTCTGTTACACCGAGCAGCCCAGGCTCGGCCCGGTGGAGCCGCGGCTCGCCGCGGTCCGGGCGCAGATCGCCGCCACGGGGACGTACACGCACACCAGCGAGGAGCTGACCTGGGGCGCGAAGGTCGCCTGGCGCAACGCGAGCCGGTGCATCGGCCGCCTCTACTGGCGCAGCCTCACCGTGCTCGACCGTCGCAAGGCCCGTACCGCCGACGAGATCTTCTCGCTTCTGGTGCGTCACCTGGACGTCGCCGGTGGCGGGAGCGCGCTCCGCCCGGTCATCTCGGTCTTCGCGCCGGCGGTGCCGGGGCGCCCGTACGCCCGAGTCTGGAACGAGCAGCTCATCCGCTATGCCGGCTACCGCACCGAGGCGGGCATTGTGGGCGATCCGCGATACGTGAGCTTCACCGACGCCATGCACGCCATGGGTTGGCGGGGCCGGGGCGGGCCGTTCGACGTGCTGCCGGTTGTGGTGGAGACGCCCGACGAGGCGCCGCGCCTCTTCGAACTGCCCGAGCAGGCGGTGCTGGAGGTGCCGATCGCGCATCCGGAGCTGAGCTGGTTCGAGCGGCTGGGGCTGCGGTGGCACGCCGTGCCCGCGATCTCCAACATGCGGCTGCGCGTGGGCGGGGTCGACTACCCGCTGGCGCCCTTCAACGGTTGGTACATGGGCACCGAGATCGGCGCCCGCAACCTCGCCGACCCGGACCGGTACAACCTGCTGCCGATCGTCGCCAGTGGCCTTGGCCTGGACACGTCGCACGAGGCGACGCTGTGGCGGGACCGGGCGCTGGTCGAGCTCAACCGGGCCGTGCTGTGGTCGTTCGAGCGGGCCGGCGTGAAGATCACCGACCACCACACCGAGTCGAGCCGCTTCCTCGCGCACATGCGAAACGAGGAGAAGGCCGGACGCCCCGTGCCTGCGGACTGGACCTGGATCGTGCCGCCGATGTCCGGTGGCGCGACGCCGGTCTTCCACCGGTACTACCACGAGGCTGACCAGCGCCCGAACTTCTACCTCGACTCCGAGGCGGCGTCACTGGCCCGGGGAACGGGCGTGTGTCCGGTCCTGGAGTCCGCCCCACTGGTTCCGGTCGCCTGAAGTTTTCTTTCAGTTAGGCATCGACCTATTGAAACTTCCATGCGCGGTGCGGTTGACTGGCCGGCATGCGGAGCGCGGCTCTTCCTGCCCTTGTCTTGATCTTGGTCGTCCCGGCGCCGGCGGCGGCTGCGCCCGCCCCGGCTCCTCTCACCCCGGCTGCCCTCGCTCCGGCGGTGGCCGCTCCCGTGCTGGCGGGCGTTCGCGCATCGGCACCGGGGGCGGTCGACGCCTTCGACGACATCGAGACCGACAAGCGGAGCCGGCCGGTCGCGCCCGGGCTGACGCTGACCTCGTTCGACCGCTACCACGCCGCCGGCTGGCTGCGCGCCGACGCCCTCACCGCCGACCTCTCCGGCGAGCTGAGCGTCGACTACGTCAACTCCGGTGAGGTCGCCAAGACCGAGCCGCTTCGCGCGGCCGCCGACCGCTCCCGCGCGGTCGCCGCGGTCAACGGCGACTTCTTCGACATCAACGCCTCCGGCGCCGCGCAGGGCATCGGCATCCAGAGTGGACGGCTGATCCAGTCGCCGGTGCAGGGCAGCGTCAACGCGGTGGGCGTCACCGCCGCCGGCATCGGCAAGGTGGTCGAGGTCCACTTCGAGGGCACGGCGGTGCTGCCGGGGGGCACGCGCGTGCCGCTCACCCAGTTCAACAACATGGTGCGGCCGGGCGGCGTGGGCGTGTTCACGCCGCTCTGGGGTTCGTACGACCGTGGTCGTGCGGTCGAGGGCGCGGCCCAGGTCACCGAGGTGACACTGAGCGGCGGCACAGTCGCCTCGGTCGCGAGCACGGCCGGTGGCGGCCCGATCCCGGCCGGCACCACGCTCCTGCTCGGCCGGGACGCCGGCGCCGACGCGCTCGCCGCACTCAAGCCGGGCGACGCGGTCGACGTGTCGTACGCGCCCCGATCCTCCGACGGCAGCGCGCTCCGGGCGGCCGTCGGCGGGCGCCAGGTGCTGGTGAAGGAGGGCGTGCCGCAGGACATCGGCGATGTTACGCCCGAGCCGCGGACCGCGGTCGGCTTCTCCGCCGACGGGCGCCGGATGTACCTGCTGACCGTCGACGGCCGCCAGGCGGACAGTCGCGGCGTCACGCTCACCGAGCTGGGCCGCCTCATGGCGGAGCTGGGCGCGCACAACGCGCTCAACCTCGACGGCGGCGGATCGTCCACTTTGCTGGCTCGCGAGCCGGGGCAGGCGGCCGTGCAGGTGGAGAACAGCCCCTCCGACGGCGCCGAGCGCCCCGTGCCCAACGGGCTCGCGCTCTACGCCCGGCCCGGCTCCGGCCGGCTCACCGGCTTCTGGGTCGAGACCGCGATCGACCCGGCCACCGCGCCCGGCACCGCGCCGGTCCGCGGTGGTCACCCCGACCGGGTCTTCCCGGGGCTCACCCGCCGCCTGACGGCCGCCGGCTTCGACGAGACCTACGGCCCGGCATCGGGTACGCCGTCGTGGCGGGCCACGCACGGCTACGTGAGCCGGGACGGCGTATTCCGCGGGCTGCTGCCCGGCAAGGCGACCGTGACGGCGTCGAAGGGGCGCGCGTCGGGCGGCATCGACCTGCGCGTACTCGGCCCGCTGGAGCGCATCGACGCGACGTCCTCGCGGATCGGCCTGGCGGCGCTTGGTGCGAGCACGCTCGGCGTGGTCGGCTCCGACGCGGAGGGCAACAGCGCGCCGATCGAGCCGGCCGACGTGCGCCTCTCGTACGACACGTCGCTGTTCGACGTGACCCCGGCGGCGAGCGGCTTCTTCACCGTACGCGCCAAGAAGGAGGTCGGCGCCGGCCTCATCACGCTCCACGTCGGACAGTCCACGGTGGCCGTACCGGTGACGGTCGGGCTGGAGGACATGCCGGTGGCGATGTTCGAAGACGCGGCGAGCTGGCGGTTCAGCCACGCTCGGGCGGCCGGCTCGGTCGCGCCCGCGCCCGGTCACACCGGCGGCGGCCTCAAGCTCGCGTACGACTTCAGCCTCTCCACCGGCACGCGCGCCGCGTACGCCGACCCGCCCGCCTGGATTCCCGTCCCGGGGCAGCCGCAGGCGTTCGGCATGTGGATCCACGGCAACGGCAGGGGCGAGTGGGCCCGGCTGCACCTGCACGACGCGCTCGACCAGCAGCACGTACTGAGCGGCCCGTTGGTGACCTGGACCGGCTGGCGGTACGTCGAGATGGCCGTGCCCGCCGGCGTCCAGTACCCGGTGCGGATCCGCCGCTTCTACGTGGCCGAGACCCGCCCCGAGGCCCAGTACACCAACGAGATCGTGGTGGACGACATCGTGGCGAAGGTGCCGCCGGCGATCGAGCAGCCGGCCGAGCCGCCGCGCACCGACCGCGTGGTCCTGCGTGAGGGCACAGTGGACGGTGCACAGTGGCGCTTCGCGGTGATGTCGGACGCCCAGTTCGTGGCGGCCGCCCCGGACAGTGACCTGGTCGCGCAGGCCCGCCGTACGCTCCGCGAGGTCAAGGCGGCCCGGCCGGACTTCCTCGTCGTCAACGGCGACTTCGTCGACACCGCCACCGAGGCGGACTTCGCGCTCGCGAAGCGGATCCTCGACGAGGAGCTCGGCGGCGAGCTGCCGTACCACTACGTGCCCGGCAACCACGAGATCATGGGCGCGCCGATCGCCAACTTCAAGGCGGTGTTCGGCGCGACCTCGCGGGTCTTCGACCACCGGGGCGTACGGTTCGTCACGCTCGACTCGTCCACCGGCACGCTCCGCGGCGGCGGCTTCGACCAGGTGAAGCTGCTGCGCCAGGCACTCGACTCGGCCCGCGCCGACCGCCAGGTCAGGTCGGTGGTCGTGCTGCACCACCATCCGCCGCGCGACCCCACGCCGGCGAAGGCGAGCCAACTCGGCGACCGCAAGGAGGCGGCGCTGGTGGAGCGGTGGCTCGGCGACTTCGAGCGCGAGTCCGGCAAGAGCGCGCTCTTCGTGGGCGCGCACGTGGGCACGTTCCACGCCGACCGGGTCGACGGTGTGCCGTACGTCGTCAACGGCAACGCCGGCAAGAGCCCTTCGTCCGCACCGCACCTGGGCGGCTTCACCGGCTGGACCCACTTCGGTGTGGACGCGCGCGGCGAGATCGTGGCGGAGACGCGGGCGCACGTGTCGTCCGTGTCGTTGACCGCGCCGGCCGCGGCGCCGCTCGGCACGCCGGTCGCGGTGACCGCGGTGCTCGACCAGGGCGGGCGGCAGGTGCCGGTGGCACCGCCGGTGAGCGCCGACTGGAGCGGGTCACCGTCGGTCCACATCGGATCGGCGCTCGGCCTGCGGCCGTGGCACGTGGCGTGGTTCGACCCGTCGACGGGCAAGCTCGTCGCGCTCCGGTCGAGCGGCTCGGTGACGCTGGCCGTGACGGTGAACGGCGTCACCGCCCGCGCGACGGTCACCCTCACGAAAGCCGTCAAGACCGGCTGAGGAGCTGCCGGTCGTGCTGGAGCCGTGCGGCCAGGGGCCTGTCGCGTCTGGTCGGACGACGGGTCAGAAGTCGCCTTCGGCCACCTGGAAGACGGTCAGGCCGAGTTCGCGCCACATCTTGACCACCTGCATGCGGTCGTCGAAGACGCCGACCACGTGGTAGCGGTCGCGGACCTCGCGTTCGAAGATGTCGTGCTTGACGACGGAGTCGCGGCGGCTGTCGTGGAGGTCGCGCATGTAGAGGGCCTCGTACGGCACGCCGACGTGCTGGTCGAGCCACAGCTCGGTGGCCGGGCGGGCGGACTCGTCGCGGCCGGTGCAGTAGACGATCGCGTGGCCCGCGGCGTGCATGGCGCGCACCGCGGCGATCACGGCGTGATGTGGCTGGTCCTCGCCGACCCGGCGCATGTCGAAGGGGCTGCGGTCGCCCATCAGCGCCACCGTGCCGTCGATGTCGACCAGGACGATCTTCGGGGCGTCGGGCGGTGGGGCGTACACGACCGCGGGGCGGCCCGGCGCGACGTCCGGCACCGGGAGGGGGAGGGTGCGCCCGGCCAGGTATCGCTCGTGCAGGCGGCGGATCGCCTCCGCGCCGACCCGCTCGGCCTCGGGGCGGTCGGCGTCGCGGCGGACGCACTCTTCGACCGGTATGTCGGTGAAGTCGTGCACCTCAAAGGTGGCGCCGTATCGCGTGGCCATCTGCGCCCACTCGCGTACCAGCCGGGAGGAGAGGTTGGTGTCGTCGACGACCACGTCGGCGCGGGCCTGCAGCAGCGCCTCGACCAGTGCCCGCTGCGCCGTCGTGACCTGGCCCTCGGCCCAGGTGGTGTAGAGCCGCTCACCATGGAGCATCCGGCGCAGGTCGTCGCGGTTGACCCGCACGACGCCCGGCTGGAGTTTCTTCGCGAACGTGGTCTTACCGGACGCGGGCAACCCCCGTGTAATGATCAGACGCGGCATCGTCTACAAGCATGCCAGCCCGGGAATGACATCGGGGATCCCGGCGTTCAACCGATCGGCCAGGCATGGCACACTGGTCAATCGGCCAAGGTTCCGGTTCACGCCGGAGTGGCCCGCCCTCAGCGGCGGCCCGCGACGATGGCGACCCGGCGACCATTTACGAAAGGACCGAGGCGAGCATGAAGCCCGACATTCATCCGCAGTACGTCGTGACCGAGGTCACCTGTTCCTGCGGTAACAGCTTTACGACCCGTAGCACGGCCAAGAACGGCGTGATCCACGCCGAGACCTGCAGCGACTGCCACCCGTTCTACACGGGCAAGCAGCGCGTGCTCGACACGGCCGGCCGCGTCGCGAAGTTCCAGCAGAAGTACGCCAAGGCTGCCGCCAAGAAGGCCAAGTAGCTACCCCGACGGCGCCCGTCCCTCGGTTTCGGGGGCGGGCGCCGTTCGTGTGTTTCCATGATCGTGAGGGGTAGGTAGATGAGCACGGATCGCCTCAGCGGGCTGCTCGACGAGTACGCGGAGCTGGAAAAGCGCCTGGCCGACCCGGCCATCCACGCCGACCAGTCCACGGCCCGGCGCGTGGGCCGGCGCTTCGCCGAGCTCGCCCCGCTGCACAAGGCGGCCGGCGAGCTGGAGCAGGCGCGTGCCGACCTCGACGCCGCCCGCGAGCTGGCCGGTGAAGACCCCTCGTTCGCGGCGGAGGCCGACGCGATCGCGGCCACGCTGCCGGCGCTGGAGGAGCGCCTCGCTGAGCTGCTGATCCCGCGCGACCCGCACGACGCCAAGGACGTGATCCTGGAGATCAAGGCGGGCGAGGGCGGCGAGGAGTCGGCCCTGTTCGCGGGCGACCTGCTGCGCATGTTCCAGCGGTACGCGGAGCGGCGCGGCTGGGCCACCGAGGTGATCGAGGCGCAAGACTCCGACCTCGGGGGCGTCAAGGATGTCTCGCTCGCGATCAAGACCAAGGGCGTGCCCGATGGCGGCAACGGCGTTTGGTCGCGGCTGAAGTGGGAGGGCGGCGTACACCGCGTGCAGCGGGTCCCGGTCACCGAGTCGCAGGGGCGCATCCACACCAGCGCCGCCGGCGTGCTCGTGCTGCCCGAGGCGGAGGAGGTCGACGTCTCGATCGACCCCAACGACCTGCGGATCGACGTCTTCCGCTCGTCCGGCCCGGGCGGGCAGTCGGTCAACACCACCGACTCGGCCGTACGCATCACGCACCTGCCCACCGGCATCGTGGTCTCCTGCCAAAACGAGAAGAGCCAGCTGCAAAACCGCGAGCAGGCGATGCGGATCCTGCGGGCGCGGCTGCTCGCCGCCGCCCAGGAGGAGGCCGACGCCGCCGCCTCCGACGCGCGCCGCTCGCAGGTGCGCACGGTCGACCGTTCGGAGCGGATCCGCACGTACAACTTCCCGCAGAACCGGATCACCGACCACCGGATCGGCTACACGGCGTACAACCTGGATCTTGTGCTGGCCGGTGACATGGACGGCGTGCTCGACGCGCTCGCCGAGGCCGATCGGCAGGCCCGCCTCGCCGGCGACACCGAGCTCAAGCGCAGTTGATGATTTGGGCTACCGCGACGTCCGTCGCGGTCCAGGCCCGCTGCTCCCGCGGCCTCGCCCGCCGCGTGCACAAGCCCGAGAGCCTCGCCGCACGCCCGCGGCCGGAGGCCCTATGGGGTCAAGAAATCGCTAAGGACGCGAAGCGGCCGGAGCTTACTGGCGGGGGTCAACCGCGGAGGGTGAGGCTGCGGGAGCGACGGTCCGGACCACGACGGACATCGCGGCAGCCCAAACTGTCCCTTGGAATCTGACCTTCTAAGATGCGGCGGCGGCCGGCTGGGGGCGGGCGCCGGGCTTGGCCCGCAGCATCGCGCGGTCGGCGAGCTCGAAGGCGGTGCCCAGCGCCTCGCGCAGGTTTGCCGCCGCGCTGACCTCGGCGAATCCGACGCTCACGCCGACCGGTGTGCCGGGCACCAGCGACTGCCAGTCTTCTGTCTCGATGGCCGCGCCGATGCGGCGGCCGACCTCGGTGGCCTCGCTCATGCCGGCGCCGGGCAGCACCACGACGAACTCGTCGCCGCCGTACCGCGCGACGAAGTCGCCCCGCCGCATGACCCGGTTGATCACGCCGGCGATGCGCTGGAGCACGAGGTCGCCGGAGAGGTGACCGTGCGCGGTGTTGACCGCCTTGAACCCGTCGAGGTCGCAGACCCCCACGGTGGCCCGCTCGCCCCGGGCCACCATCGCGGCCACATATCGCTCCAGGTGGCGGCGGTTGGCCAGCCCGGTGAGCGGGTCGGTCAGCGCCTCGTCCTGGTAGCGGGAGACCGAGCGGCGCATGTCTTCGTGGTCGAGGCGGGCGGCGATGCCCTCGACGTACACGTCGCGGAGGCGGTCGCTGCGCTGCGCCGCCAGCCGGAACGCGTGCCGGTCGGCCCGGTGGGCGGCGGCGTGGTCGCCGGCCCGCGCGTAGGTGAGGCTGCGCAGGCGGGCCTGCTCGGCCGGCCCCAGCGTCTCGCTGGACACCGCGACGGTCTCCAACCGGGTCAGCGCCTCGATCGGGCGCCCGGCCGCCATCGCCAGGCACACCTCGCCGAGCATGCGCAGGTCGCGGGCGCGGGCACCGTCGCCGCCGTCGGAGAGCAGCTGTGCGGCCAGTCGCGCGGACTCGGGTGGCTCGCCCAGCGCGGCGCGGCGGGCGATCGCGTATCCGAACGCCGCCCGCACGCTCGGCCGCAGCTTGGCCGCGCCGTCGCCGTCGAGGAAGCGCTCCGCGTCGGCGGTGATGTCGCGCAGCACGCGGAGGCAGCCATCGGTGTCGCCGTTGTGGTCGAGGGCCACCGCGTTGCGCAGCCGGATGCCGGGCGCCGCGAACGTCTCGGCGCTCACCTCCGCGGCGGCCGCCACCTGGCGCGCCTTTTCGATCGCGCCCAGCGCGTGGCCGTGGAAGCCGAGGTAGGAGTAGGCCATCGCCAGGTCGTTCCACGCGACGGCGGTGTCCCAGTCGAGGTCTTCGACCGTGGCCATCGCGCGGGCGCTGTGCACGAGGTGGGTCACGCACCGCTCCAGCGCGCCCTGGTGCTGGGCGGCGAGCGCGGCGAGGGCGTGCAGGTTGCCGAGGAGCAGCGGCTCGCCGAGGTCGCGGATCGCGTCGAACGCCCGCTGGACGGCTACGTTGTACTCCGCTGTGCGGCCCAGGTTTATCAAGGCGCCGACCCGCTGCACGAGGGCGTCGGCGCGGGCGAGCGGATCTTCGGTGGTGGCGAGGACCTCGTCGAGCAGGATGCACGCCTCGGCGGACCGGCTGCTCTCCTGCAGCCTGCGGGCCTTTCGGAGCGTGTCGGCCTGGTCGGTGACCCGGTCGAGCCAACTCACGCAAGCCTCCTAACCCCCGGAAGACCCCCGGTGTACCCCCGGGTCGTCGCGTCGACCCGTTATCCAATGATTATCTCGTGACAGGCCATATGGAACAGCCCGCCGAAGGGACGGACCGGACACGGCCGTTGCAGGCGGTGACGGGTGCCACAAACCTCCTGTCCAGGGTAGGACTGCCGTCGGCTCGGGTCGATGCTGAAATCCTGGCGGCGCACGTCCTCGGTGTGCCTCGTGGGCGATTGGCGCTGGTAGATGGTTTTACGGGCGAGCGGCTCGCGGAGTTCGACGCGCTGGTCGCCCGGCGGGCCGCGGGCGAGCCGGTGCAGCATCTGGTGGGGAGCGCCGGCTTCCGGCATCTGGAGCTGGCGGTGGGGCCGGGCGTGTTCGTGCCGCGGCCGGAGACCGAGCTGCTGGCCGGCTGGGCGATCACTTTGATATCGCCCGGTTCGACCGTCGTCGACCTGTGCGGCGGTTCCGGAGCGATCGCGCTCGCGGTGGCCAACGAGGTGCCCGGCGCGCTGGTGTACGCGGTCGAGCGCGCCCCGGCCGCCCTGCCCTGGCTGCGCCGCAACGCGGAGGAGCGGGCCCGGGCCGGCGACACTCCCATCCACGTGGTCGAGGGGGACGTCACCGACCCGGCCGTGCTCGCCGAGTTCGACGGCCGCGTGGACGCGGTGCTGTGCAACCCGCCGTACGTGCCGGCCGGCGTCGCCGTACCCGCTGATGTGGCCGACCACGACCCGCGCGATGCGGTCTTCGCCGGGGAGGACGGGCTGGCGGTGATCCGTCCGGTGATCGCGCGGGCCGCGGCGCTGCTCCGTCCGGGCGGGATTTTCGCGGTGGAACACGACGATTCGCACGGGATGGTGGTGCCGGCTCTGCTCCGCGCCGACGGCCACTTCACGGACATCGAAGACCATCGGGATCTAGCTGGCCGGTGGCGGTACGCCACGGCCACTCGCACGCGAGGCGTCGGGAGTGAGCATCGTAGGGAGCGCTAGCGACTGAGGAGCGGAACGAGCGGGAAGCCGAGCCATCAGACATGGCAGACTGCACACCGTGATGCTCTACGACTGCCGGTTGGTGGCCGACCGCGACCGAGGCACCGCCGCGGCGATCGAGGCGGTCAAAAACGGCGAGCTGGTCGTGCTCCCGACCGACACGGTCTACGGGATCGGGGCGGACGCGTTCACCTCGTACGCGGTCACGGCCCTGCGCGACGCCAAGGGCACGGGTCCCCAGGCGCCACCTCCGGTGCTGGTCGGCTCCCGCCACACGCTCGACGGCCTGGTCTTCATGCTGCCCAAGCCGGCGCGCGACCTGGCCGACGCGTTCTGGCCGGGCGCGCTGACGATCATCGTGGAGCACGCGCCCAGCCTCCAGTGGGACCTCGGCGAGACCGGCGGCACGGTCGCGGTGCGCATGCCGCTGCATCCGGTGGCGCTGGAGGTGCTGCGCGAGACCGGGCCGATGGCGGTCTCCTCGGCCAACAAGCTCGGCCAGCCCGCGGCGAAGACCGCCGAGGAGGCCCGCGAGCAGCTCGGCTACGCGGTGCGGATCTACCTGGAGGCGGGCGCCTCGGTCGACCCCGAGCCGAGTTCGATCGTCGACCTGACCGGCGACCTGCCGCGCCTGCTCCGCGCCGGGGCCGTGCCGCTCGAGAAGATCCGCGACGTCGTGCCCGACATCCTCGGCCCCGACCAGGAGTCCTGACGTGCCGCCGTTCACCGTCCTGCACGTGTGCATGGGCAATATCTGCCGCTCCCCGATGGCCGAGCGGCTGCTCGACCACGCGGTGCGCGAGCGGCTGGCCCGGGCGGGCGCCACGTCACCGGCGGAGGAGCTGCTGCACAGCCACAGCGCCGGCACCGGCGGCTGGCACGCCGGCGAGGAGATGAACCCGCCGGCCGCGCGCCAGGTGAAGGCCCGCGGCGCGGACCCCAACGGGTTCATCGCGCGCAAGCTCCGCTCCGACCTGATCGACGCCGCCGATCTCGTCCTCACGGCAACGGCCGACCAGCAGGAGTACGTGGTGGCGCTGCGTCCCGACGCGGCCGAGCGCACGTTCGTGCTGGGCGAGTTCGGGCGGCTGCTCGCCTCTGTCGACCTCGCGGCGCTCCCGGCCGCCGTCCCGACGCCCGACGCGGTGTACGCCCGCGGGGTCGCCCTGGTCGAGGCGGTCCACGCCGCACGGGGCACGTCCACGCCGCTGGCCGCCGACGACCTCGACGACCCGTGGGGCCGTGGCGACCAGGCGTTCACGCGCGTGGCGGACGAGATCGAAGACACCGTCGACCCGCTCGCCCGCGCGCTCATGCCCGAGGCGCCGGCGTCCGCCTAAGGTGTTCCGGATGCAACGGTTCCACTTCCTCGCGCCCACGCAGTCCGGCCTGCTCCGGCTCGCCGACGCCGAGTTCGTGGCCGCCCGCCTGCGCGACGGTGGGCTGGCCGTGCTGCCGACCGAGACCGGATACATGCTGGCGGCCATCGCCACCTCGCTCCCGGCCCTGCGCACGGCGTTCGACGTGAAGGAACGCGACTACGCGCACGCCATGCACGTCGCCTGCGCCTCGATCGGCATGGCCGACCGGTACGCGCGGCTCTCGCCGGCCGCCCGCCGGCTGATGGGCGTGTTCACGCCGGGGCCACTGACCGTGGTGGCGCCGCAGACCGGCGCGCTGCCGGACGAGATGGTGACGCTCGGCGGCACGGTGGGCATCCGCGTGCCGGACCATCCGGCGACGCTCCAGGTGATCGCCACGCTCGACGCGCCGATCACCGCCACCAGCCTCAACCGCTCCGGCGAGGAGACCCGCCCGTTCGACCGCGACCTGCTGGAGGAGCTGCCCTGGGGTGACCTGCGGGACGTACCGGTGGTGGAGGACAAGTCCGCGGTCCGATACCCGGCGGCCTCGACGCTCGTCCGGCTCACCGGCCCGGAGCCCGAGGTGCTGCGCCAGGGGCCGATCACCGCCGAGCAGATCGCCGCCGCTCTCTGACCGCTCGCACAGCCGGGGAGTGGCCCGGCGGAGCGGGCGAGAACGACCTGCCGTAGCGGCATTCCGCGTCCTGCCGTGGTTTAGTAGCGCTCCTGAGGGCAAGTCATCGTAGGTGGATGCCCGGTCTCTGCATAACAAGTTGGTGACCCTGGTCTTCAGCGGTCTGCTCGCCGGAGTGGTACTGGCTGTGGTGGCCTTCCCAGGAAACGCGGTGTTCGCGCTCGCCGCGAAGGGAGCCAGCGACGCGTACCTGAGTCTCCCCAGCGACCTGCGCATGCCGCAGACAGCCCAGCGGACGTACCTCTACGCGAGAGACGGCAAGACTCTGATCGCCACGTTGTACGACGTCAACCGCGAAGATGTGCGGCTGCACCAGATCGCCCCGGCGATGCGGCAGGCGATCGTGGCGGCCGAGGACGCGCGCTTCTACGAGCACGGCGGCGTGGACGCCCGTAGCGTCATGCGCGCCATCGTGGCGAACGGCGCCGGCGGCGAGGTGGAACAGGGCGCCTCGACACTGACGATGCAGTACGTCCGGAACGTGCTCAAGAACGACCCCGACCTCACCGATCAGCAGCGTCGGGAGGCCATCGACGACACCGCGCGGCGCAAGATCCAGGAGATGCGGTACGCGACCGCGCTCGAACGGAAGCTCTCCAAGGACGAGATCCTCAACCGCTACCTGAACATCTCCTACTTCGGCGCCCAGGCGTACGGCATCCAGGCGGCCAGCGAGCGCTACTTCGGCAAGCCGGCGAGCAAGCTCACACTGGCGGAGTCCGCACTGCTCGCCGGCCTGGTGCAGTCCCCCGACGCCGACAGCCCGATCGCCGGCGACAGGGACCGGGCGCTGGAGCGCCGGGGGTACGTGCTCGACGCGATGGCCCGCACCGGGGCGATCACCCCCGACCAGGCCGCGCAGGCCAAAGCCGAGCCACTGCGCCTCAAGCCCACTCAACTGCCCAACGGGTGCATCGCCTCCCGCGACAACAGCTGGGGCTTCTTCTGCGACTACGTGCGCGAGTGGTGGATGTCCCGGCCGGAGTTCGGGTCCAACCCGCAGGTGCGCGAGCAGAACCTGCTCACGGGCGGGTACCGGGTGGTCACCTCGCTCGACCCGAAGATCCAGAAGATCGCCCAGGACAGCGTGCTGGGCGTCTACGGGTACGGCAGCAACCGCGCGGCTCCGATGGCGGTCGTGGAGCCCGGCAGCGGGCAGGTGCTGGCCATGGCCGTCAACCACCACTTCAGCCTCAACGACACCACCAACCAGCTCGTCGCCGGCGGCGGCGCGATCGACGGCTACCAGGCCGGTTCGACGTTCAAGCTGTTTACGCTGCTGGCCGGGCTGGAGGCCGGCTACGCGCTCGGCACCGGCTTCAACGCGCCGGGCCGCTTCGTCTCCAAGTACCCGGGGGATGCCCGCTGCGGCGGCAAGTGGTGTCCGAGCAACGCCACCCCCTCGTGGATGAACGGCTACCGCACCATGTGGAGCGGCTTCGGACGCTCGGTCAACACGTACTTCGTGTGGCTTGAGCAGACGGTCGGCGCGGAGAAGTCGGTCGAGATGGCGCAGCGGCTGGGCATCCAGTTCCGGGCGAAGAGCGATGCGAAGCTCGCCAAGGAGAAGGCGGCCCAGTGGGGCTCGTTCACGCTGGGCGTGTCGTCCACCACCCCGCTGGAGCTGGCCAACGCGTACGCGACTTTGGCCGCCGACGGCGTGTACTGCAAGGACACGCCTGTGAAGTCGATCACCGACCCGACGGGGAGGAAACTGCCAGCCGGCGACCCGGCGTGCAAGCGCGCGCTGAACCCGCAGGTGGCCCGCGCGGGCGCCGACGCGGCCCGGTGCCCGGTGGGCCAGCAGTCCGCGTACGGGCGCTGCGACGGCGGCACCGCCGAACAGGCCGGCGGGATCCTCGGTGGGCGACCGGTGGGGGGCAAGACCGGTACGTCGGAGGACGACTCGACGGCGTCGTTCGTCGGCTTCACCGCACAGCTCTCCGCCGCGTCGATCGCCGCCAACCCGGACGACCCGCAGGACTACGTGGGCTCGGCGGTGCAGGACAATGTGATCAACGCGGTGGCGCAAACCCTGGCGACCGCCCTAGAGGGCAAGCCGGAGCGCGCGTTCGCGCCGCCGGGGCCCACCATCGCCCTCGGAAAGAAGCGGGGCCGGTGAGCGTGGGCTGACCAGGCGGGCGTCACACGGAGTGAGCGGCGCCAGCCGACCCGGTCGCGAGCGGCCGCAATAGACTGCGTCAATGAGCGAGCGCGGCGAGCGAATCAGAAGGCACAGCCCGTTGGGAGTCTCGTGCCCGCCCGCGGCGAAGCGAGGACGGGCATGACCACCTTCTGGGGGCCCGACTTCGCCGCGCTCGAGGCCACCGACCCGGAGATCGCCGGGGTGGTGCTGGGCGAGCTCGACCGGGTGCGCGGTGGGCTCCAGCTCATCGCGAGCGAAAACCTCACCTCGCCCGCGGTGCTCGCCGCGCTCGGCTCCACGCTGACCAACAAGTACGCGGAGGGCTACCCCGGGAGGCGTTACTACGGCGGCTGCGCCGAGGTCGACAAGGCCGAGGAGATCGGCATCGCGCGGGCCAAGGAGCTGTTCGGCGCCGAGCACGCCAATCTCCAGCCGCACAGCGGGGCCAGCGCCAACCTCGCGGCGTACGCGGCGCTGCTCCAGCCGGGCGACACCGTGCTCGCGATGGACCTGCCGCACGGTGGCCACCTGACCCACGGCAGCAAGGTCAACTTCTCCGGCAAGTGGTTCGCGACGATCGGCTACACCGTGCGCAAGGACGACGAGCTGATCGACTACGACGAGGTGCGCGAGCTGGCCCGGGCACACCAGCCCAAGATGATCATTTGTGGCGCGACCGCATACCCCCGGCTGATCGACTTCGCCGCGTTCCGTGAGATCGCCGACGAGGTCGGTGCGTACCTGCTGGTCGACGCCGCACACTTCATCGGGCTGGTGGCCGGCCGGGCGATCCCGTCGCCGGTGCCGCACGCCGACGTCGTGACATTTACCACGCACAAGGTGCTGCGCGGCCCTCGCGGTGGCATGATCTTGTGCCGCGCCGGGCTCGCCGAGCGGATCGACAAGGCGGTCTTCCCGTTCACTCAGGGCGGGCCGCTGATGCACGCCGTCGCCGCGAAGGCGGTCGCCCTCCGCGAGGCGTCGCTGCCGGATTTCCAGGGGTACGCGACACAGGTGGTCAAGAACGCTCAGGCGCTCGCCGCCGGGCTGGCCGCCGAGGGGATGCGCCCGGTCTCCGGGGGCACCGACACGCACCTGGCCCTGATCGATCTGCGCGACCTCGGGGTGACCGGTCGGGAGGCGGAGGAGCGCTGTGACGCGGCCGCCATCACACTCAACAAGAACGCGATCCCGTACGACCCGCAGAAGCCGATGGTCGCCTCCGGGATCCGGGTCGGCACGCCGAGCGTGACCACCCAGGGCATGCGGGAGGCGGAGATGCGGCAGATAGCGGGGCTGATCGCCAAGGCGGTGCGCACCGACCCGGCGGCGGGCGGGAGCGCGCTGGACGAGGTCCGCGCCGAGGTCACCGAGCTGGTCCGGGCCTTCCCGGCGTACGCGCGATGAGCGAGACCTCGACCGCCGGCCAGCACACGCCGCCCGTCGCTGGCCGACTCGGTCATCTGCCGCATCCCCTGGCGGCCTCCGCGGTGCTGGTCGTGGTCCTCGCGGGCATCGGATGGCTGGTGGACGGCGGCGCCGGAGGGGCCGGGGCAGCTGCCGGAGTGCTGCTCGTCGCGGGTGGGTACGCGCTGTCGAGCGTCGCGCTGGCCTGGGCGGAATCGGTGCATCTCAAGCTGGTGATGACAGTGGGGCTGGCCACGTTCGTGTTCAAGGTCACGCTGTTCGGGTTTGCCGTGTTCACCGTTTCCGCGAGCGGGTGGGACGGCACTCGGATGCTTGGCGTGTCGGTCGCCGTGGCGACAGTGGTATGGGTCTCCGTCCAGATTTGGTGGACGGCCCGGGCGGTCCCTTCGCGCGGTGCGGCGTCGTCCCGGTGATCGGGCGCTAACCCGAAGGCCAAACTGCCCAGAATAGCCAGATCGGTCTCTTTCGTCCCGTAGGTCAGTACGCGTGTGTCACCCCCTGCGTGGGCGTCGACGAGAGTAACGTGTGTGCATCGAGACGCCGGTGCGCCCACACAACGTTCGTTGTGCGGGGGGTGTGGCGTCGCCTCATTTCGCCGGCTGATAGCCTTCGCGGCGTCATGGCCGGTGTCCCGTCTTCCAAGCCTCCAGAGCCTCAAGAGCCTTCTGGGTCATCTGGAGCCGAGGCTGGCTGGGCAGCCATCGGTTACCTGCTGGGTGGCATGATCATCTGGGGTGGTGCCGGATGGCTCATCGACCTGTGGCTGGACCTTCCGCGTGTGGGGCTGCTGATCGGCCTCATCGGTGGCACCGCCGCCGGGGTCTACCTGACGGTGAAGAGGCTCGGCGCGTGAGAGGCGCCCGACAGCTACGGAGGACGCGTTGAGTGAGTTCAGCACCGTTCTCGCCGCGGAACCCGCTGCGGGCACGAGCCTCGCCGCGGAGTTCCCGCCCGGCGTGGGCAGTTTCGACTACCGGAGCCTGATCCCCGGCCTGGAGGACACGGCCTGGGCCGGCGCCTTCACCAAGATCTCGCTGCTGGTCTGGGTCACCGTCGCGCTGATCCTGATCTTCTTCATGGTCACCTACCGCAGTCCCCGGTTGGTGCCGACGCGAGGGCAGTGGATCGCGGAGTCTGTCTACGGCCTGGTCCGGGACAACATCGCCAAAGACATCATCGGCCATCAAGGCGTCCGATTCGCGCCGTACCTGACGACGTTGTTCGTTTTCATCTTGATCAACAACGTCTGGAGCATCGTTCCGTTCGCTCAGATTTCACCGAACTCCCATATCGCGTTTCCGATCGTGCTCGCCGTTGCCTCGTGGCTGGTATACGTCGGTGTCGGTATCCGCAAGCACGGGTTCTTCGGCTACATCAAGGCAAGCTGCTGGGTTTCGGGTGCACCGCTGTTCGTGCAGCCGATCCTGGTGCCGATCGAGTTCTTCTCCAACCTGCTGCTGAGGCCGGTCACGCTGGCTGTGCGGTTGTTCGCGAACATGTTCGCCGGTCACATGATCCTTCTGGTCTTCATCCTCGGCGGCGTCGCGCTATTCGAGGCGCAGGCGCTGCTGCTGCGACCGGTCGCGCTGCTGAGCTGGGGAATGGCGATCGTGATGACCCTCTTCGAGCTCGGCATCCTCGTTCTTCAGGCATACGTGTTCACCCTGCTGACCGCGACGTACCTGCAGAGCTCCCTGGCTGAGGCGCACTGACCCGACAGAAGCAAGACCAGATTTGCCCGCAAGACATGTAAAGAAGAGTTCAGCAAACGTACGCGTCACGCGTTCAACGCAGGAGGAAACCACATGTTGCTGGCCGAAGTCACCGGCAGCCTCAACGCAATCGGCTACGGCATCGCCGCCCTCGGCCCTGGTATCGGAGTCGGGCTGGTGTTCGCCTCCTACATCCAGGCGACCGCCCGGCAGCCGGAGAGCGCGGGTCTCACGCGGGTCTACATGTTCATGGGCTTCGCGGTTATCGAGGCGCTCGCGCTGCTCGGCCTGGTGATCGCGTTCGCGGTCTAGCTGGAGCCGGCCAGCACCGATTCCACTCGGCGGCCGGCCCGCACCGTCCTGCCACCGGTAAAGGAGAGTGACCATGTACATCGCAGCGGAAGAGGGTGGCAACATCCTGATCCCGCCGCTGTCGGAGATCATTGTGGGCCTCGTCGCCTTCGGCGTTCTCCTGTTCCTGCTGGTGAAGTTCGTCTTCCCACGCATGGAAGCCATGTACCAGGCGCGGGTCGAGGCCATCGAGGGCGGCATCAAGCGGGCCGAGGCGGCGCAGGCCGAGGCAAACCAGCTGCTGGAGCAGTACAAGGCCCAGCTGGCCGAGGCACGCACCGACGCCGCGCGGATCCGGGACGATGCCCGTGCCGACGCGGAGGGCATCCGCCAGGACGTCCTCGCCAAGGCTCGGGAGGAGTCCGACCGCATCATCGCGGCCGGCAAGGAGCAGCTCGCCGCCGAGCGGGCGACGATCGTCCGTGAGCTGCGGGCCGAGGTGGGCACCCTCGCGGTCGACCTCGCCAGCAAGATCGTGGGCGAGTCCCTCGCCGACGAGGCGCGGCGCAAGGGCACCGTCGAGCGCTTCCTTTCCGACCTTGAGAGCAGCGGGGCGCGCTGATGCAGCCAGCCACCCGGGAGTCGTACTCCGCCGCCAGCGAGCGGCTGGAGGCGCACGCCCGCCGGGCCAACCCGGAGACGATCATCGGTACCGCCGGTGACGTCCTCGCGGTGGCGGATCTGCTGCGGCGCGAGCCGCGGCTGCGCCGGGCGCTCGTTGACCCGGCGCGCAGCGGTGAAGACCGCGCGGCGCTGCTGTCCACGCTGCTCGGGGGCAAGGTCGGCAAGCCCACCCTCGACATGGTCAGCACGCTGGTGGCCGGACGGTGGTCGGCGCCGTCCGACCTGCTCAACGCGACCGAGCGGCTCGGGGTGGAGGCGCTGCTGGCCAGCGCCGACCGGGCCGGCGACCTCGGCGAGGTGGAAGACGAGCTGTTCCGGTTCGGGCAGGTGGTCTCCGCCGACCCGGCGCTCAGCGGTGCGCTGAGCGACGTTGTCGCGCCGGCGTCGCAGCGGGCCGAGCTGGTCCGGGCGCTGCTCTCGGGCAAGGCCAAGCCGGTGACCGTCCGGCTGGTCGAGGTCGCCCTGGCCGGTTTCGGCGGGCGCTCGTTCGACGGCGCGCTGACGCGGCTGGTCGAGTTGTCGGCAGACCGGCGGGACCGCCAGGTGGCGTACGTCACCGTGGCTGCCCCGTTGACCGACGAGGAAGAGCGCCGGCTGGGCGCCAAGCTCAGCGAACTGTACGGTCGAGAGGTCTCCGTCAAGCTGGTTGTGCAGCCGGAGATCCTCGGCGGGATGAGCGTGCGGGTCGGCTCTGACCTGTACGACGGCACAGTCCTGCGCCGGCTCACCGACACACGCAACGCGCTCGCGAAGCGCTAGCCCGCTTAGAACCACTCGAACCCAGAAGGAAGCTGAGGATGGCCGAGCTGACCATCTCGACCGAGGAGATCCGCGGCGCCCTGGAGCGCTACGTCTCCTCGTACACGCCTGACATCTCCCGTGAGGAGGTCGGCACCGTCACCGACGCCGGCGACGGGATCGCCCACGTCGAGGGCCTGCCCTCGACGATGGCCAACGAGCTGCTGGAGTTCGAGGACGGCACGCTGGGCGTGGCGCTCAACCTCGATGTCCGCGAGATCGGTGTCGTCATCCTGGGCGAGTTCGCCGGCATCGAGGAGGGGCAGCGGGTCAAGCGGACCGGTCGAGTGCTCTCCGTGCCGGTGGGCGACAAGTTCCTCGGCCGCGTGGTCAACGCGCTCGGCCAGCCGATCGACGGCCTCGGCGACATCGAAAACGAGGGCTACCGCGAGCTTGAGCTCCAGGCGCCCAACGTGATGGCCCGCCAGCCGGTGACCGAGGCGCTGCAGACCGGCATCAAGGCGATCGACGCCATGACGGCGATCGGCCGGGGCCAGCGGCAGCTGATCATCGGTGACCGCAAGACCGGCAAGACGACGGTCGCGCTCGACGCGATCCTCAACCAGCGGGCCAACTGGGAGTCCGGCGACCCGAAGAAGCAGGTGCGCTGCATCTACGTGGCGATCGGCCAGAAGGCTTCGACGATCGCGTCGGTCAAGGGCACGCTCGAAGAGCACGGCGCGATGCAGTACACCACCATCGTCGCCTCGCCCGCCTCCGACCCGGCCGGCTACAAGTACATCGCCCCGTACGCCGGCTCGTCGATCGGCCAGCACTGGATGTACGGCGGCAAGCACGTCCTGATCGTCTTCGACGACCTGAGCAAGCAGGCCGAGGCATACCGCGCCGTGTCGCTGCTGCTGCGCCGCCCGCCGGGTCGCGAGGCCTACCCGGGTGACGTCTTCTACCTGCACTCCCGCCTGCTGGAGCGCTGCGCCAAGCTCTCCGACGAGATGGGCGCGGGCTCGATGACCGGTCTGCCGATCATCGAGACGAAGGCCAACGACATCTCGGCCTTCATCCCGACCAACGTCATCTCGATCACCGACGGCCAGATCTTCCTGGAGGCCGACCTGTTCAACCAGGGCGTGCGTCCGGCGATCAACGTGGGCACCTCGGTGTCCCGGGTCGGTGGCGCCGCGCAGGTCAAGCCGCTCCGCAAGGTTGCCGGCCGGCTCCGCCTCGACCTGGCCCAGTACCGCGAGCTGGAGGCCTTCGCCGCGCTCGCGTCCGACCTCGACAAGACCTCCCGCGCCCAGCTGGACCGGGGCGGCCGGCTGGTCGAGCTGCTCAAGCAGCTCAACTACACGCCGTTCCCGGTGGAGGAGCAGGTCGTCTCGATCTGGGCCGGCACCGAGGGCAAGCTCGACGACATCCCGGTCAGCGAGGTCCGCCGCTTCGAGTCGGAGTTCCTGGAGTACCTGCGGCACTCGCACAAGGCGACCCTCCAGTCGATCGCCGACAACAACTGGGACGACGACATCGTTTCGGCGCTCGACGAGGCGATCGTGAAGTTCAAGCAGATGTTCCTGGCCAAGGAGGAGACGCACCTCGGCACCGAGGCGGAAGCCGAGGCGCTGAAGGGCGAGCAGGCGCAGGAGACCGTGACCCGCTACCGCGCCGCTCCCGTCGAGAAGTAGTAGGGGCGATCTATGGCGGCCCAGGTTCGCGTTCTTCGTCAACGGATCCGCTCGGCGAAGTCGATGAAGAAGATCACCAAGGCGATGGAGCTCGTGGCGACGAGCCGCATCGCCAAGGCCCAGACGCGGGTGTCGGCGTCCCTGCCGTACGCCCGGGCCATCACCGGCGTGCTGACGGCGCTGGCGTCCAACGCCAGCGTCGATCACCCGCTGCTGACGGCGCGCCCCAGGGTGCGCCGGGCCGGCGTCCTGCTCATCACGAGCGACCGCGGCCTGGCCGGCGGCTACAGCTCCAACGCGATCAAGACGGCCGAGTCGCTGATCGCGCGGCTGCGGGAGGACGGCAAGGAGCCGGTCCTGTACGTCATCGGCCGCAAGGGCGTGACGTACTACCGCTTCCGCAATCGGCAGATCGAGGCGAACTGGACCGGCTTCTCCGAGCAGCCCACGTTCGCCGACGCCCGCATCGTGGGCGAGACGCTGATCAAGGCGTTCACCCACGGCGCCGACGACGGTGACGACCACGCCGGCGAAGACGGCGTGCACGGTGTCGACGAGTTGCACATCGTGTATACCGAGTTCAAGTCGCTGATGACGCAGGTGCCCACGACTCGGATCATCGGCCCGATGGAGGTGGAGGAGCGCCCGATCAGCGAGGCGGCTCCCGGGCTTCTGCCGGCGTACGAGTTCGAGCCCGAGGCCGAGGCGCTGCTCGACGCGCTGCTGCCCAAGTACATCAACACGCGCATCTACGCCGCCCTGCTCGAATCGGCGGCGAGCGAGTCGGCGGCCCGCCGGCGCGCGATGAAGAGCGCGACGGACAACGCGGAAGAGATGATCCAGAACTACACGCGCGAGATGAACTCCGCGCGTCAGGCCGGGATCACCCAGGAGATCAGCGAGATCGTCGGCGGCGCCAACGCGCTCGCCGCGGCGGGAAGTGAAGTGTGATGACTGCTCCAGTAGAGACCAAGACCGCCACGGGTCGCGTGGTCCGGGTCATCGGCCCGGTCGTCGACGCCGAGTTCCCGCGCGACGCGATGCCCGACATCTTCAACGCGTTGCACGTGACGGTGTCGCTCGCCGGCGGCGACAAGACGCTGACCCTGGAGGTCGCCCAGCACCTGGGTGACAACATGGTCCGCGCGATCTCGATGCAGCCCACCGACGGCATGGTCCGGGGCGCCGAGGTGCGCGACACCGGCTCGCCGATCACGGTGCCGGTCGGCGACGCCACCAAGGGCCACGTGTTCAACGCGATCGGCGAGTGCCTCAACCTCAAGGAGGGCGAGAGGCTCGAAGTCAACGACCGCTGGCAGATCCACCGCAAGCCGCCGGCGTTCGCCGACCTGGAGCCGAAGACCGAGATGCTGGAGACCGGCATCAAGGTGCTCGACCTGCTCGCCCCGTACGTCAAGGGCGGCAAGATCGGCCTCTTCGGTGGCGCGGGCGTGGGCAAGACGGTGCTCATCCAGGAGATGATCATCCGGGTCGCCAACAACTTCGGTGGTACGTCGGTGTTCGCCGGCGTGGGCGAGCGCACCCGTGAGGGCAACGACCTCATCCTGGAGATGACCGAGACCGGCGTCATCGACAAGACCGCGCTGGTCTACGGCCAGATGGACGAGCCGCCGGGCACGCGTCTCCGGGTCGCCCTGTCGGCGCTGACCATGGCCGAGTACTTCCGCGACGTGCAAAAGCAGGAAGTGCTGCTCTTCATCGACAACATCTTCCGGTTCACCCAGGCCGGCTCCGAGGTCTCCACCCTGCTGGGCCGGATGCCCTCGGCCGTGGGTTACCAGCCCACGCTGGCCGACGAGATGGGTGAGCTGCAGGAGCGGATCACCTCGGTGCGTGGCCAGGCCATCACCTCGATGCAGGCGATCTACGTGCCCGCCGACGACTACACCGACCCGGCGCCGGCCACCACGTTCGCCCACCTGGACGCGACCACCAACCTTGAGCGGTCGATCTCCGACAAGGGCATCTACCCGGCCGTGGACCCGCTGGCGTCCTCGTCCCGGATCCTCGCGACCGAGTACGTCGGCCAGGAGCACTACGCGGTGGCCTCCGAGGTCAAGCGGATCCTCCAGCGCTACAAGGACCTGCA
This sequence comes from Phytohabitans kaempferiae, assembly GCF_042433955.1. Taxonomy (NCBI): domain Bacteria; kingdom Bacillati; phylum Actinomycetota; class Actinomycetes; order Micromonosporales; family Micromonosporaceae; genus Phytohabitans; species Phytohabitans kaempferiae. The sequence continues at coordinate 87,898 of NZ_JBHLUH010000052.1, read as the reverse complement.
GGACATCATCGCGATCCTCGGCCTGGAGGAGCTCTCCGAAGACGACAAGGTCACGGTGGGCCGGGCCCGGCGGATCGAGCGCTTCCTGTCGCAGAACACCTACGCGGCGAGGGTCTTCACCGGCATCGAGGGCTCCTTCGTGCCGATCAAGGACACCGTCGAGGCGTTCAAGAAGATCAGCGATGGCGAGTACGACCACTTCCCCGAGCAGGCCTTCTTCATGTGCGGTGGGCTCGACGACCTCGAGCGCAACGCGCGGGAGCTCATGAAGAACGACTAGTTCGTCCCGTTTGTAGCCAAGGCGTCCGCCAATCTGTGGCGGGCGCCTTGGTCTATGTCGAGCTAGGTTTGGGTAGCAAACCTTCACACCCTCTGATCCGTCAAACCTGTAGAGGGACCGTGATTGGAGGGCTGCCGCCATGAGCGAGGCTGGTCGTCGACTGCCGAGATGGGCCCTGCTCTGCACGATCTTCGGGACCCTGCTGATGGTGGGCAGCGGGGGCACACTCCTCGCCAGCGAGGTGCTGCAGTCCCGATACGAGGGGTCGGTGACCACCGCCGACCTCTTCGGCGACCAGGCCGACCCGGAGCCCGAGCCGGAGACCGACATCAAGGGCCCGCTCAACATCCTGCTCGCCGGCATCGACCCGCGGCTCGACAACCCCAACGAGCCGCCCCGCTCCGACACGATCCTGATCCTGCACGTGCCCGACGCGCACGACCGGGCGTACCTCTTCTCCATCCCGCGTGACCTGTTGGTCGACATCCCGCCCTTCCCCAAGGCCAACTTCAAGGGCGGGCGCGACAAGATCAATGCGGCGATGGCGTACGGCAGCCGCGTGCCCGGCCAGGAAAAGCCCGACTCGGCACGCGGCTTCGAGCTGCTGGCCAGGACGCTCACCGAGTACACCGGCATCCAGCGCTTCGACGCCGGCGCGATCGTCAACTTCCAGGGTTTCCGCGAGATCGTCGACGCCATGGGCGGGGTCACGATGACCCTCGACATGGACGTGCGCTCCGAGCACCTCAAGCCCGACGGCAGCGGCCGCGACGCCAACCCGCGCGGCGACGGCTACGTGGGCGTGCAGAAGGTCTACAAGAAGGGCACGCACCACCTCAAGGGCTGGGAGGCGCTCGACATCGTCCGCCAGCGCAAGACGGTCGGCGGTGACTACGTGCGGCAGCGCCACCAGCAGCAGTTCATCAAGGCGATGGTCAACCAGGCGTTCAGCAGGGACGTGGTGACCAACCCGGTCAAGCTCGACAACGTGCTGCGCGCCGCCGGCCAGTCGCTGGTCTTCAACGGCCGCGGCCACAGCGTGCTCGACTACGCGGTGGCGCTGCGTGACATCCGCTCCAACTCGATCACGATGATCAAGCTGCCGGGGCGTGGCGTGGGCACAGGGAGTAACTACCGGGGCGAGGAGCTGCTGCCGCCCGCGGCCGACTTCTTCGCCGCGGTGCGCAACGGGACGGTTGACTCGTTCGTGGTGTCCCATCCCGAGTTCATCAACAAGTGACCCATCGGTGACGCGGTATCGGTGGTCGCGTTTGTGACTGTGTTGCACGCCACCCTGTGTGGGGAGCTGTCTGTCCGCTGTCTAAACTCGGTCTAATCCCCATAGTTGCCGAGGAGACAGCGTGGCAAGCCAGCTGCAGGTCGAGGTCGTAGCCGTCGAGGAAAAGGTCTGGTCCGGCGAGGCCGAGATGCTCGTTGCGCGCACCACCGAGGGTGAGCTGGGCGTGCTGCCCGGCCACGCGCCGCTCCTGGGCCAGTTGGCCGAGCCCGGCCAGGTGCGGGTCAAGCTCGCCGGCGGCGAGGAGATCACCTACGACGTGTCCGGTGGCTTTCTCTCCGTCACCGAGTCGGGCGTGACGGTGCTAGCCGAGAGCGCGGAGCCGGCCACACCAGCGGCTCGCTGACCGCACGCCGATGCTGGTCTTGGAATGGATCGGGGTCGGCGTTCTCATCCTGCTCGCCTTCCTGGCGGTCCTCTTCGTCCGCCGTGCGCTGATGGCGGGCTCCGGCACGATCAAGCTCAACCTGCGCGTCTCCACCATGCTCGACGGGCGTGGCTGGTCGCCGGGGTTCGGCCGCTTCGTCGGTGACGAGCTGCGCTTCTACCGCATGTTCAGCCTCGCCATCCGTCCCAAGCGCTGCCTGTCCCGTCAGGGCCTGGTGGTCGAGCGCCGGCGCAAGCCGGAGGGGCAGGAGCTGATGAGCATGCCCGCCGACTGGGTGATCCTGCGCTGTCTCAGCCACCAGGCGCCCGTCGAGATCGCCATGGCCAAGTCGACGGTGACCGGATTCATGTCGTGGCTGGAAGCCGCCCCGCCCGGGGCGGTTTCTTCGTCCCTGGCCACCTACTAGGGCCGGCGGCCCCGGTCGCGTCGCCTCAGCCTCGCCGCCGCTCACGCCAGCGTGCTGAGCCAGAGGCGGGCGCGCGTGCCGTCGTCTGTGGCGAGCAGGATGGTGTCGCCGCTCACGGCGGTGGCGGCCACGGTCTCGGCCGACACCGGCACCGGTGCGGGCATCGCGACCTCCTGCCACGTCGTGCCGCCGTCGCGTGACGTCCACATCCGGCAGGACGCGCCGGCCGCGGCCGTCAGCACGCTGAGGTCGCCCGCGGCGGCCAGACCCAGGAAGCGCCAGCCGGCCGCCTCGCCGAAGCCGCCACGGCGCTGCCAGGCGGTGCCGTCGTGCCACCACGCGCCGGCCGAGCCCACCGCCAGGGTCCCGTCGGCGTACGGGGTGAGGAGTGCGAGCGGGCCGCCGACCGGTGCGGGGGTCCAGGTCGCGCCGTCGGGGGAGGTCCAGGAGGCGCCGGTGAGCGTGGTGCCGTACGCCTCGCCCGCGACCAGCCAGCCGCCGCCGGGGAGCGGGGCGACGGCGGTGCCCCGCGCGGCGGACCCCGGGGCCACCAGCGCGCGCTGGAAGGTGGCGCCGTCGGCCGAGTGCCACAGCGCCGGGCCGGGGGAGCCGTCGGGGCCGAGCCAGTTGCCGACGATCGCCCAGGTTGGGGGTGCGCCGAGTGAGGCGGCCGCCGCGCCAACGCCTACCGAATCCGCTCCCCCGAACTGGGTGAACGCCGGCTCGTGCTCAAGCCAGCTTCCGTCCGGGCGGCTGCGCCACGTGCTCGTGCGGGGGTTGCCGTGCGCACCGCCCGAGGCGGCGCCCACCGCCACCGCGTCGGCGCCCCGGCAGGCCACGCTGGAGAGCGTGCTCTGCCGGCCGTAGAAGCTGACCGGCTCCAGCCGTACCCCGGTCCAGGTCGTGCCGTCAGCGCTCATCCAGGCTGCGGGGCCGGTCGGGAGGCCGCCCACGGCGAGCCAGTGGTCGTCGCAGAACGCGACGTCCTGGACGGTCGCGTCGGCGGCGGGGAGCGTGACCTCGCGCCAGGGCATGGTGGGAGGTGGTGCCGGCGACGGTGCCGACGAGCAGGAGGTGAGCACGAGCAGTCCGGCGACCAGCCCTGCCAGCCTCACCGGTTGGCGCCCGGCACCCAGACCACGTCGCCAGCCGGATTTGCCGTTCTCGCCAGGATGAACAGCAAATCCGAGAGCCTATTGAGATACTTTGCCGGGAGGGTGCCGGTTCGTTCCGGATCGGTCTCGACCAGAGTCCACGCCGCGCGCTCGGCGCGACGCGCCACCGTGCGCGCCACGTGCAGCAGCGCGGCGCCCGGTGTGCCGCCCGGCAATACGAAGGAGTCGAGTGTGGACAGCCGTGCGTTGAACTCGTCGCACCAGCCTTCGAGGCGCGTCACGTACTCCTCGGTGACCCGCAGCGCCGGGGTCTCGCCGGCGGTCTCCGGGTTGGCGAGGTCGGCGCCCACATCGAAGAGATCGTTCTGCACCGTGGAGAGCACACCCCGCACGTCGTCGGACAACTGTCCGAGAGCGAGCGCGACCCCGATGGCGGCGTTGCACTCGTCGACGTCGGCGTACGCCGCGATTCGCGGGTGGGTCTTCGACACTTGCTCGTTGTTGACGAGCCGGGTGGCGCCGGTGTCGCCAGCCTTCGTGTAGATCCTGGTGAGGTGGACTGCCATGAGCCTTAGCGTACGACCGTCAGCTCTCACGGCCGCCGAGACGGCGGTGAGTGAGGCTTCTACGATGGCCGACGTGGATGTGATCCAGGTGATGGGCGGAGCCCGACTGGCGGGCGAGGTACACGTCGTCGGCGCCAAGAACTCGGCGCTCAAGCTGATGGCGGTGGCGCTGCTGGCGCCCGGCCGCAGCGTGGTGAGCAACATCCCACGGATCACGGACATCGCGATCATGGGTGAGGTGCTCCGGCGGCTCGGCTGCACGGTGGAGTACGCGGGCGACGCGGTCTCGATCGACGTGCCCGAGGCGACCGGCACCGAGGCCGACTACGACCTGGTACGCCGCCTGCGTGCCTCGATCTGCGTGCTCGGGCCGCTGCTCGCGCGGCGGGGGTTCGTGCGGGTCGCCCATCCGGGCGGCGACGCGATCGGCTCGCGCGGGCTCGACATGCACATCGACGGGCTGGCCCGGATGGGCGCCGAGATCACCGGTGAGCATGGCTTCGTGATCGCCTCGGCGCCGCGCGGCCTGCGGGGCGCCACGATCTGGCTCGACTTCCCGAGCGTGGGCGCGACCGAAAACCTGCTGATGGCGGCCGTGCTGGCGCGCGGCGAGACGGTGATCGACAACGTGGCCCGCGAGCCCGAGATCGTCGACATCTGCGACATGCTCATCGGGATGGGCGCGCGGATCGAGGGCGCCGGCACCTCCACGCTGCGGGTGCAGGGCGTCACCGACCTGCGCCCGGTCAATCACGCCACGATCGGCGACCGCATCGTGGGCGGCACGTGGGCCTTCGGCGCGGCGATGACCCAGGGAGATGTCACCGTGACCGGCGTCGACCCGGGTCACCTGGAGATCGCCCTCGACAAGGTGATCTCGGCCGGCGGGATGGTCGAGACCAGGTCAAACGCCTTCCGGGTGCAGATGGACCAGCGCCCGACGGCGGTCGACGTGGTCACGCTGCCGTACCCGGGCTTTCCGACTGACCTGCTGCCGATGGCGATCGGCCTCGCGGCGGTCAGCGACGGCTCCTCGCTCGTGACCGAAAACATATTCGACGGCCGCTTCATGTTCGTGAACGAGATGGTCCGGCTCGGCGCCGACATCCGCACCGACGGCCACCACGCGGTCGTGCAGGGGCGCGAGCGGCTCTCCAGCGCGCCCGTGCGGGCCACCGACATCCGCGCCGGGGCCGGGCTGGTGATGGCCGCCCTCTGTGCCGACGGGATGACCGAGATCTCGCACGTGCACCACATCGACCGGGGCTACCCGGATTTCGTGCCCAACCTGCGGGCGCTGGGCGTCAAGGTGGATCGGGCGGCGGCGCCCGAGGAGCCCACCTTCACGTTCCAGTAGCCGGAGCCGGCCGCAGACGCGGGCGGGCCAGCGCGGGGGAGTCAGGCCGAGGAGTCGCGCTCCAGTACCCGCCGCGCCCGCCCGGCGTCGTCCGGAAACACGAGGATCTTGATCAGCCCGTCGAGGCCGGTCGAGATCGTCGAGCGGATGCCGGCCTCGCGCAGCGTCCTGCGTACGGCCTGGGCCACCTCCAGCCGGTCGACAAGCGCGGCCACTCGCAGCAGCCCGAAGTCGTCGCTCAGCGGTGGCGGCGAGATCCCGTCCCGCCCCAGTGCCCATCGCAACACGACGGCCATCAGGCCCACGACCGCGAACGCGATCAGCGGTCCGACCAGGTACCAGCTGTCGGCCAGCGCCATGGCGTCAGTGTGACACCTCAAGGTCATCCTGAATGGTCGTTTAGCATCCATGCATTGCTAGCGAGTGAGGAGTGACGCATGGCGGGTCGACTGGCGGTCATCGGGGCCGGTCTGATGGGGTCGGGCATCGCCCAGGTGGCGGCGCAGGCGGGGTGGCAGGTCACTCTTCGTGACCTCGACAGTGTGGCGACCGAACGGGGCGCGGCGGCGATCAGGAAGTCGCTGGAGAAGTTCGCCAGCAAGGGTGCGATCGAGCCCGGCGACGTCGATGCCGCGCTCGCCCGCATCACCACGACCACCGACCTGGAGGCGGCGGCCGAGGCGGACATCGTGGTCGAGGCGGTGTTCGAGCGGCTGGACGTCAAGCAGGAGGTCTTTCGGCAGCTCGACAAGGTGTGCCGGCCCGAGGCGGTGCTCGCCACCAATACGAGCGCGATCCCGGTCACGCAGATCGCCGCGGTCACCGAGCGCCCCGAGTCGGTCGTGGGCACGCACTTCTTCTCGCCGGTACCGATGATGAAGCTCTGTGAGCTCGTGCGTGGATACAAGACCTCGGACGCCGCGCTGGCGACCGCCCGCTCCTTCGCCGAGGAGATCGGCAAGACGTGCGTGGTGGTCAACCGCGACATCGCCGGCTTCGTGACGACCCGCCTGATCGTCGCGCTGGTGGTCGAGGCGGTCAAGCTGGTCGAGTCGGGCGTGGTCACGCCGGAAGACCTCGACACCGCGTGCAAGCTCGGCTTCGGCCACGCCATGGGCCCGCTGGCGACCACCGACCTGACCGGCGTCGACGTGCTGCTGCACGCCACGAAGAACATCTACACCGACACCGCCGACGAGAAGTTCTTTCCGCCGGAGCTGCTCCAGCGCATGGTCACCGCGGGCGACCTGGGCCGAAAGAGCGGGCGGGGCTTCTACGAGTACTGATGCCGCTCCCGCCAGGGCGGGCGGGGTCATCTCGCCCGCCTCATGGCCTGTTCATGCTGGGCACTCGTGCGGTGGCCACTAACGTTCGCCGGCGGCCGAAGGCCGCTGGTCAGCCGGGCCGGCGAAGCCGGCAAGGGTTAGTGGTCACCGCTCAGCGGCTGTACTTGTTTGACCAGCTGAAGCTGCGGACGCACACCACCAGCCCGATGACGCACCACGCGCTCAGGATCAGCGCGACCTTGCCCAGCTCCCAACTGCCGGCGGGCTCGGCGGTCGCGAACGAGTCGGGCAGGAACACCGAGCGCAGCCCTTGGCACATCCACTTGAGCGGGAAGATCGCCGCGACCTGCTGCATCCACGTGGGCAGGTCGGTGAAGACGAAGAACACGCCCGAGATGAACTGGAGCACGAGCGCGACCGGTGTGACGACTGCGGTCGCGCCGCGCGCGTTGCGGGGCACCGAGGAGAACGCGATGCCGCAGAGCGTGCACGCGCTCAGCCCGAGGAGCGATACCCAGACGAACGTGAGCCACTTCGCCGCCGAAGCGGGCGCCTGGAGGTCGAAGAAGCCGATCGAGATGGCCAGCAGCAGCGCGATCTCGGCCACGCCGATGGCGGCGACCATGATGACCTTGCCGGCGAAGTACACCCATTTGGGCATCGGAGTGCCACGGAAGCGCTTGAGTACGCCCTTGTCCCGTTCGATGGGGATCTGGATGGCGAGGCTCTGGAAGCCGACCGTCATGAGGCCGGTCGCGATCATGCCGGTGATGAAGTACTGCGTGTAGTTGACGCCCGGCGCGATCTCTTCGTTGAAGATCGAGGCGAAGATCAAGATCATGATGACCGGGAACGCCATCGTGAAGACGACCGCCTCGCGGCTGCGCGCGAACTGCTTGACCTCCAGCATGCCCTGCCGCCGGGCCAGGTCCACGCTCACGCCGCTCCTCCGATCATGCGCAGGTACACGTCTTCGAGCGTGGGGCGGGTGACGGTCAGGCCGGGCACCTCGCCGCCGAAGCGCGCGGCCAACTCGGCCACCAGCGCCGTCGGCGTCGCGCTCTCCGCGGACTCGACCTCGCCATCCGGGGTACGCCACGAGACGGTCGCCGGCGCGCTCTCCCGGTTGCCCAACCGGCTCGGCTCGGCCACCTCGACCAACCGCCCCTTGGCGATCACGCCCACGCGCTGGGCGAGCGCCTCCGCCTCGTCGAGGTAGTGCGTGGTCAGCACGATCGTCGTACCGGCGGCGGCCAGGTCGCGGATTAGCTGCCAGAACTCGCGGCGCGCCTCGGGGTCGAAGCCCGTGGTCGGCTCGTCGAGGAAGAGCAGCTCGGGGCGGCCGACGATGCCGAGCGCCACGTCCAGCCGCCGCTTCTGCCCGCCGGAGAGCGCGTGCGTACGGACCGTCGCCTTCTCGCGCAGCCCGACCCGCTCGATGACCTCGTCTGGGTTGTCGGGCTTGGGGTAGAAGGCGGCGAAGTGGTGCACCAGCTCGCCGACCGTCAGCTCGTCGAACTCGCCGGTGCCCTGGAGTACGACCCCGACCCGGGAACGCCAGTAGGCGGTGGGGCGGGCCGGGTCGTGGTCGAGCACGCGCACCTCGCCGCCGTCGCGCGAGCGGTATCCCTCCAGGATCTCCACGGTCGTCGTCTTGCCGGCGCCGTTGGGGCCGAGGAGGGCGAAGACCTCGCCTCGCCGGACGTCCAAATCGAGGCTCTCGATCGCGACCATGCGACCGTACGCCTTGCGCAGCCCCTTGACCGAGACCGCGAGTTCGCTCCCCATGGTCAGACACTATGACTGGGCGGGCGCGCGGCCGGGGAGCCGCCCTCGTGGAGTGTGGCGTCGGCGCAGGTGGCGGGCTGTGTGCTTTTTCACCGGCTCTTGTGACTTAACGGTAACTTAGACTGCCGCCATGGAGAGTCGTCTTCCCGAGCGGGACCGTCCATGGGTCATGCGGACCTACGCCGGCCACTCCTCGGCCTCCGCCACCAACGCGCTTTTCCGCCGTAACCTGGCCAAGGGGCAGACCGGCCTTTCGGTCGCCTTCGACCTGCCGACCCAGACCGGGTACGACCCCGACCACGAGCTGGCCGCCGGCGAGGTGGGACGGGTCGGCGTGCCGGTGTCGCACATCGGCGACGCCCGCGCGCTCTTCGACGGCATCCCGCTCGCCGAGGCGAACACCTCGATGACCATCAACGCCACCGCCATGTGGCTGCTCGCGCTCTACGTGGTCGCGGCGGAGGAGCAGGGCGCGCCAACCGGCGCGCTGACCGGCACGACGCAGAACGACATCGTCAAGGAGTACCTCTCCCGGGGCACGTACATCTTCCCGCCTGGCCCCTCGCTCCGGCTGACCACCGACACGATCGCCTGGACCGTGGCGAACGCTCCGAAGTGGAACCCGGTCAACGTCTGCTCGTACCACCTCCAGGAAGCGGGCGCCACGCCGGTCCAGGAGGTGGGCTTCGCACTCGCCACCGCGGTCGCCATCCTCGATTCGGTACGGGACAGCGGCCAGGTCCCGCCGGAGCGGATGGGCGACGTGGTGCAGCGCGTGTCGTTCTTCGTCAACGCGGGCGTGCGCTTCGTCGAGGAGATGGCGAAGATGCGGGCTTTCGTGCGGCTGTGGGACACGCTGACGCTCGAACGATACGGCGTGCGGGATCCCAAACAGCGCCGCTTCCGGTACGGCGTGCAGGTCAACTCGCTCGGCCTGACCGAGGCGCAGCCGGAAAACAACGTACAGCGGATCGTGCTGGAGATGTTGGGCGTCACGCTCTCCCGCACCGCCCGGGCGCGCGCCGTGCAGCTCCCGGCGTGGAACGAGGCGCTCGGCCTGCCCCGCCCGTGGGACCAGCAGTGGTCACTGCGGATGCAGCAGGTCCTGGCGTACGAGTCGGATCTGCTCGAATACCCGGACCTGTTCGACGGCTCGCGAGTGGTCGAGGCGCTTGTGGACTCCATTGTGGACGGCGCGCGGATCGAGCTGGACAAGATACTCGACCTGGGCGGCATCGTGGCGGCCGTGGAGACCGGCTATCTCAAGAGCGCCCTGGTCGCCTCCCTCGCCGAGCGCCGCCGCCGGCTCGAGGCGGGCGCCGACGTGGCGGTGGGCGTCAACCGCTTCACCGAGACCGAGCCCTCCCCGCTCACCGCCTCCGGCGCCGAGGCCATCGAGCAGGTCGACCCGGCCGTGGAGCGGTCCGCCGCCGAGGCGGTGGTCTCGTGGCGCGCCGGGCGAGAACCTTCCACTGTGGAGGTAGCGCTGGCCGCCCTCCGCGCCGCCGCCACCGGTGCCGACAACCTCATGCCCGCGACCCTCGACTGTGTACGCGCCGGCGTCACCACGGGCGAGTGGGCCGGCGTGCTCCGCGAGGTGTTCGGCGAGTACCGCGCGCCAACCGGCCTCTCCGCGTCGTCCGCGATGCGCGAGGACGCCACGCTCACCGGGGTGCGCGCGCGGGTCAGCGAGACCGCACGTGAGCTGGGCACGGGCCGGCTGCGCCTGCTGGTCGGCAAGCCCGGCCTGGACGGTCACTCCAACGGCGCCGAGCAGATCGCCGTACGCGCGCGCGACGCCGGCTTCGAGGTGGTGTACCAGGGCATCCGTCTCACGCCGGGGCAGATCGTGGCCGCCGCGGTCGAGGAGGACGTCGACATCGTGGGCCTGTCGGTGCTGTCCGGCTCACACCTGGCCGCCGTACCCGCGGTGCTGGACGGCTTGAAGGCCGCCGGCCGCGCCGACCTGCCCGTGGTGGTCGGCGGCATCATCCCGCCGGTGGACGCCGCCAAGCTCCGCGAAGCCGGTGTGGCCCGGGTCTTCACCCCTCGCGACTTCGCGCTGACGTCCATAATGGACGAGCTGGTGACGGTGGTGCGGGAGGCAAACGGTTTGGCTGCTGGCTAGCGGCGGCGCTGTTGCCGTCGCCCGGCTGCGCCGTCGGGCTCCCGCCGGTCAGCGCCGTTGTCGGCCTTCCACAGGCGGCGCGGTTGTCAGCTCCCAGGATCAGCGCGGTCGTCGGCCTTCCAGGGGCAGCGCGGTCGTCGGCCTTCCAGGGGCAGCGCGGTTGCCGGGCTTCCAGGGGCAGTGCGCGGTTGTCGGGGCTTCCGGGGTCAGCGCGCGAAGAGCAGCGACAGCCCGCAGCCGGCGGCCATGCCGCCGAGCACGATGAGCCCGATCGCCCCGGTATCCAGCCGGCTGCCGAACTGCCGCCCCACCCACAGCGCGGCCGGCGGCACTCCGGTGAACGGCGCGATCAGAAACGTCAGCCAGCCCAGCAACCGCAGCGGCCAGGTCAGCCCCGACTCGAAGTGCGCCAGCGTCACCAGCCCGCCCGCGACCAGCCCGGTCATCGTCGCGGCGACAGCGCCGAGCGGCGGCAGGAGCGGCAGGAGCCATCGGGGCAGCGGTGCCCGGGGCGCCCCTCGCCGCATCTGGTCGATCCGCTTGGCGGCGGAGTCCAGCAGGGCCACCGCCTCCGCCCCGGCGCCGACGACCGCGTCTCGCCGCGCGGTGGGGCTTGGCTCCCGCCCGGTGTCACCGCCTGACCGGTCGCCGGTGTGTGGCGGCGCCTCCCGGCCGGCTGGCAGAGCCGCCCTGCCAGCTCCCAGAGCCGCCCTGCCAGCTCCCAGCGTCGCCTCGCTGGCTCCGAGCGCCGCCCTGCCCGCTCCCAGGGGCGCCTCGCCGGCTCCGAGCGCTGTCCTGCCTCCCCGCGTGGCAGGCTGCCCGGCCGTCACGAGATCAGCCTCGGCGGCGGGCAGCGGCAACTCCCCGACGCGCCGGCTCCACCATCCGCCGGCCCGGCGCAGCCCGTCCCAGAGCCGCGCCGCCTCCCGGTCTACCTCGATCACCATGCCCGCGGCCGCCGTGGCCCGCCGGTCGGCCTCATCGGCAGCCGAGTCGGCCCGCGCCAACGCCGCCGTCACGGCAGCCGCGCCGTCCTGATAGCTCCGCTCGGCGGCGGCCAGCTCGGCATCCCGCCGGCTCGCGGCCGCCGCCAGCGCCTCGACGAGGTGCCGGTACTCGACCGCATTCACCGCGCCACCTGCTCGTCAATAGGGCGCGACCTGGCGTGAAGCTCTGCTTCCCCATGGGAACCAGCAACCGTCCGGCTATCGGACAACAGGTGTTTCCTCCAGGAGAGCAGAGCGGAGCCTCTCTCGACAGCAACCTCGCCCTGGCCTTGCGCCGCGCCCTGGCCTTGCGCCGCGCCCTGGCCTTGCGCCGTGGCCCGGCCTGGCGCGGGCGCCCGGACGCCACGTGGGGGACCTGCCGGGCGCGTCGGAGCCGCGGCCCTGCCCGGCAGCGGGAGTGGAGCGTGACGTGCGGTCACACGCCCACCCCGTACGGGATGATGACCTCGGGCGCGCGGTGCACGGAGCGGTCGAAGAAGAGGGCGCGGTGCTGGCGTGGATACCAGGCCGGCCCACCGGGCTGGGGGGAGAGTGGGGCGAGTTCGCCCCCGTGTACGTCGAGTGCGACCCACGCGCCGATCGCGTCGAAGCGTGCGCCCACGCCGCCCAGGTCGTCGCGGAGGCGGGTGACGCCGCGCCACCAGCCGAGCACGTGTACGCGGTGCTCGGGGCCCCGGGCCAGGATGCTGCGCAGGTGGGGTAGTTGCCCGCCGGCGGCGTCCCAGGCGTACCCGATGATGAAGTGTGGGATCGCGGCGGGCGGGCCGTCCAGCGTCCCGGCGACCTCGGCGAGCAGTTCGGGGGCGGTGTCGGCGTCGTACCAGCGGGCACCGGGGAGTGCGGCGTGCAGCAGGCCGGCGGCGGGTGAGGCGTCGTCGTCCAGGCACACGACGCTGAAGCGCGTCTCGTGGTCCACAGTGGCCAGTGAGCGGCCTGCGGCGCCCAGGATCGCGCAGGCCTCCTCGACGCGCGTGCCGAGTACGGCGAGGTTGCGGCCGGGGGCGCGGGGGAGGCGAAGCACCGCGGGGCGGGGCCGCACGTCGATCGTCTCGCCGAGTATCGCACCGTCCACAGTGACCTCGGCCGGATAGGGCGGCACCGCGTCGCCGTCGAAGAGGCGGGGCGGCTCCAGGCCCTCCGGGCGGGCGTGCCACAGCTTCTCCTGGAGCGCCCGCCACGAACCCCGGTCGCTGGCGTCGGGGAGGCGGACGATGCGGTTGGCATCGGGTACCCCGGAATCGGCATTGACCACCGCGTGGAAGCGGGGGATGACGTCGGCGGCCAGGTTGGTCTCGGCCAGGATGCGCCGGGCCTTGGGGAGCGCGATGCGGAGCGTGAACTGGGCGACCAGGGCGGACCGCCCCCACAGCGCCTCGATGCCGGATACGTCCTGCGAGGCGAGCACGAGGTGGATGCCCTGGGAGCGGCCGCGGCGGGCCAGGTCTTCCAGCAGCGTGACGGCCTCCTGGGCGACGGCGTCGCGCCCGGCGAGCAGCACCTGGAACTCGTCGATCACCGCCACGATCCGCGGCCAGTGCCCGCTCGGGTCCTCGGCGCGCAGCTCGGCGAGCTTGGTGGCCTCGTGGCGCTTGGCGGCGTGTGCCCGCCGCCGCAGCTCCTCGCCGAGGTGGCGGAGCAGCGCCAGCCCGAACTCGCGGTCGCCGTTGACGTTGACGCCGACCAGCCGCACCTGGGGCAGCCAGCTCGGGTCCCGCCGCCCGGGCGCGAAGCGGGCGAACGACACTCCCTCCTTGAAATCGAGCAGGTAGAGCGCCAACTCGTCGGGGGCGTACCGGGCGGTGAGCGAGCCCAGCCAGGCGTAGATGAGGTTTGTCTTGCCGGAGCCGGAGGGACCGCCGATCAGCGCGTGCGGCGGGTCGTCGCCGAGCAGCACCTCGACCAGCTCACCGTCCGGCCCGTCGCCGAGCGGGGCGGCCAGCCCGGTGGCGGAGCACTCGGTCCAGAGCTTCTCTGGCGCCAGATCGGCGAACTGCGCCGGCGGCGGCCCGGCGAGCAGCAGCTCGGCCAGCTCCCGGCAGGCCGCGGCGACCCGGTCCGCGGCGGGCGGCTGGTCGAGGCGCACCGGGAGGTCGCCGGTGGTGCGGCAGGCGGCGGTGCCCCCGTACACGGCGACATGCTCGACCGTGAGGTGCGCCTCGACGGGCAGCCCTCGGGCGAGCACGTGTACGCCGCACGCCACGCCCGTACGCACGATCCGGTCGAGCTGCGCGCGCTGGGCGGCGGTGAGGTCAGCGGCGGTGGCCGCGTCGCCGAGCAGCACCACGAGGCGCCACGGCTCGGGGCGGCGGGCGGCGGTGGCGGCGGTCAGCTCGGCCAGCGACGCGTACTCGCCGGCCAGCACGCTCTCGTTGATCCGGCGGATCTGCTCCACCAGCTCGTCGAGCATCCCGGTGAGACCGCCCGGCCCCACGAAGGTGAGCAGGTCGGCGTTGCCCAGCGGGGCGAACCCGGCCAGGCTCCCGCCGAGCTGCTCGGGGTCGTACACGGTAAGGCGCACCTCGCCGGGGCGAGTGCTGCCCAGCACGCGCAGCAGCAGGCCGGCGATCACGCCGTCCACTGTGGAAGTATCGCCGCTGAACGAGAGGTGTGCCAGGTCGAGCAGTGGCACCAGCGCCGGGATCGTGCCGGCCGTCCGCTCCTGGCCGAGCGTGCCGATGCGGAAGAGCCCGGGGCGCCGCCCGCGTTCTGGCTCGGTGGGGCGCCAGGTGCGCCACGAGGCGCCCGCCGCGCCCGGTGCGCACGCCGCGGCGACCGCCACCAGGTCTTCGGCGAGCGCGCCCGCGTCGCGCTCGAAGTGGGCGCGGATGTCCCGGCGGGCCGCTTCGCGCGCCTCGGCCAGGGCGGCGAGCCGCTCGCTGTGCTGGGCGTGCGCCTCGTCGCGGTGGCGGTGCGCCTCGTCGCGCTCCACTTCCGCCGCGCCGAGTGCCGCCCGGGTGAGGCCGCGCGCCGCCGCCAGGTCGCGCCGGACCCCCGCCACGATGCCGTGCCGACCGTTAGCCACGGCGTTCCTTCTCCCCGCGTTTTTCGTCCCCCCGGCGTTTTTCGTCCCCCCGGCGTTTCTCGTCCTCCTCGCGGCGGCGCAGCTCCTCGGCCACCTTGGCCAGCTCGTCCGGCTCGCGGTCGGTGGCTTCGAGCAGGATGCCCACGAGTACGGCCGAGGTCACCGCCGCGTCGACCGGATGCGTCCGCTCGCTGTCCGCCTCGCGCTCGGGCGGCGGGGCGTGGCAGGCGCGGGCCAGCAACTCGTCCACCACGATGTCGTCGAGCGCCGGCAGCAGCTTGCGTACGCGGGGGAGGACCTCCTTCCGTACCCGGGGAAGGTCCTCTATGGAGGGTGGATGGCCGACCATCTCCGCGGCGAGGAAGCGCAGCGGCGCCGGTGCCACGGCGGAGAGTGCCAGGCCCACGGCCGGGTCCACCGCGACCAGCTCCCGGCGCAGGCGGCGGCGGTCCTCGTCGGGCACCGCCTTCGCGCAGCGGTGCAGCAGGTCCACCGTGGACTCCGCGCCCCACTCCGGCCGGCTGCCTGACCACTCGGTCAGCTCGTCGACCCGGTCGGCCCAGAAGTGGGTCAGCGTCGCAGGCGCGGCGTCCGCAGGCGCTCGGCGTGGCGCGGCCGGCGCCAGCGCCGCTTGCCAGTCGCGATCCGGCGGGGGTACGGCGTCGCGGGGCAGCCCGATCGAGACCAGGTACCCGGTCAGTGCCTCGCGCGCGGCGAGCATGGCGCCGGCGGCGTGGTCGAGGTGTTCGCCCGCGGCGGTGAGCGTGGGCGTGGGCGCGGTGGTGGCGCTGGCGCGCATCACCCAGGCGAGCAGCCCGTTGGCGGTGCGGAGCCGGTCCGCGGCGGTGGCCACCTGCCCCACCGGCAGCTCCTCGCCGACCTCCTGGATCCGGTACGCGAGTGCGTGCAGCAGCGAACTCATGGCCGCCCTCGCTTCGCCCCGGGCGGCCATGAGGCACCGGACGCGCCCGGCTCGATGATTCGCTCGCTCATGGCGTCAGAGAGCGGCGGCGTACTGCTGGGCCTGGTCCATCGCGCCGAGCGTGGCGGTGAGGCAGTCCTCGAGCTCGTTGGCCGCCTGGGCGAGGGCGGCCTGCGCGGAGGTGACCGACTCGTGCCCACTGCCCTCGACCGCCGCGGCGAGGCTGAGCTGCGCCTCGCCGAGCTTCTCGTTGGCCGCCCGGACGGCCTCCTGGCCCTCCTGCACGTGCTGCATCGCGGCATCGATGGCCGCTTTCACCTCGGCGACGCTCGCCACTGGCAACCCCCTTGACGGACAAACGGTGCAATCTTATCCGTATTCGCCCTGATGTGGACTGGATCGTCACGCTTTGCCGCTGTGTCGCTCGCCGGACAAATTGTCACATTTGCGTAATCTGTAGTAGAGCCACCGCATGGGAGGGGGTTCCCGTGAAGATCGCGTGTCTGGAGCACCTCCTGCCCGGCGCCCGCTTGCAGGACAAGTGGGAGTTCGCCGTGCGGGCCGGCTACGACGCGATCGAGTTGCGGGGCCGCGGCTCGTACGCCTTCCGCCAGCGCCTCCCCGAGCTGCGCCGCGCGGTCCGCGACGGGGTCGTGCTGCCCATGGCGACCGTGGACATGCGGCACTTCTTCGGCGCCTTCGACCGCGAGCTGCGGCGGGACGCGATCGACCAGGTGAAGTCGCAGCTCTCGGTGATGGCTGACCTTGGCGGGCGGGGTGTGGTGACGCCGGCTTCGCGCGGCATGTTCTCGCTCCAGCTGCCGCCGTTCCGCCCGCCGCGGAGTGCCGACGGCGACCGCGAGGTGCTCGTCGAGGGCCTCTCCGAGCTGGGCCGGCATGCCGAGAAGGAGGGCGTGCGACTCTTCCTGGAGCCGCTCAACCGGTACGAGGAGCACATGGTCAACCGCCTCGACCGGGCCGCCGAACTGGTCCGCGCGGTGGGCACCGGCGGGCTCTGCATGGGCGGGCTGGGCGTGGCGGTGGACACGTTCCACCTCAACATCGAGGAGGACGACCCGGGCGCCGCGCTCCGGGTCGCCGGTCGGCTCGTGGGGCACGTGTACGTCGGCGACTCCAACGGATTCCAGCCTGGTGCGGGGCATCTGGACTGGCCGTCCGTCCTCACCGCGCTCTCCTGCGCGGGCTATGACGGCTTCCTCACGCTCAAGTCCCGCCTCCGTGGCGACGAGGTGGCGGCGGTCGCCGGCGTCCCCGCGTTTCTCCGCTCCCGCTAGCCCGCGACCGCTGGGCGCCCGGCCCTGAGAGGCCGGCAAGGTCGGCGGTCACCACCGGAGATCTTGGGCTACCGCGATGTCCGCCGTGGCCCAGACCGCCGCTCCCGCGGCCTCACCCTCCGCGGTCCACAACCTCGCCTTGTGGCGTCGAGGGCTGTCGCGCGGACGCCGCGCACGTGGCGGGCGCCTGGCCGGCCACGGGTGGACAGGCGCGGTTCTTCGGTGCTACGGTTCATTAGTCAAGTAATGAACCTATGAACCTTGAGGTGCTCCCGTGTTCGACGACCGGAGTCCGATCTATCTGCAAATCGCCGACAAGATCAAAGAGGACATCCTGAGCGGGGCACTTGGGGAGGACGAGCAAGTCATGTCCACCAACCAGTACGCGAGCTTCTACCGGATCAATCCCGCCACCGCGGCCAAAGGCTTCCAGCAGTTGGTGGAGGAGGGCGTCCTCTACAAACGGCGCGGGATCGGCATGTTCGTCAGCCCGGAGGCCCAGCAGAAGCTTCGCGCGGAGCGGCGTGAGCGCTTTTTCGAGGAGGTCGTCGACGCGATGATCGCGGAGGCGCGCGTGATCGGCATCTCCCTGGACGAGATCGTCCGCCGGATCGAGGGGGCGAAGTGACTCTCTCCGTCGAGGTCAAGAACCTCACCTTGCGATACCGCGACACGGTGGCCGTCGACGATCTCACGCTCCGGCTGGACGGCGGCAAGATCTACGGACTCCTCGGGCGCAATGGCTCGGGCAAGACCAGCCTGCTCTCCATCGTGGCCGCGTTCCGCCGGGCGACCAGCGGCACGGTCCTCGTGGACGGCGCGGAGCCCTTCGAAAACGCCGCGCTCACCCGGCAGATGTGCTTCGTGCGCGACCGGGTCGACGCGCAGGACACCGACCGCGTGGAGACTGTGTTCCGGCTGGCCAGAGCGCTGCGCCCCAACTGGGACGAGGAGTACGCGCAGGCGCTGGTCGAGCGCTTCGACGTGCCGATGCGCAAGCGTGTCGGCGGCCTCTCCCGGGGTGCCAAGTCGGCGCTCAGCGTCACGCTCGGGCTCGCCGCGCGGGCGCCGCTGACCATCTTCGACGAGTCGTACCTGGGCATGGACGCCCCCTCGCGGTACGCGTTCTACGACGAGTTGCTCAACGACTACATCGCCAACCCGCGCACGATCATCGTCTCCACGCACCTGATCGAGGAGGTCGGTTCCCTCTTCGAGGAAGTCGTGATCCTCGACAAGGGGCGGCTCGTGGCGCACGAGGAGACGGAGACCCTACGCTCCCGCGGCGTCGCTGTGACCGGGCCGGCTGAGGCGGTGGACGCGTTCACCGCCGGGCGCACGATCCTCGGCGATCAGCGGCTGGGCAGCACCCGCTCGACCACCATCTACGGCCAGCTCACCGACGAGGAGCGGGGCCGGGCTCGCGAGGCGGGCCTCGACCTGGGGCCGGTCGGGCTCCAGGACCTGTTCGTCCACCTGACTGCTGAGGAACGGCGATGAAAGCACCCCAAGAAAGCGCTCCGCTTCGCACCACGTTTCCTCGGGGACCCCGCCGCAACACCGCCTTGATCGTCGCGCGCGCCCAGTTTCGCGCCGGACTGCCGATGGTTGCCTACTACTGGGCCATCATGTTCGCCGTCTACGCGTTGATCATGACTGTGGTCTTGACCGTCGCCGACACGGAGGTCAGCATCTGGGCCACCTCCGGCGGCTCGGCTCCCAAGTACTTCCTGCTCGCGGTCGGGGTGATGCTCACGACGGTGTACCTGCCGATGTACATCGGAAACGGGGTCACCCGCCGCGACTTCGCCTTGGGTGCCTCGATCTGCATCGTCGCCGTCGCCGTGGTCTACGCGGTGACCATGACGCTCGGGTTTGCCATCGAGTACGCCATCTACTCCGCCGGCGATCTCTTCGGAGGCCTTGAGGATCCGTATCCGGTGCGGTCACTCGGCGACGGGATGATCACGCTCGTCGAGGAGTTGCTCGTCGGCACCGTGTACCTGTGCTGCGGCTGGCTGCTTGGCACCTTCTTCTACCGCTTCGGCGCGCTGGTGGGCATCGCGCTGATCCCGGTGAGCGTGGTGCCGGCCGTCGTCACGGAGACGATGTTCGACTCGCTCTGGCTCGGCCTCGGCATCAACGAAGGGCTTGGCCTCGAACCGCCGGCGCTCCCGGTCGGAGTGCTCGTCGCCGTGGCCTCCATCGCGGTCGCCTGGCTCGTCAACTTCGCGCTCGTTCGCGCGGTCAGCATCAAGAAGGTTTCGGGTTGATCCGGGGAGGGACCATGCCGGTCATCGAGATTTCCAACCTGCAGAAGCGGTACGGCGAGACCACCGCCGTGGCCGACGTGACGTTTACAGTGGACAGTGGCGAGATCTTCGGGATCCTCGGGCCGAACGGCGCGGGCAAGACGACCACGGTGGAGTGCCTGAGCGGGCTGCGGCAGCGCGACGGCGGCTCGGTGCGCGTGCTCGGGAAGGACCCGGACCGCGACGGTGCCGAGCTGCGCAACCTGGTCGGGGTGCAGCTCCAGCAGAGCGAGCTGCCGGAGAAGATCCGCGTGTGGGAGGCGCTGGACCTCTACAGCTCCTTCTACCGCGACCCCGCCGACTGGCGCGAGCTGCTCGACGTGCTCGGGCTCTCCGCGCGGCGCAACGCCCGCTTCGGCACGCTCTCCGGCGGGCAGAAGCAGCGGCTGTCGATCGCGCTCGCGCTCATCGGCAATCCCCAGGTCGCCGTGCTGGACGAGCTGACCACCGGGCTCGACCCGGCGGCACGGCGGGAGACCTGGGCGCTCATCGAGAGCGTGCGCAACCGGGGCGTCACCGTATTGCTGGTCACCCACTTCATGGACGAGGCGCAGCGCCTCTGCGACCGGGTCGCGGTGATCGACTCGGGCCGCACCGTCGCGGTCGACACACCGGCCGCGCTCATCGCCAAGGTCGAGGCCGAGCGCGGGCTCGACCGGGCCACGCTCGAAGACGCGTACCTGGCCCTCACCGGCCACGAGATCGGGGTGTAACACCATGTCATCCGCAGTCGGCCGAATGACCATCGTGGAGTCCAAGCTCTTCCTGCGGGACTCGATGAACCTCGTCATGGGGGTCGCGTTTCCGGCCGTGCTGCTGCTCCTGCTCGGCTTCGCGCTCCCCGGCTTTCGCGACGTCGCCGACGACCTCGACGGGCTCCGGCCGATCGACATCTACGTGCCGATTTTGCTCGCCATGGCGATCGCGACGCTCGCTGTGAGCGGCATGCCGACCTACCTCGCCACCTACCGGGAGCGGGGCGTCCTGCGCCGGCTCTCCACCACGCCGGTCGGCCCGGTCAACCTGCTCGGCGCGCAGCTTCTGGTCAACGGTGCCGCGACGCTCGTCGCGGTCGCGCTGGCCGTGGCCGTGGGCGTGGCCGCCTTCGGCGTCGACCTGCCCCAGCAGGTGCCAGGCTTCCTGATCGCGCTGGTCCTCGGTATCGCCGCGATGTTTGCCGTCGGCCTGCTGATCGCGGCGCTCGCGCCGCGCGCCAAGACCGCGACCGGGATCGGCATGCTCGTCTACTTCCCGATGATTTTCTTCGCCGGCGTGTGGACGCCCGGACCGGTCATGCCTGACGTGGTGCGCCGGATCAGCGACTTCACGCCGCTGGGCGCCGCCTCGCAGGCGATGCAGGACGCGTGGAGCGGCACCTTCCCGTCCGCGCTGCACCTGGTGGTGATGGTCGGCTATCTGCTGGTGACAGGGGCGCTGGCGGCACGGTTCTTCCGCTGGGAGTGACCAGTCGGGGGAGGTGGCCGGGCACATGGGCCGGCCACCTCCTCGGCGCTCTCGGGCAGGAAGGCCGAGGTCCAGCCGGCGACGCCCCAGAGCCCGGCCAACGGCAACTGTGGGCGGCCGCGAGCCTTCGGTCAGACGCGGAAGCCGGCAGCCCGCGCGGCCTGGCGCTCGCGCTTGCGCTCTCGCCGCCGCCGGATCAGCCAGACGAACATGAGCACGATCACGACGAGGAAGAAGAGCACCAGGAACGGCAGCACGATCGCGATCACCGACATGAACACGCTGGTGAAGTCTTCCGCCGTGCTTGCCACGGGCGCGCCGACTCCGGCCGTGCCCGTGTTGATGACCGGGCGGGCGGCCGCCTTGATGCCGTGCACGCCGAGGGCGATCAGCACGCCCACCGCCACCGGAACCCACTGGTTGGAGGAGAAGAAGTGCCCCGGGTCGCTCACCGTCACGGTCTCCGAGCTGGAGCCGGCGCCGAACGCGAGCCCGCCCGCCGTGGGGCGCACGACCGTCTGCACCACGTCGTTGACGCTGTCGACGATCGGGATCTTGTCGGCGAAGAACTCGACCGCGAGCAGCACCGCCAGGATCGTGACGACCCAGCCGTTGCCCAGCCAGCTCCAGCTGCTCGGCAGCTCGATCAGATCGGTGTAGCGCGCCAGCAGACCCATCGTGAGCAGGGGAATGTAGGCGTTCAGCCCAGCTGAGGCGGCCAGGCCCGTCCCGGTGAGCGCTTCCAACACGTGTCCCAGCATCGCATCGCCGCGCCAGTATGTCCGGCTCTCCGGCTGGTAGATCGACTCGCGAACGTGTGGTCCGTGGGGCCTGCGGGGCGGGGCGCGCCCGCTTGGCTAGTCTCTTCGGGTGCGGTTGGTGATTGCGCGGTGCTCGGTGGACTACGTCGGACGGCTCTCGGCACACCTGCCGCCGGCTACGCGGCTGCTCATGGTGAAGGCGGACGGGTCGGTGTCGATCCACGCCGACGACCGGGCCTACAAGCCGCTCAACTGGATGAGTCCGCCCTGCCGTCTGGAGGAGGCGCCCGGCGTGTGGCGCGTGGTCAACAAGGCCGGCGAGGAGCTGCGCATCACGCTGGAGGAGATCTTCCAGGACACCTCCTACGAGCTGGGCATCGACCCGGGCCTCCAGAAGGACGGTGTCGAGGCGCACCTTCAGGAGCTGCTGGCCGCCAACCCGACCACGCTCGGTGACGGCTACACGCTGGTGCGGCGCGAATACATGACCGCGATCGGGCCGGTCGACCTGCTCTGCCGGGACGCCGCGGGCGCCGCCGTCGCGGTCGAGGTCAAGCGCCGCGGGGAGATCGACGGCGTGGAGCAGCTGACCCGCTATCTCGAGCTGCTCAACCGCGACCCGCTGCTCGCGCCGGTGGCCGGTGTCTTCGCCGCACAGGAGATCAAGCCGCAGGCGCGCGTGCTGGCCGAGGACCGGGGCATCCGTTGCGTTGTCGTCGACTACGACAAGCTGCGCGGCATCGAGCGCGACGAGCTGACCCTCTTCTGATCGGGGGAGCCGGGCGGCCGTGCTCATCGCGGATGGTAGAGCGCGGCGCGGACGGTCTGGACCACGTGGTCGGGGTCTTTGTACAGATCGTCGTCGGTGAAGTAACGCAGCCGCCAGCCCCGGGTCTCCAGCCAGTTGTGCCGGGACTGGTCGAAGCGCGTGTCGCCGTCGTAGACGACGCCGACCCGCTCCTCCGCGTATGCGAGGTCGATCCGGCACCGGACCCCGCCTGCCTCGTCGTGCACCGCGAGCTGCGGCTCGGGCGCCGGGAGAAGCCCGTCGTGCAGGATCAGCCGCAGGTGGCTCTCCTGCCGGCAGGTCGCCCGCGGATCGGCGAGCCGCACCAGCTCGCGGGCCTGCCGCACGCCGCGGAGGCGGTCGTGCCGGAGCACCTCGTCGGTCAGCTCCTCGGCGGTGCAGGCGCCCACACGCAGGGCGGCGTCGAGCACGGCGAGCGCGTCGAGGCGGTCGAGCTGCCGGGCGAGGTCGACCGCGCACCGGGCCGGGCCGAGGCAACGCAGCCCGAACACGTCGCGCACGTCGGCGAAAGGGAGCACCGCCCCATGCGCGGCGACGCCCCGCCGCTGCGGGATGGGGGCGCCGGCCGGGAGCGCGATGTGCAGCGCGTCGGTCGGGACGACGCCGAAGCCGTAGAGCATCGCGGCTGTGTGGTGGGTCAGCACCGCGATTGGCGGCAGCACCCGGACCGCCGCGCGGAGGCGATCGAGGTCGGCCCCGGTCGCCACGCGCTGGGCGGCCTCGTCGTACACGTCGCTCATGACGGACAGGATCGGCCCGCCCACCGGCCGGCCGCCACCGCCCGCCGCCTACCTGTGGACAGCGGGGCAGCCTGTGGAAAACGCCCCGATCAAGCCCTCATCTGCTAGGGGCCTAGCCATCTTGCGACAGGGCCTAGTCGTCCCGCGACGCCGCCGGTCTGGGCGACGCCGCTCCGGACGACGACGGCATGGGCCAGGTCGCCGGCGCCACCTGCACCGCGTACGGCAGCTCGGCCGTCACGCACTCCCCAGGATTGACGCTCCGGTGCAGGTCGTAGTGACCAACAGCGGCGCGCGCGTAGAGGTGCGCCACCGGGCCGTTGCTGGTGCGTTCGATCCGCCAGAACGCGTCGATGCCGGCGTCGGCGTACAGGCCGGGCTTGACGCACCGGTCGAAACGGCGGCTGCTCGGGCACTCCACCTCGACCACGAGCGCGACATCGGCCGACTCGACCCAGGTGCCGCCCTTGGGCGTGCCGGGGAGCAGCACGGTGACGTCCGGGGTCAGGTAGCTGGCGCCCGCGTGCAGGCCGACGCCGCTGGTGACGGTCCAACCGGGCGGTACGGCCGTGCGCAGGTCGCCGGCCACGTGCTCGACCAACCGCCGGTGGTCGTCGTCGAGTGGGGCACTGACGTGCAACGCGCCATCGATGATCTCGTAGCGGTGATTGTCTCGGGGGATCGCGCGCAGGTCGGTCTCCATCCACGGCCGGTCCGGCGCCTCGAGTCGGGGTGCCACGCTGAACCACCTCCTCGTGCCTCAGCCTACCGACGCTCGCGCGTCGCGCTAGTTGATCTAGGCAACGAGACAGACCTGGGCTACCGCTCTGTCCGTCGTGGTCCGGGCCGCTGCTCCCGCAGCCGCACCCTCCGCGGTCCACGATCCCGCCCACGTCCGCCGGCGCGAGCGCCCGCGGACCGGCCAAGCGAACGGGCGCCCGCCAGAAGCGGGCGCCCGTGTCGAAAGCGAAACGGCGCCTACGAAGCCGCCGCGTCCCGGGAGCGGGCCTTGAGCGCGCGGACGACCCCGTCCTTGCCCTCCGCGACCAGCCGGCGCAGCGGAGCGGGATGCCCCTCCTGCGCCAGCCACTCGTCGGTGGCCGCCACGGTCGCCTCGCTGACCTGGTACGCCGGGTAGGCCAGGATCACGAACTCCTGCGCCGGCTCGCTGTCGCGCCGGTCCCACACCTGGCGGACGGTGCCGAAGTACGGCCCGACGTACGACGCGGTGAGCTCCGCCTGGGTCGGGTGCTGGAACCCCTGGAGCAGCGCCCGGTGCTCCCAGTTGGGCAGCGCCTCGGTGCCGGTGAGCCGCCGCCACAGCTCGGCCTTGCTCTCCGCCGTGGGCAGCAGTGCGCGGGCGAACGCCGCCTCCCGCTCGCCACTGGCGGTGCGGTCGCGCCCCAACTCCGCCTCGATATCGTCGGCGCCGACCACGCCCTTCGCGGACAGCGACTGCACGAGCGACCACCGCAGCTCGGTGTCGATGGTCAGCCCTTCGGGCACGCCGGCACCGTCGAGCCAGCCGTGGAGCACCGCCAGGTCGGCGGCGTCGCGGGAGGCGGAAGCGTACGCGCGGGCCCAGGCGAGCTGGAAGCCGCTGCCCGGCTCGGCCGCCGCGACCGCGTTGCGGGCGGCGCTCGCGAGGCTCGCCCAGCCGGTGGGCGCCCAGGCCGGGTCGGCGTAGAACGACAGCGTGCTCTGCGCCTGCCGGAGCGTGGCGGTGACCAGGTTGATGTCGCGCTCGGCGGGGAGCCCGGCCACGACCAGCGCCACGTAGTCGCGGGCGGCCAGCTCGGCGTCGCGCACCATGTCCCACGCGGCCGCCCAGCACAGCGCCCGGGCGAGCGAGGACTCGAAGCCGGCGATGTGCTGCACCACGGTGGCCATCGAACGCTCGTCCAGCCGCAGCTTGGCGTACGTGAGGTCGTCGTCGTTGATCAGCAACACGTCGGCCGCCCGTACGCCGGTGAGCTGGGGGAGTGGCGTCTCCTCGCCGGTCACGTCGACCTCGAGCCGCTCGCGGCGCACCAACTGGTCGCCGACGAGGTCGTAGAGGCCCACGCCGATGCGGTGCGTACGGAGCACGGGGTACTCGGCCGGCGCCTCCTGGAGCACGGAGACCGACTCGTACGTGCCGTCGGGCCGGAGCGAGACCGTCGGCCGGAGCGTGTTGACCTGCGCGGTCTCCAGCCACTGCGCGGCGAACTTGCGCAGCTCCCGCCCGGACGCCGACTCCAGCTCGCTGAGGAGGTCGTCGAAGGTGGCGTTGCCCCACGCGTGACGGGCGAAGTACGAGCGGAGGCCGGCCAGGAAGGCGTCCTCGCCCACGTACGCGACGAGCTGCTTGATCACGCTTGCGCCCTTGGCGTACGTGATGCCGTCGAAGTTGACCTCGACCGCGGCCAGGTCGGGCATCTCGCAGTACACGGGATGGGTCGAGGAGAGCTGGTCCTGCCGGTAGCCCCAGTTCTTCCGCACGGAGAGGAAGGTGGTCCACGCGTCGGAGAAGCGGGTCGCGTTGGTGTTGCACCAGTGGCTCGCCCACTCGGCGAACGACTCGTTGAGCCACAGGTCGTTCCACCAGCGCATCGTGACCAGGTTGCCGAACCACATGTGGGCCAGCTCGTGCAGGATCGTGTTGGCCCGCTGCTCGTGCTCGAAGTCGGTGACCTGCGACCGGAAGATGTAGTGCGCCTCGGCGTGCGTGACGGCGCCGAAGTTTTCCATCGCGCCGGCGTTGAAGTCGGGGACCCACAGCTGGTCGTACTTCGGCAGCGGGTAGCGCACGCCGAACTGGCGGTGGAAGTAGTCGAAGCCCTGGGTCGTGATGGTGTGCAGCTCGTCGGCGTCCATGTGCTGGGACATCGAGGCGCGGCAGAAGTATCCGAGGTCGATGCCGTCGTGCTGGTATCGCACCTCGTGGTAGGGGCCGGCGCAGAGCGCGGTGATGTACGTGCTCATGCGCGCCGACTGGGCGAAGTGGACGGTCTTGACCTCGCCGTTTTCGGCTACCGTCGCGACCGGTGCGTTGGAGACGACCTTCCAGTGGCTCGGCACGGTGGCGTGCCAGGTGTAGACGCTCTTGAGGTCGGGCTGGTCGAAGCAGGCGTAGACCCGCTGGGCGTCGGCCGTCTCGAACTGGGAGTAGAGGTAGACCTCCTTGTCCACCGGGTCGACGCTGCGGTGCAGCCCTTGGCCACTGGCGGAGTAGAAGAAGTCGGCGTCGACCACGAGCGTGTTGTCGGCGGCGAGGCCGGCGAGCACCAGACCGCCCTCAGCGGACCAGGCGGAGATGTCGACCGGCTGGCCGTTGAGCTGGGCGGAGCGCACCCGCTCGGCGGCGACCTCGATGAATGTGGTGGCGCCCGGCTCCGTGCAGCGGAACGTCACCTGTGTAATGGAGCGGAAGGTCTGGTCGCCGGCGCCGGCGCGAGACAGGTCCAGGGTGATGTCGTATCCGGTGACCTCCAGCAGGCGGGCCCGTTCGGCCGCCTCTACCTGGGTCAGGTTGCGCACTCCGGCCACGGTTGGTCTCCTGCCTTTCCGCCGTCGTCGTCGACAGCCTGCTCCGGACGGTCCTGGTCGACAGCCCGTCGAACGAGTCTGTCATGCCAACGTCACAGAACAGGGGGTGGCCCAGTTCACGAACCGACCTGGATGCCGTCCCCGGTTCGCGGGAGCAGGATGGACCCATGGTTGAGCGTTCATCTGTTGACATGTGGTTCGACCCGATCTGCCCCTGGGCCTGGCTCACCTCGCGATGGCTCCTCGAAGTGGAGAAGGTCCGCCCGATCGACATCCAGTTCCACGTGATGAGCCTTTCCGTGCTCAACGAGGGACGGGACCTCCCGGACTCCTACCGCCAAATGATGGAGACCGCGTGGGCGCCGGTGCGGATCTGCGTCGCGGCCGAGCAGGCGTACGGCCCGCAGGTCCTGCGCGACCTCTACACCGCGCTCGGGACCCGCATCCATCCCGGCGGGCAGGAGCGGGGGCCGGAGCTTTACCGGGCGGCGCTTACCGACGCCGGCCTCGACCCCGACCTCGTCAAGGCGGGCGATTCCACGGAGTACGACGAGGCGCTGCGCCAGAGCCACGACGCCGGCATGAAGCCGGTGGGTCTGGACGTGGGTACCCCCGTCATCCACGCGCCCGGTCCGGGCGGCGCCGACAAGATCGCGTTCTTCGGCCCGGTGATCACTCCGGCGCCCAAGGGAGAGGCCGCCGGCAAGCTCTGGGACGGCGTGCTGCTGGTCGCCGGTACCCCCGGTTTCTACGAGATCAAGCGCACACGGGAGGCCAAACCGCTCTTCGACTGAGCGCCCTGGGACGCCCTCAGGGTGTCGGTCGTCACACCGATGCGCGACGGTACCGTCACGCACTATGACGATCGTGCACCCGATCTCCCGGGCCTGGATCACCACGGGCGGCACCGGCGCGCAAAACTACGACGAGTTCGCCGATGACGCCGAGATCACCTCGATCATCGCCGACAACCCGCACAGCGCCCTGGCCGTCGAGATGCCGCACCGGGCGCCGGAGAGCGTGGGCAGGAGCTTCGCCGAGGCGCTCCCGGTCGCCGTCGAGCGGCTCGCCGAGGCCAAGGCGGACGGCAGCTACACGCCCGCCGAGCAGGTGATCGCCCTCTACCGGATCACCGCGCCCGGCGAGGCACCGGCGTACGGCATCTTCGCCATGGTCGACACCGCCCAGATCTCGACCAGCGCCGACGAGCCCGGCCTGGTGATCCGCAACGAAGACGTCTTCATCGAGAAGGTGCGCGAGCGGGTGGCGCTGGCCAAGGCCACCGGCCACCTGCTCTCGCCCGTACTCCTGCTCCAGACCGCCCGCGGCGACGAGTTGCACGCGGCGCTCGCCGCGGCCACCGACCGGGCCGGCGCCCCGGCCGCGACCGACGTCGACCAGGCCGGGCGCACGCACGCGGTGTGGCTGGTGGGCCCTGGCCCCGAGCAGGACGAGCTGACCGCTCTGGCCGGCGGCGGCGAGCTGGTCGTGGCCGACGGCAACCACCGCAGCCTCGCCGCCCAGACCGGCGGCCTCCCGCGCTTCCTCGCGGTGGTCACCACGCCCGGGTCGGTCGCCATCCAGCCGTACAACCGGCTGGTCAGCGAGCTGACCGTGCCCGTACCCGAGCTGCTGGACCGCCTGCGCGCGGCGGGCGCCGAGGTCCGCGCGGTGCCCGGCCCCGCCTCGGTCCCGGCCGCCGGCGGCACCGTCCACCTCTACGCCGGCGGCGAGGTGCACGCCGTCACGCTGCCGCCGACCCCGGGCGCGAGCGCGGTGGACAACCTCGACCACGCTCTGGTCGAGCGGGTCGTCCTCCGCGAGGCGCTGGGGCTCGACCCGGGCGACAAGCGGATCACCTACGTGGGCGGCGACTACCCGGCCAGATGGCTCGCCGGCGAGGTCGACGCGGGCCGTGCCGAGCTGGCCATCCTGATCGCCCCGGTGACCGTCGACGACTTCGTCTCGGTCAACCTGGCCCGGCAGAAGCTGCCCCGCAAGAGCACCTGGTTCACGCCCAAGGCGCGGGGCGGTCTCGTCCTGACCCAGCTGGCGTGAGGCCGCGCGGGGCGGCCGACCAGGTGGCGGCCGGTCTGCGCGCGGTGCTGTCCGCCTGACAGACTGCCCCGTATGCGCGTCTACCTGGGATCCGACCACGCCGGCTACGAGCTGAAGGTGCACCTCGTCAACTACCTCGGCAAGCAGGGGTACGAGACGGTCGACGTCGGGCCGCACACCTTCGACCCCGAAGACGACTACCCGGCGTTCTGCCTGCACACCGGCGCCCGAGTGGTCGCCGACCCGGGCAGCCTCGGCATCGTGATCGGCGGCTCGGGCAACGGTGAGCAGATCGCGGCCAACAAGGTGGCCGGCACGCGCGCCGCCCTCGCTTGGAATGTGGAGACGGCCCAGCTCGCCCGCCAGCACAACGACGCCAACCTGGTGGCGATCGGCGCCCGCCAGCACACGATCGACGAGGCCACCGCGATCGTCGAGGCGTTTCTGACGAGCACGTTCTCCGGGAGCGAGCGCCACGCGCGGCGGATCAAGCAGGTCGCCGTGTACGAGGAGGGCCGGGAGCTGCCGCCCTTGCCGTGAGTGCGAGGTCAGCGGGTGCCGCGGGGCGGATCGTCGCGCGGCACCCAGTTGCGCCGTACGATGACCAGCCGCTCCCGCGCCTCGGCCAGGTCGGCATCGGTCGGCCGGGCGGCGTCTCGGGCGCGCATCGCCGCGCTGATGCCCACCTGCGACGACCCGGAGCCGACCAGGCCGCGCAGCCCGCGCTCGGTATCCCGGTCGTCGGCCACGCTGCGGGCGGGCGGCGGCTCGGGGTCGAGCACCTCGGGCGTCACGACGGAGGCGGCCGCGTCGGGGTCGGGCGGCTCGCGGTGGTCGTCCGGGGGACGCGGGCGGGCCGACCCCTGCCGCAACCGGCGCCGCCTGCGCTCAGGATCCGCCATGCGCTCGACCGTACCCGTTGACGGCTCAGAAAACCTCGGGCGCCACCGGCAGGCGGTGCCAGCCGAACGCGGTGCTCGCCGGGAGGAGTGAGCCGGGGCGCAGCTCGCGTACGCGGCCGGCGGTGGCGAGCGCGGCCAGTGAGGTGCCGCCCAGGTACGCCGCGCCCAGGTCGACGGCCCCGCAGGCCAGATCGGGCTCCGCCGACGTACGCTCGCAGGCCGCCCGGTCGGTGCCGCCGACGAGCCGCCAGCGGCCGGAGTTTTCCGGCAGGATCGGGTCGCTCACCTCGAACACCACGTCGACCGGGGAGGCGTACCGCCGGGCGGAGAGCGCGCCCGGCAGGTCGACAAGGCGCACCCACAGCCCGTCGGAGTAGTGGGTACCGAGCCGCTGGGGTTCGTTGACGAGGTGCAGCAGCGGCTCGTCCAGGGCGGCGAAGCTGTACCGCACGCGGCGGGCCAGGTCGATGCCGAGCAGGAAGCGCCACAGCGCCGCGTACGCCACCGGGTCGGCGGCGGCCACCTCGGTCACGTGCACCTCGGCGTCGGGGCCGGTGGCGCTCCAGCCGGACTTGCTCCGCCACAGCGCGTACCCGTCGAGCCCGCCCTCGCCCTCGTGCACGACCGCGCGCAGCTCGGTGGCATCCCGGCGCTGCGCCGGCGGGTCCGCGAGCACCTGGGCCCACCAGTCTTCGTCCCGGCTCGACCAGCCGGGGCGGTCGGGGCGCAGCGTGTCGTACACCTTGGTCATCTCGGCCAGCAGGTCGGCCGGTGTGCCGGCGCGGAGCTGGTGTGCGGCGGTGGCCGCCGGCAGCCCCACCTCACGCGCGTCGATCGTGAGCTCCAGCCTGGCGGAGGCGAACCCGTACCCGAAGCGGGGGTAGATCCGCCCCTCGCTCGCCCACAGCACGGCGATCGGCTCGCGCCCGGCGTCGCGTACGTCCTGGAACTGCCGCCGCATCAGCCGGGTGAGCAGCCCGCGCCGCCGGTGCGTGGGGGCCACGCCGACGCCGGTGACGTGTGCCGCGGCGAGTACGGCGCCGGGCACGGTCAGGTCACGGGTCATGGCGACCGCGTGCCCCACGATGTCGTCCCCGTCGGTGACGACGAGCGCCCGCTCCGGCTCCCAGACCCGCCGCTCGACATCGTGCGTCGCCGGGTCGAAGGCCCGGTGGAACAGGCCGAAGAGCAGGGCGGACACCTTGGCGAAGTCGTCGGGCGTGGCTTGGCGGAGGGGCAGGTCGGCGTCCGTCATCCGTTCTGTGTAACCGATGGATGGCAGTCCGGGCGACCGGTTTGTCGCGTCGCTCGCCGTCAGTACCCTCGGATATGAGGATTCGGTCGGGGGAGGCAGATCATGGCAGACCAGACGCAGCCGTGGGCCGAGCGGACGGTGGACCTCTCACCGGAGCCGTCGCCGCAGTCCTACCAGCGCGGGGTCGCCCAGGTCCAGCCGCGGGATCAGGGCCGGCCACCGGCGGCGCCGCACGAGCCGACCGGCACCGGCTGGCCGGAGCCCGAGGTGGAGCCCCGGTGGGCCCCACACGGCTACCAGCGGGGGCAGTGGCGGATCGGCAAGGGCTGGACCGTCTTCGGCGCGCTGGTCGCGTTCGTCTGCTGGGGCATTTGGGCGATTTCGACCCGAGGCGACCTCACCAGCCCTGTCCTCACGTTCGTGCTCTCGCTCGCGGTGGCCGCCGGCCTTTTCGCCCTCCTGCGCCTGGTGGGCCGCATCGTGCTGGAGCGCCAGCTCGGCCGGGTCCGGCGCAGCGCCCGGGGCGCCCACCTGGTGACCGGGCTCTTCCTGACCGGCGTCGGCATCGCCTACCTGCGCCAGACCGAGTGGGTCATGGACGCGGTCAACTGGGTCCGCGGGCTTTTCTGACCCACGCCCGAGCCGCTGCGCCGGCAAGAGAAGCCATTTCAGAAAGATTTGGGCTACCGCGACGTCCGTCGCGGCCCAGGCCGCTGCTCCCGCAGCCGCATTCTCCGCGTCCACCAGCCCGTCCCAGGGCAGGCGGGAGCGGGTCTGGTCCGCGCGGTTCCGCACGAAATCGAGCCGGCTCCGGCGGCAGGGGCGGAAGGCGGCCGGCGCCTCCCGATCGTGAGCCTGAGGGCGTAAAGTCCCTGACCGGGCTATGATGGACATCGATAGTCCGAAATGTCTGATGTTTGAGTGAGTGCTCAAACAACTTCCATGGGCGGCATTTCTAGATTGCCTTGAGTGATCCTGAGGGTGCAAGGCGTCACGCACGGGGGTTGAGGGGGTCTCCACAATGTCGTCCGGCGTCGATGCCGTGCGTGGCCGAAAGGCGCGCCGCATCCCGATCCACCGCACCCTCCCCGCCCTCGCCCGAGACCCGCTCCGCGCCTTCGCGGCGATCGGCCGGGACACCGGGGGCGAGGTGGTCCAACTCAACCTCGGGCTGCACCGGCCATACCTGGTGAGCCGCCCCGAAGACATGCAGCACGTGCTGCGCGACCGCGCCGACAACTACACGCGCGACGGCATGCTGTGGAAGCCGCTGCGCCGCCTCTTCGGCAACGGGCTCGGCATGGATGGTCCCGACTGGGCGCGCAGCCGCCAGCTCATGCTCCCGGTCTTCTCGGCGCGCAACGTGGCGACCATCATGGGCGAGCTCACCGCGGCGCTGACCGAGGCCGTCGACGAGCTCGACCCGTACGCGCGCGCCGAGGAGCCGATCGACACGCGGCTCGAGATGACCCGGATCATCCACCGCGCGCTCATCCGGGTCTTCATCGGTAAGGGGATGTCCACGGAGGACGCCGACCGGTTGGGGCACGCGGTCACCGGCGGCTTCACCTCGATCGGGCCGCGGCTGCTGCTGCCCTTCGTGCCCGACTCGGTGCCGCTGCCGGGCGACGGCGCCTTCATGCGTGCCGTGCGGCAGGCGGACGCGATCGTGACCCCGATCGTCCGCCAGCGCAAGCGGGAGGGGGCGACCGGAGACGACCTCGTCTCCCTGCTGTGCCGGGCCCGCGACGAAAACGGTGACCCGCTCGACGAGGAGCTTGTCCGCAACGACGTGGTGGCGATGTTCGCGGGCGCGAGCGAGACGTCCGCGGTGGCGCTCACCTGGCTGTGGATCCTGCTCAACGACCATCCCGAGGTCGCCGACCGGGTCTACGACGAGGTCGACCGCGTGGTCGGCGACGAGCCGCCCGGCCCGGCCCACGTGCCGAAACTGGTCTACACCAAGCAGGTGCTCCAGGAGTTGCTCCGGCTCTACCCGGTCGGCTGGATCATCCCTCGGTTCGCCCAGGAGGCGGACGTCGTCGGCGGCGTCGAGATCCCGGCCGGGAGCACGGTGCTGGCCAGCCCGTACCTCACACATCGGATGGAGCGGTACTGGGAGCGGCCGTACGACTTCGACCCGGACCGCTTCGGGCCGGAGCGCTCCGGCCGGCGGGCCCCGTCCTCGTACGTGCCGTTCGGGCTCGGCGCGCACCAGTGCCTTGGCAGCCACTTCTTCCTGGTGGAGGCCCAGCTGATCGTGGCGATCGTGCTCAGCCGCTACCGGGTGCGCCTGCGCGGGGCGGCGCCGGTCGTGCCCCAGGCGGCGGCGACGCTCCGCCCTCGGGGCAAGGTGGAGGTGATGCTCTCCTACAGGTCGCCCCAGTAGTCGGTCAGGCCGTAGAAGCCCTTGTTGAAGTCGATGTACCGCTCCAGAAACAGTGCCAGCTCAGGCTGCTCCGCGCGCAGCGGCCGCAGCAGCGCCAGCGCCTCCGCCACCAGCACGCCGATCCGCTCGGTCACGCCCTCGCGGGTCACCCCGAGCATCATCGGGTTGAGATCGCCCCAGGTCACGTCCCGGTCATAGGTGCCGAGGTCGTTCAGCAGCCGGATCACCTCCTGCACCTTCCGACCAGCCGCCAGTACCTCGTCCGCCCGGGCGATGGGCGGCGGCCCGCTGGTGCTGACCCAGTGGGAGAGGAACACGAATGAGAAGCAGATGTTGTCGGCGTTGCCGAGGTAGTCCTCGAAGCTGGGCAGCGCGGTGGTGTCGCCGGCGGTCCGGCTGGCCTGCCAGTCCCACTCGAGTGCCATGGCGTCGACCATCCGCTGAAACTCCAACCGCCAGGCCGGGCGCAGCGCCGGGTACGCGGGGGCGGCGGAGAGCGTCGCCAGGATGTCGGCCAGCAGCAGCGCCAGGGGATCGTCGGCGGCCGGCGGCTCCCCGTCGACCACCGCGAGGCAGCGCCGCACGATGTCCGTGACCTCCGCGCGAGACTGCGCCAGATAGTCGACCTGCCAGTCCAGCGCGAACGCCCACAGCGTGGCGCGGTTGGCCACGCGCAGGTCGCCAGCGCTGAGCCACGGTCCGCAGAAAGCGTTGGCCAGCGTGACCGTACTGAACAGGGCCGGATCGAACGGGTTCGCGGGAAACAGGGCCGGGTAACGCGCGGCGAAGGCCTGCAGATCCCGTTGGGCCTGACCCGCCACCGCGGAAACCCGTCCGGACTCCACTGCGGACAATGTGGCCGCCGTGTCCACTGTGAGGTTTCCCACTTCGACTCCCCTCAATGGTTGGTGTATCCATTCTCGTGCGCCAGGCCGTTCGACCCAAGCGAAGGCGAGAGTTTTCCCCGTGGACACCGAAGTGATCCAATCGGGCGACGGTACCGATATCGCCGCCGCCGCCCATGAACTGATTGGTCAGTTGACGAACGAGGCGTGGGGGTATCTGTCCCCATCGGTCTACGAGACCGGCCGGCTCGTCGCGCTGGCGCCCTGGCTGAGCGGGCACGAGCGCCGGTTGGAGTTTCTGGCGGCGGCCCAGCGCCCGGACGGTGCCTGGGGCGCCCCGGACGAGTACGCGCTGGTGTCCACGCTGAGCGCGGCGGACGCGTTGCTCGGCACCGCGGAGAGCCGGTTCCAGCCGGTGGCGGCGAAAGGGCTGGCCGTTCTCTTCCAGTGGTTGGCCGGCGGTTCGCGACTGTCCATGCCAGACACTCCGGCGATCGAGATAATCGTCCCGGCGCTCGTCGCGTCCATCAACCGCCACCTGGAGGGCGGAGCCGGTGCGCCCGGGGCCCGCCTGCCCGTACCCGAGGGGACGGACGAGCCGCGCCTGGCCCGCATCCGCGCCGCCGTCGGGTCCGGTGCGCCGGTGCCGCCCAAGCTGCTGCACTCGCTGGAGGTGGCAGGTGAGGCCGCGCGCGCCGCCGTCACCGTCCGGCCCGGACCCCGTGGCACGGTCGGCGCGTCGCCCGCGGCCACCGCGGCGTGGCTCGGCGGGCCGTCGCGGCATCAGGCCGCCGGCGCGCTCGACTACCTCGAAGCCGTCGTCCACCGGCACGGCGGGCCGGTGCCGAGCGTCGTGCCGGTCGTCCAGTTCGAGCGGGCGTGGGTCCTCAACACGCTGGCCCGGGCCGGCATCAAGGTGGCCGTACCGCCGGAGCTGCTCGCCGGCCTGGCCGAGCACCTCGACGAGCGCGGCACACCTGGTGGCGCCGGCCTGCCGCCGGACGCCGACACCACCTCGGCGGTACTGCTGGCGCTGGCCCGGTGCGGCGACGACCGGGGGCTGGAGGCGCTGTCGGCCTACGAGACGGATACCCACTTCGTCACCTGGCACGGCGAGCGGACCGCTTCCACGAGCGCCAACGCCCACGTGCTGGACGCGTTGGGGGAGCAGGTGATCCGCACACCGTCACTCGCCGGGCGGTACGCGCGGGCGATTGACAAAGTGACATCCTGGCTCGCGGGTCAGCAGTCCGCGGCGGGGGCATGGGCGGACAAATGGCACGCGTCGCCCTATTACGCGACCGCGTGCTGTGCCATTTCGCTTCACCGCTACGGCACCGGCCCGCAAGCCGCGGCAGCGGTCGACAAGGCGCGCGAGTGGGTCGTCGGCACGCAGCGTCAGGACGGCTCGTGGGGCCGCTGGGAAGGTACGGCCGAAGAGACCGCGTACGCGATGCAGATTTTGCTGCTGACCGCGGGCGGGGGCAATGGTGCAATCCCCCGGGCGGCCGCACGCGGCTATTCATACTTACGGGCGACCTTTGGTCGGGAACCGCATCCTCCACTGTGGCATGACAAGGACCTGTACGTACCCGCGGCCATCGTCCGAGCAGAAATACTCGCAGCTCTTCACCTTGCCGGCCGGGAACCAACGGTATGGACACTCGCCGAACGACTCGAAAGCGCCCAACAGACGTAACGCAGTTGGCCTTGAGTGACGTAAGGGACACTGCTACGGTCCCTCGGGTGCCGTCGGTGGCAGTATCGAGCACCGTTGAGCCAGGTCGATGAATCGGGCGAGGATTCCAACCCGGGCAGGTGTGATGAGTTCCCGCAGTTCACGCGTGAGGATCAAGGTTTTTGCGCTCCTACTCTCCCTCGCTGCGCTGTGGGCGTTCGCGGCGTTCGTAACGGCTCGTGATGGTCTCAACCTTCTGTGGGTGAGCACGCTCGACCAGAAGTACGGCCGTCCCACCGACGCGCTGATCCTCGCGCTCCAGCAGGAGCGCCGCCTCTCGCTGGTCTACCTCGGCAGCGGGCCGCGGGCCGACCGGGGTCCGCTGGACGCCCAGCGGGCCCAGACCGACGAGGCCCGGGCCAAGCTCTCCGAGCTGGCCGGTGACACCGACGTGCGGCTGGCCGCCAGCGAGGCCGCCGAGCAGCGCATCGACGAGCTGTTCGACCAGCTCGGGGAGCTCGACCCGGCACGCGAGGCGATCAACACCGGCCAGATCGGCCGAGACGGCGCCGCCAGCGCCTACACCGGCATGATCGACGCCAGCTTCCGGGTCTTCGGCTCGCTGGCCGGCCTCGACGACCAGGAGATCGCCAAGGACGGCCGCACGCTGGTCCAGCTGACCCGTGCCCGCGAGGTGATCTCGCAGGAAGACGCACTGGTGAGCGGCGCGCTCGCGGCCGGGCGGCTGACCGAGAGTGAGCGGTCCCGGCTGGTCCAGCTCTCCGGCACGCAGCGGTTCCTCCGCGCGGAGGCCGTGGCCGAGCTGCATCCGGCCGACGCGGCTCGCTACAACGAGCTGGTCAACGGCGCGGCGATGCGCCAGTTCACGACGCACGAAGACCGCCTGATGGCCGAGGGCGGCAGCGGCCGGCCGGCAGTCAGCCCGCAGGCG
Source organism: Phytohabitans kaempferiae (assembly GCF_042433955.1). Classification (NCBI taxonomy): domain Bacteria; kingdom Bacillati; phylum Actinomycetota; class Actinomycetes; order Micromonosporales; family Micromonosporaceae; genus Phytohabitans; species Phytohabitans kaempferiae. The sequence continues at coordinate 51,349 of NZ_JBHLUH010000052.1, read as the reverse complement.
TGGCGGGGCGCGGTCGATCCGATGCTCGCCTCGTTCACCGACCTGGTGGTCGCCGGCGTCGACGACACGGTCGACCGGGCGACGCCCGCCGCGGTCGGCGTCGTCGTCCGGCTCGGCCTGGCCGGTGGTCTCGGGCTCGTCGCCCTGATCGCGTCGATCATTATGTCCATCACCACGGCCCGTGCGCTGGTCCGCCAGCTCGAACGCCTCCGCACCGCCGCGTGGGACCTGGCCAACACGCGCCTGCCCAGCGTCGTCGAGCGGCTGCGCCAGGGTGAGAAGGTCGACGTGGCGGCCGAGTCACCACCACTGACGTTCGGTAACGACGAAATCGGCCAGGTGGGTCAGGCGATCAACGCGGTGCAGGAGACCGCGATCCGGGCCGCCGTCGACCAGGCCGAGCTGCGCCACGGCGTGCGCGACCTCTTCCTCGGCCTGGCCCGCCGCAACCAGGCGCTGGTGCACCGGCAGCTCAAGGTGCTCGACGAGATCGAGCGGCGGGAGACCGACGCGCACGAGCTGGCCGACCTGTTCAAGGTGGACCACCTCGCGACCCGTATGCGGCGCAACGCGGAAAACCTCATCGTGCTCTCCGGCGCCGTGCCGGGCCGCCGCTGGCGCAACCCCGTGCCGTTTGTCGACGTCGTCCGGGGCGCGGTCGCCGAGGTCGAAGACTACACACGGGTCTCGGTGCTGCCGATCGACGTGGCGGCGCTCTCCGGCCGCGCGGTCAGCGACGTGATCCACCTGCTCGCCGAGCTGATCGAAAACGCCGCCTCGTTCTCGCCGCCGTACACGATGGTCAACGTCGGTGGGCAGAAGGTGGCCAACGGCTTCGTCGTGGAGATCGAAGACCGCGGTCTCGGCATGAGCGAGCAGGAGCTCGACGCAGCCAACGATCTGGTCAGCAACCCGCCGGAGTTCAACCTCTCCAGCACCGCCCGCCTCGGGCTGTACGTGGTGGGTCGGCTCGCCGAGCGGCACGGGATCGACGTGCGCCTGCGCCGCTCGCCGTACGGCGGCACGATGGCGATCGTCCTGATCCCGTCCGCCCTTGTCGTCTCCGACTCGCCGGAGGAGCTGCCGGAGGGCGCCGCCGACGAGCCGGTGGCCACCGACGGCGGCGAGGCCGACCGCCGGGTCCGCACCTACCAGTCGCTTCGCGCGCCCGCCGACGGCGCGACCACGCCGGCCGCCACCACCGGCCCGACCGCCGTGCCTGGTCCGACCGCGGTGCCTGGTCCGACCGCGGTGCCTGGTCCGACCGCGGTGCCTGGCCCGACCGCCGTGCCGGCGCCCGCGCCCTCCGGTCCGATCCCCCTGCCGACGGCGAGCAACGCGCCCGCACGAGCCGCCACGCCGAAGGAGGCGCCCGTCTCGCCGACGCCGATCGTCGCGCGGGCCCGGGTCAACTCGCCGGAGCGGCGAGACGCGGAGCTGCCCACCGCGGGCCGCCCGCCGGCCCGGACCGACGGTGCGGCGCCGACCAACGGCAGTGGCCATCCGACACCGCGCGACGCGGTCACACTCACCCCGTCCGGCCTGCCGTGGCGCGTGCGCCAAGCGAGCCTGGCCGCGCCCCTGCGGGATTCGACGGCGAGCCCGGAACAGCCGACCCCACCGGCGCCCGCGCGTACACCGGAGCAGACCCGCAACATGATGGCGTCCTACCAGTCGGCGACCCGGCGTGGCCGCGCGGAGGCGGAGCGGCGCCTCAATGCCGAGACCCCACCGCAGTCGCCCCCCGATCGGTCAGCGTCGACCGGCGACACCGAGCCTTCCGCATAACCCCCGCGCGGCACGTTCAGCTCAGAAAGAGGTTCGACAAGTGGCCCAGACGACAAGTTCCGTCAGTGACCTGGCTTGGTTGCTCGACGACCTGGTCGAGCGGGTGGACGAGGTGAAACAAGCCGTGGTGCTCTCCGCCGACGGCCTGCTGATCGCCGCGTCGCGGGACTTGAGCCGCGAAGACGCCGAGCACCTGGCGGCGGTCGCGTCCGGCTTCCAGAGCCTCGCGCGGGGCGCCGGCCGCCAGTTCAAGGGCGGCAGTGTGCGCCAGACCATCGTGGAGATGGACACGCTCTTCCTCTTCGTCACCGCCGCGGGGCAGCGCGCCAACCTGGCGGTGATCGGGACCGAACACGCGGACATCGGGCTCGTCGCGTACGAGATGGCGATGCTCGTGACCCGGGTCGGTCAGTTCCTCACGACGCCCTCGCGGTCGTCAGTGAGCCCACCCGATGGGAGGTGACCCTTTGGACCCCATGACGCAGATGCCGGACGAGGAAATCTGGCACGACGACGAGGCCGGGCCGGTCGTGCGGCCGTACGCGATGACCCGCGGCCGCACGGCGCCGGCGCGGGGCGAGTTCGACCTGATCTCGCTGGTGGTGGCGACGCGGTCGGTCCCCTCGATCGCAGCGGGTCTGCAGCCCGAGCACATCACGATCATGCGGCTGGCCCAGCGCCCGCTCTCCGTCGCGGAGGTCGCCGGCCACCTCACGCTGCCGCTGGGCATCGTGCGAGTGCTCCTCGGCGACCTGCTGGACAAGGGATACATCCTGGCTCGCGAGCCACAGCCGGCCGCGCACATGCCCCCGGAGCGGATCTTCAAGGCGGTGATCAATGGGCTCCGCTCTCTCTAAGGAGGCGACGGACGCCAGCATCCCGATGGCGATCAAGGTACTGATCGCCGGCGGTTTCGGGGTCGGCAAGACCACCCTCGTCGGCGCGGTGAGCGAGATCCGCCCGATGCGCACCGAGGAGGTGATCACCGAGGCGAGCGTGGGGGTCGACGACACCTCCGGCGTGGAGGCGAAGACCACGACCACCGTGGCCATGGACTTCGGGCGCATCACCATCTCCGACGAGGTCGTGCTCTACCTCTTCGGCACGCCCGGCCAGGATCGCTTCTGGTTTGTCTGGGACGAGCTCTCGATGGGCGCGGTCGGCGCGGTGGTGCTGGCCGACACGCGCCGGCTCGCGGAGAGCTTCCCGTCGATCGACTACTTCGAGGGGCGGGGCACCCCGTTCATCGTGGCGGTCAACTGCTTCGACGGCGCGCCTCAGTACACCGCCGAGGACGTGAAGCTCGCCCTCAACCTCGACCCCGACGTGCCGCTGATGCTCTGCGACGCGCGGGAGACCTCCTCCGGCAAAAACGTGCTGATCACGCTGATGGAGCACGCGATGTCCAAGGCGGCTGCGTCCCTGGCCGGGTAGGGGCCGCCGGCCGGGTCGCGGCGCGCGCCGCTGGTCGAGGCACTCTCCGCGACATTTCATTTGGTACGGCCGACGACCGACCCGCCGTCCTGACCGCCGCCGGGGCCCGGTGTGGACCGATCCACGAGTTCGCCACCGGCCCCGGCGCTGCCCGACGAGCGGCGCGAGCGGCGGGCCCGGCAGCGGCTCTCGGCGCCGCGGCGATCACGGCGCGGCTGCCGGATATAGACGACCTGTGGCGTGGATAGCAGCCATAACTCGTCTTGATCCGGGGCTTGCCCTGCCCGGTCGGCGGTCCCAGCGCCGCCGGCAACGCCCGGCCACCGCCCCCGACGCGACCACGATCTCCCGGTGGTCGTGCCTGCACCACAACGAGGTCGGTGCCTCCACGCACCCCGTGCCGGTGCCGAAGCTCCGCCAGGTGCTCCGCTATCCGGCCAATGGCGATCCGGCCCGGTTCCGCCTCTCGTCCGGACGAGGATTCACCATGCACGGTGACTTCTTCAACGCCTGGCCCGAGGCCGAGCTGGAACGGAGGGTGCGCGACTGCATCCGGCCGATCATCAAGTGCGGCGTCAACGGGACGCCGTGACGGACGACCATCCCTGCCGGCCCGGTAACGGGTCGGATCGGACCGCTACGGTGATGCTGCCGTGAGCCCGGGGCCTCCCGCCGAGCGGGAGGCCCCGAGGTGCGTCACCAGCCCACGGCCACCAGCAACCACTGCGGGTTGGCGCGGGAGACGAACGAGGACTGGTCGGCGTAGTCGTCGTACGGGAAGCCGTACGACAGCTTGTTGATCGAATGGTCGTGCCAGAACCGCGAGTAGTAGTTGGCCGGCGCCGTCTGGTAGAAGTTCGCCGGGTTCGACTGCTGCGACTGCGGCAGGTGGGCGACGTGCCGGTTGAGCGCGGCGCACATCGCGGGGTTGTTCGCCAGCGGGCCGGCACATCCGAAGATGTCCGTTGTGGACGCCGAGAAGCCGACCGACGAGGCGTAGCTGGACAGGTAGTTCTGGTACTGCCCGCCGGCCTGGAACTGCGGCGAGTGGCCCGGCGACGGGATGCGGTACGGCGCCTGGATCTGCGCCAGGTGGTCGAACTCGGCCGGCATCTCGTTGATGAACCGCTGGAAGGTCGCCGCCCGGTCCTCCTGGAACGTGGCGAGGTCCTCGCCGACCGACACGTCGTACCCGTCGTGCGCGCGCAGCCGCATCGCCAGCTTGAGGCCGAACGCGTCGACCCGCGTGGTGTTGCCGTTGAAGACCGACGGCCCGACGGTGAACTCGATGAAGTCCCAGTACTGCGAGTTGGGTGAGCCGAGGTAGAAGTACATCCGGCCGGCGGTGTTGACCGGCATGTCGAAGTACGGCCGCTCGGCGATCGAGTACGTCTGCCCGTTGTAGCTCCAGAACACCTGGCTGTCCGGGTACCGGCCGTTGGTGCGGTTGAGGATCTTCAGCATGACGACGTTCTGCGCCGGCGGGATCGAGCTCGTGTCCCCCCAGAAGCCGCCGGGCGGCGGTGGGCTGGTGGGCGGTGGCGTGGTGACCGGTCCGCCCGAGCCGGTGCGCACGGCGAACTCCCAGAGCGAGTAGCCGTAGGGCGTGGCGCGTGCGGTGCCGTTCATCCGCACGTACCGGCCGGTGCCGCTGACCGCGAGCGTCTGCGTGCCGCCGGTGCCGGTGGTGGTGCTGTGGACGGTGGTCCACGTGCTGCCGTTGGCGGAGACCTGGATCTGGAACGCGCGCGCGTACGCCGCCTCCCAGCTCAGCACCACCTGGCAGACGGCGACCGAGGCGCCCAGGTCGACCTGGATCCACTGTGGATCGCCGAACGTGCTGGACCAGCGCGTGGCCGTGTTGCCGTCGAAGGCGTTGGCGGCGGCCATGGTGGCGTTCTCGGCGGAGGAGGCGGTGGCCGGGCGCCCTTGCGCCGCGTTGGCGGTGCCGCAGGCGCTCGTCGTGCTGTTGCCGAACACGCCGAACTCCCACAGCGAGTAGCCGTAGGGCGTGGCGCGTGCGGTGCCGTTCATCCGCACGTACCGGCCGGTGCCGCTGACCGCGAGCGTCTGCACGCCGCCGGTACCCGATGTGGTGCTGTAGATGGTCGACCAGGTCGAGCCGTTGGTGGAGACCTGGATCTGGAAGGCGCGCGCGTACGCCGCTTCCCAGTTGAGCACGACCTGGTCGATGACGGCCGTGGTGCCCAGGTCGACCTGGATCCACTGTGGATCGCTGAACGTGCTGGACCAGCGCGTGGCCGTGTTGCCGTCGAAGGCGTTGGCAGCGGCCATGGTGGCGTTCTCGGCGGAGGAGGCGGTGGCCGGGCGGCCCTGGGAGATGAGCGGCCCGGCCGCGTTGGCGGTGCCGATGGCGACCACCGTGTAGCCGGCGACGATAAGGAGGATCGCGGCGATGAGGGGACGGTGACGTCGAGATCTCTGGCGCATGGCAGCTCCCGTGCGTGGGTGAGAGAGCGCTCTCTAACACGTGGAGCGTCGTCGATGCAAGGCCTCTTAGTCAAGGGGTGTCCCGAGGCGGAGCGCGTTCATCCCCGCTCGCCCGGTGGCCCGGCCGGGACGGAGGTAGGTTGGGGCCATGGGCGAGGCGATCGTGCACGTCAACGGTGTGGATCTCTGCACCGAGACCTTCGGCGCCCCGGGCGAGCCACCGATCCTGCTGGTCAGCGGCATGGCGGCGAGCATGGACTGGTGGGACACCGACCTCTGCCGGCGGCTCGCCCTGGGCGGGCGACATGTCATCCGGTACGACCTTCGGGACACCGGCCGCTCGGTCACCTATCCGCCCGGCGCCCCCGGTTACACCGGTGATGACCTGATCGACGACGCGGTCGGGCTGATCGACCTCCTCGCCGGCGGCCGCGCCCACATCGTCGGCATCTCGATGGGCGGCGCCATCGCGCAGCACGTGGCGATCGACCATCCGGAGCGGGTCGCGACGCTGACTCTGGTATCCACGAGCACCGGCCCCGACGACGACCTGCCGCGGATGGAGGAGCGCATCGAGGCCGCGTTCGCCGACCCGGCGCCCGAGCCGGACTGGTCAGACCCGGAGGCGGTGGTCGACCATTTGGTCGAGGGGCAGCGCCTCTTCGCCGGCCCGGACGCGTTCGACGAGGCGTATGTGCGCGGCATCGTGCGCCAAGCCGTCGCGCGCACCATCGACATGGAGTCGACCGCCAAAAACCATGCGGTGGTGAAGGGGAGCGGCGCGACCCGCCACCGGCTCGGCGAGGTGACCGCGCCGACGCTGGTGATCCACGGTGGCGCCGACCCGTTCTTCCCGCCCGGCCACGCGGTGATGCTCGCCCGCGAGATCAACCGCGCCCAGTTGCTGATGCTCGACGGCGTGGGTCACGAGCCGCTGCCACCATCCACATGGGACATCGTGGTGCCCGCCCTCCTCGGCCACACCGCTACTCCCACAGGCTGACCGATCGCTCGAAGATGCCGGCCAGGTCCTTCTCCGTGACCGGCAGCGGCGCGGTGGTCAGCAGCCGCTGCTGCTTGAGCGCCCCGGCGACCAGCGTGTCGATGTCGCCCTCGCCGTAGCCGACCGCGCCGATCCCGTTGGGGATCCCGATGTCGCGCATCAGCGCGGTGAGCGTGGCCGGCAGGTCCTCGCCGCCGAGCAGGCGCGCCGCGCGACGGTGACGCTCCGGATCGGACGGATGGGTGAACCGGAACGCCTCGGGCGCCGTGAGCGCGACCGCCATGCCGTGCGGCACCAGCGGCTCGCCCTCGGGATAGCCCGAGGGGTGGTAGTCGTGTACGCCGCCGGCGATCGGGTAGGCGTTGGCGTGCGGGATGTGTACTCCCGCGTTGCCGAAACCCATGCCGGCGAACGTCGCGGCCATCGCCATGTCGGTGCGGGCCGCCAGGTCGTCGCCGTGCGCGACGGCGGTGCAGAGTGAGCGGGCGAGGAGCGAGAGCGCCTTCTCCGCCCACATGTCGGCGACCGGGTTCGCGCCGCAGTACGGCACGCGCTGGTGCGGCTCCTTCGCGTCGTACGCCGTGTAGGGCTTGGCGGTGTAGCTTTCTAGCGCGTGGCAGAGAATGTCCATGCCGCTCGCCGCGGTGACCTCCGGCGGCTGGGTCACGGTCAGGAGCGGGTCGACGACGGCCAGCGTCGGGCGCAGGCGCGCGTGGCTGATCCCGGTCTTGAGCTTCAGTGACAGCACATCGAGTACGCAGACGGTCGTGCTCTCCGCGCCCGTGCCCGTCGTGGTCGGCACCGCCACGAGTGGCTTGAGCGGCCGCTCAGGGGCACGCCCGGCGCCGACCGGAGGATTGAGGTATTCCATCAGGTCACCAGGGTTGGTGGTGAGCAGGTTGACCACCTTCGCCGTGTCGATGCACGACCCGCCGCCCACCGCCACGAACGCGTCCCACGGCCCGCCGGCGTGCGCCGCCTCGACCGCCTGCCGCATGGAGGCGTCGGTCGGCTCCACGTGTACGCCCGCGAAGACCTCCGCCTCGACGCCGAACCGCCGCATCGCCTCCGCGACCCGCTGTGGCGCGCCGACCGCGGACACGCCCGCGTCGGTGATGACGAGCACGCGCCGGGCGCCGAGCTGACTCAGGTCGTAGCCGATCTCGTCGGCCGCGCCCGCGCCGAACTTCAACTGCGGCGCGGCGTACGTGAAGACGGTCTCCCGGGTCATGTCTTCTCCACAGTGGACTCGATGAGCCGCAGTGCGGCGCGGATGCGGTCGGGCACCGGCACCGGCCGGCGCGACTCCCGATCGACGTAGACATGCACGAAGCGGCCCACGGCGGCGGGCGCGTCGGCGCGCGGGCCGAAAAGCGCCAGCCGGTAGACCACACTGGAGTTGCCCAGCCGCTCGAGCCGCAGGCCGGCCGTCACCACATCCGGAAAGCGCAGCTCGGCGAAGTAGCGGCACTGCGTCTCCACCACCAGCCCGATCGCGGGGAGGCGGCGGATGTCGGTGCCGGCCGCGTCGATGAGCCAGCCGTTGACCGCGGTGTCGAACATCGCGTAGTGGACCGCGTTGTTGACGTGGCCGTAGACGTCGTCATCGGACCACCGTGTGGGCAGCTCGCGCAGCACCGGGAAATCGTCGCGCCGCAGCGCTCTCGGGTCACCGTCGATGGGATCCACGCGAGTAGCGTGCCACACGCGGGAAGAACCCAGCCGAAAAGGCTGTTGCACGAGCGGAGATCGCCGCTTACCGTTATCACAGTAAGCTTCACGACTGACCAGCAGTTTCACGACTGACCAGCAGAGGAGTCACCGACATGTCCTGGCACACCACTACCGCACCGCAGCGGCTATCGCTGTGCGGTCTCGTGGGCATGCCCTATGTCGGCTGGCCCATTGATCGATCCGCCAACGAAAAGTCGGCCCTGGTGGGCAGGCGGCGACGGTAGCGCACACACAGCGCTCACGCCGCCCACCCACGCCGGGATCGGGCGGCTTTTTCGTTGCACAGCAAGGCATTTCCCATAGGGGTGTAGCTCAGTTCGGCCAGAGCGGCGGTCTCCAAAACCGTAGGTCGCAGGTTCGAATCCTGTCACCCCTGCTTTGCCCTGGGCAATTGCTCAGAATGGCACCGCGATTTGAAAACTCCACAGTGGATGGCATGACACAAGAAATGGCGCCCGGCAGGTGCGGTATCGCGCTGCCTGCCGTGCGATCGGGAGCGACCGGCTCGGTGACCGGGCCTGATTTGGGATCAGGAAACGCGGGGTTCGACTCCCCGGTTCCCGACTGTGTCACACCGACCTGTCCCGACGGCGAAAGGAGGATCCGGTGGACGTCCTGGTTGTCAACGCCGACCTTGGCCCGCTCCACCGGGTCAGTCTGCGCCACGCCGTACGCATGCTCGTTCGTCGTGTCGCGGAGGTGCACGAGGCCCAGCCCGACCGGGTGATCGGCATCTACCCGGTGCCAACGGTCGTGCGCCTCGTGCGGTACGTCGTGACGAAGTGGCGGTACACGGCGGGGCCGGCCTGGTCCCGCTCGGGCGTACTGGTCCGCGACGGCCACCGCTGCGCCTACTGCGGCGGGTCCGCCACGACCGTCGACCACGTCCTGCCCCGCTCCCGTGGCGGCCGGAACACGTGGCTCAACACCATCGCGGCCTGTGAAGGCTGCAACCAGCGCAAGGGCGACCGCACCCCCGCCGAGGCGGGCATGCTGCCGCGCTTCGAGCCGGTGACCCCGACGTGGGCCTCGCTCGCGCGCTGATGACGCGGCCGGCGTACACGGGGCGCCGGCCGCCCACGCCCTCGTGGCCCAAATGGCAGAGGCACCGTCCCGAGATGGCGGTTGGTGCGCGTTCGAATCGCGCCGAGGGCACGGAGGTCGGCCAGGGGTGAGTGCTGGTGCACAGCGTTGCCTTGCAAGCTCCGCGTGCGCGGTTCGACTCCGCGTCACTCCACGCATGCCCGGGTAGCCCAACGGAAGAGGCCGCCGGCTCAGAACCGGTGTGTTGCGGGTTCGACTCCTGCTCCGGGTACAGGTACGACCGCCGCCCGCGTACGGCGGTCGCGCACCATGCTGGCGTAGCTCAGTGGTGAGAGCGCTGGATTGTCAATCCAGAGGCCGAGGGTTCGATTCCCTCCGTCGGCGCGGTGGGCGCGCGTCGCCCGCATGCTCCATCCCGTCGTGGCCCGCGTGGTAAGGGCGTCGCTCTGATAAGGCGAAGGTAGGTGGTTCGACTCCACCCGGCGGGACTGCGCCCACGTGGTCCAACGGATGAAGACGCAGGTCTACGAAACCTGAGATCGGGGTTCGACTCCCTGCGTGGGCACGCGCACACCGCCGGTGTGAGCAGTCTCGGAGAGGCCAGCCGATTGGTGCCGGCGCCCGTCTCGAAAACGGTGTAGGGCTTCGCCCGTGTGGGTTCGACTCCCACCCTCTCCGCCACGCGCCGCTAGCTGAGTGGCTTAGCACCGGACTCTTAATCCGGGGAGCAAGGTTCGATCCCTTGGCGGCGTACTGCGAGGTGGGGAAGCTCGGCCGTTCCCGCGGGTCTCATAAGCCCGAGATCGCCGGTTCGAATCCGGCCCTCGCTCCCGTCCCGGTAGCTCAGTGGGAGAGCGCCGTCTCGACACGGCGGATGTCGGAGGTTCGAGTCCTCCTCGGGGCACGCGTCGCGCGTTCGGTTATGGGTAGGCTCCCGTCCTTTCACGTCGGGGAAGCGGGTTCGAGTCCCGCACGCGCGATCGGTCGGACGTCGCTCAACACGGTAGGGCCCGCGGCTGTTAACCGCGTGATCCCGGTTCGAATCCGGGCGTCCGAGCGCATCGACAAGCCCGTGTAGCTCAACGGAAGAGCACCGCTCTTACAAAGCGGGGGCCGGGGGTTCGACACCCTCCGCGGGCACGGTGGCTGTGGTGTACCGGTGGTGCACGCCAGATTGTGGCTCTGGAAGGCGCGGGTTCGACTCCCCGCAGCTACCCCAAGCAGGCGCTCATGCGGTGTGAGGCGCTGCCTGTAAAGCAGTAGCCCGTGGGTTCGACTCCTGCCGCCTGCACCATGCCCTTGTAGCGCAGCGGAAGCGCGCGGCCCTCCGAAGGCCGAGGTCGCTGGTTCGAATCCAGCCGGGGGCGCGCACGGTCGAATGCCCGAGTGGTCAGGGAGCCGCCTGCAAAGCGGCACACGCCGGTTCGACTCCGGCTTCGGCCTCGGATGCCATCCACTGTGGAACGCCGTGAGCGCGGGCTGGCTGCTCGGCCATCCCTCATAAGGACGGTGCGCCCGGATCGACACCGGGGCTCACCACGCTCGACGTCTCCTTCACTCAGCGTGACGGCAAGGTGTCTGTGCGCGGTGGCCGAACTGTGCGGGGGTGCCGTCCGTGCGGGCGGCACTCCAGTCTCCTGGTCGGGGTGGCGGGATTTGAACCCACGGCCCCTCGCTCCCAAAGCGAGTGCGCTACCAAGCTGCGCCACACCCCGTGCGCCCAGAAGTCTATGCGGTCGCCTATTCGTTTTGTGCGACGCCCCGCGCCGAGGCGCACAACGCGCAGGACGCGCGGGTCGCATGCCCGCGCGCGCCGGACCGCCCGGACCCAGTACGCTGGTGTCGCGCACCGGCCTGGTCGGGGCGCACGCGGGCGTAGCTCAATGGCAGAGCTTCAGTCTTCCAAACTGACGGTGCGGGTTCGATTCCCGTCGCCCGCTCTGGAGTTTCAGCAGCTCAACGGCCTGATCAACGATCAGTCGGATCTACCGATTTAGATGTTCGGGGCTGATTGTTGGGGTTTTGTAGGGGATCTTGCTAGCTGGCCCTCTTGATCTTCCTGTTCTGCGCTCTGGGCACCATCGCGGCAGTCGCTTCGGCGGCCCTCTTGCCGACGGTACCGATCAGGTGTCCGTAGGTCGACCGGATGAGCGCCGGCGAGGTGTGTCCGACTCGCATCGCGATGACCGTCTCGGAGACGCCGGCTTCGAGCTGGAGCGAGATGTTCATGTGCCGGAGGCCGTGGAGCTTGAGGTGCGAGAGCCCCGCTTCTTTGACCAGTCGGATGAAGCGGGTGTAGGTCAGGCCCGGGTCGAGCGGTCGTCCGTCCTCGCTGGTGAAGACCAGGTCGCCGTGCTCGTCGATCGGCTCGGCGTACGCCGGACCCCAGCGGAGCCGCTCCTCGCGTTGTGTCTTGCGCCACTTCCTGAGCACCTCGACCGAGACGGCGTCCAGGTCGACGACGCGGTCCTCGCCGGCGCGGGTCTTGGGCTTGGTGCGGTAGCGGCGCTTCTTGCCCTCCCGCTCGGCGCGCCGGGCGGCGCGGTAGCTCTTCTCGGTGATCTGCCAGGCGACGACGATGCGGCCTGCGTCGAGGTCGACGTCGTCCCAGGAGATACCGCACAGCTCCCCGCGGCGCATGCCAGCGAATGCTGCCAGGTGGTAGAGCGGGTAGAGCCGCTGCCCCTCGATCGCGTCCAGGAACGTGCCTAGCTGGTCAGCGGTCCAGACCTTCGCCTTGGGTACGACCGCCTTGGGTAGCTCGGCGTCTGGTGCCGGGTTGCGGGTGATAAGGCCGGCGCGGGTCGCGCTCCTGAGTGCTCCGGACAGCGTGTTGTGGATCCGCCGCATCGTGAGCGGACCGAGCGGGCGTGGGACGCGGACGAGGCGTGGCACTCGTGGCCGGCCGGAGTGCTTGACGCGGTTCTTGGCGTCGGCCTCCGCACGGCGCTCGTCGTTGATCGCCTTGGCGCGCTTGATCTCCTCATCCCGGTCTCTGCGCATCGCGTCGTAGGCGGCCGTGATGTGCGCTGCCCTCAGGTCGACGAGCTTCATGTGACCGAGGCGGGGGATGAGGAAGCGGTTGATGCTGTCCTCGTAGTCCTCCGCTGTACCTTCCCGTAGCTCGCCCCGCTCGATGCGGGCCGCGAGCCAGTTGGGCAGCCACTCGCCGAGCGTGAGCTTCGGGTCGAGGGAGCGGTTGCCTGCCTTGAACTCGCGCAGCACCTCCGCCCGGGCGTCGACTGCTTCGCGGGCGGTCTCGAAGCCACCCTTGACGTCGCGCTGGCGCGTGCCGTCCGGGCCCGGTGGCAGCTCGATCTCGTACTGCCAGCGGTGCTGGGTGCACTTGTCCGGGCCACACTTGGCGGTGCAGCGCTGATACACGCCGGGGATCTTGCGTCCCCGGTACACGTAGGGCCGGTTCATTCCTTCTCCTTCCTTGGTGTGCTCGGCAGCAGGCCGAGGTTCTTTGCGCGACGGGACCAGTTCTTGAGCTGGCCGTCGGTGACGTCGCCGACGCCTTGGACCTGGAGTTGCTCGGCGACGTACCGCCACGGCTTGCGGGCTGGCATGCCGCCCTTGGCCTTGGCCTCGCGATAGAGGGCGGCGACCTCAGCGATGAAGTCGTCGCCCCGCGCGGCTGGTCGCCCTGGGCCGGTCACCCTTGGCGGGGCCGTCGCTCGTGGTGCGGTCCAGGTGTTGGCTGGTCGGGATCGCTCGATGAGATCGCCGATGCGCAGGGAACGGAGCACCGCCGCGGTGAGAGTGCCCCCAGGCTTGTCCGTTGACGCGCGAAGCTCCAAGCCGATTGGGCGTGCGGCCCCGCCGGTCGTCTTCCAGTGCACCGTAACTCGCCACTCGTGCCCGTGGGGGTCCGTGTGCATTTGGGTCACCGCAGCCAATGCCGCTCCCTCCATGCAATCGCCTCAGATCAATATAGCGTAAGTACTGACAGAAGTGGAGCGTTTTATGGAATGGTGTCCGATGTGTCGCTGACGCCGAGGGCGACGAGCACGGAAGCGCGGGTGACGCGGAGGTAGCGGCCGAGGCGGAGCACCGGGACGGGAAAGCGCCCCTGCTTCGCGAGGCGGTACGACTCGTCCCGGCCGACGCCGAAGGCCCGTCCCGCGGTCGGGACGTCCACAGTGACCGGCCACGCCCGGATCTCGTCCGGCGTCGGCACACGCGTACTCATCACGATTCCTCCCCGTTCTACGGCTGTCTCCTTTGCCGCAGCGTGCGCCGTTGGGGTAGGCGAAGGCGTTGCCCCTAGCGTCGGCGGGACGCGAGTGCCTAGCACAAAGGGGTTGGCGGAGGTGTTGCCGGAAGCGCTACGGGTAGCGGGCTACGGGTAGCGGGCTACGGGTAGCGTCCCGCCGTCCCGTTGCCGGTTTGGCGTGTGTCCCGTTGCGGTGAGTGGCTGGGCTGAGCGTCTCGGCAGGCGGAACCCTCTGGAAGTCCGCAGCTTCCGCTTCCTTCCGCTTGAGGTTCCCTTCCGCTTCCGCTTCCGCCTGGACGGCGGAAGCAGAAGCTCTGTGCCTGCTGACGACTCAGCCCGTGCGGCGCTTGCCGTAGCTGAGGATGACGCTTCGCATGGATCCCATGCCATACCGGTCCTCGTCGCTGGACATGGCGCCGATCTCATCCAGGATGGGGTCGACGTCGATGCCGGCTTGGCGGGCACGGTCGCACAGATCCTGCAGCGTCAGGATCTCGTCGCGGGTGTCCGGGCCTTGGTCGCGGGCGGATAGGTGCAGCAGGTGGGCGCGGAACTCAGCCGCGGTGTCCCAGTCGCGGGGCAGGTGAGCGGCCCACCGGAACGACGTGTACCGGTCGAACAGCTGCCGGACCGCCGCGCGCATGGTCTTGTCGCCAGCGGCGTAGACCTCGATGATCGTGCGGAGGATCGCCTCGGCTTGGTCGTCCACGGCAAGTTGCGCCAAGTCCGCCTGGATGGTGGCGCCCATGTTTTCGAAGGCGTCGGGATCGATGATGTCCATGGGCTTGGTGGCCACCGGACGGTAGATGGCGTCCAGGCGGGCGACCTCGCGCTCGATCTCGGCCATGTCCACGGCTCCTTCGTAGCGCACCAGCGCCGTGGCCCGCCGGCAGCAGGGCGCGGAGCAAGTTGGTGCCTTCGGCATCCCTTTCGGGGTGTGACCGGGCGCGGTCACTGTTCGGCCTGCGGCGTGGTGGAGGGCTAGGGGTTATGGCAACGCTTCCGCTAACACCTCCGCTGGACCGTGTCGGGCATGGCAGGTGGCACGAAGGGGCGCACAGCTCGCCGGTATCGGGCACGCGGCCCGACGGCGCGAGAAGGGCGTATCACGCCGAGGTTCAGCGACGAGGAGCTGACCGCGGTCCGGGCTGCCGCAGAGGCGGCGCAGATGACGGTGGCCGGCTTCTGCGCGTCCGCCACGCTCGCGGTGGCGCGACGGCAGCCCGGCCAGGCGGCGCCGGCTGGTAGCGGGGCTGGGATGGAGGAGTTGGCGGAGCTGCAGCGGGAGTTGTTCGCCGCCCGTACCGCGGTCAACCGTGCCGGCGTGAACGTGAATCAGGCGGCGGCGCAGCTCAATAGCACCGGGCAGCCGCCGGTGTGGTTGGAGCATGCGGTCAACCGGGTGACCCGTGCCGTGATGGAGGTCGACGCGGTGGTGGCCCTGATCCACCGCAGGCTGGCGTGATCCCCGCCGTCCACCCGCGCGGCAGCAACGTCGGTGGGCTGCTGCGCTACCTGTTCGGGCCGGGCAAGCGGGAGGAGCACTTGCACCCGCGGGTGGTGGCCGCGTGGGACGGCGCCGACCCGCTCCCGAACCTGCAACCGCCGCGTCTACCCGGCGGTGGCCCTGACGTGCGTCGGTTGACGCAGCTGCTGGAGCAACCGGTGCGGATCGGGTTCCGGCCGCCGGCCAAGACGGTGTGGCACTGCTCGATCCGCACCCATCCCACCGACCGCACCCTCTCCGATGGGCAGTGGGCGCACATCGCGGCCGAGGTCATCGCCGCTGTCGAGCTCGCACCACACGGCGACCTGGACGCGGTGCGGTGGCTGGCGGTGCGGCACAACGACGACCACGTCCACCTCGTCGCCACCCTGGTCCGGCAGGACCGGCGCACAGCTTGGCCGTGGCAGGACAAGCGGAAGGCCCAGGCCGCCTGCCGGGACCTGGAGGAACGCTACGGCGTGTACCGCGTCGCGGTGGCCGGACCGGGCGCGCGGCGGTGGCCAGGCGCGGCCGAGCTGAACAAGGCCGCGCGCCTTGCCGGCGGTTCGAAGCGTACAGCCGGCACTCACCGCGTGGTGGCACCGCGCGAGCAGCTACGCCGGCAGGTGCGCGAGACGGCCGCCATCGCCGCAGACGAACACGAGTTCTTCGCTCGCCTCACCGCAGCCGGCGCGCAGGTGAGGCTACGGCGCAGCTCCCGCGACGCGGACGAGGTGACTGGGTATGCGGTCGGGCTACCGGGACACCGCACGGCGACCGGGGAGGTCGTGTGGTACGGCGGAGGTCGCCTCGCGGCCGACTTGACCCTGCCACAACTGCGGTCCCGATGGACCGGGACACCCCCACCAATGGGCGGGAACGCGGCCCGGATCGCCGCGGCCGCCAGCTTCCCGCTCAACGTGTCCAGGCGCGCGGCCGAGACGGTCCGGGACGCTACTACCGTGATCGCAGCGTCGCCCAGTCCCGCCGTGGCATCCGCCATCGCCTACGCCGCCGCCGACCTGCTGACCGCCACCGCGCAGGCTTGGGAAGGCCGCAGCGGTGGCCCACTGACCGAGGCAGCCGAATGGCTCGATAGGGCCGCTCACGAACTACGCGGCCGCATCTCAGCCCGTCGGGTCTCGCAGGCAGGACACCTGCGCGCCATGGCGCGGCTCGTCGCGAAGACGAGCACGGCGTCCCGGGACGAAGACGCGACGGCCGCGACGCAGCTGGTCTACACACTCGCCGCGTTCGCGGAAAATCTCGCCGACTTGTGCGAGGCGGTTGATCGGTTGCAACAGACGCGGGCCGCTCGCGAAGCAGCCGGCCGCCTTCGCGCTTATGTCCCGCAATCCGGGCTTACCGGAGCGCGCGTAGCAGGTACACGGCATGCCTGGCATCGGGAGCCGGAACGGTCGTCCAGACAGCAGCGCGGTCAGCACCGATAGGAATGAACCGGCAAGGCCACTCGGTGAAGCGGCTGTGCTCACTCGAATCTCGTTCGTCGGACGCCGCGGGTCGCATTCTTCGGCATCGGGCACTGCCGTATCCTCCGAAGCGCGCCGCGAAACAAACGCGGCGGCATAGCTGAAACAAATCCGGCCCCTGGTCATTGAGCAATGCTAACGGACGTGCCCTGCGCTATCGGTCGCCTGACGGCTCGTCTCCTAACCGCCCGAGGGTTCAGTTCGATCCCGGCCGATCCGGCGATCTATCCACCTGCTTAGCCTCCCAGTGTTGTTCTCTGCAGCTACATACTCGCCGGACGGAAGTACGGCGCATAAGCAGTCGATTGTTATCAGTTTCATTTCTTTCCCGTGCATCGCTACTAGCCGCGTTGCGATAAGGCGCCGACACAGATCCTCCGGCGCCACTTTTTGCGCGCGCAACCATTCCAAAAGCTTCGGATCATCTACCTTGACGGTGCCGCCGGCGCAGAGTCTTTGTAGGACGACGAACTCCTCCAGCGAGACAAAAGCTGGGCTCCAAGCCTCGGTCGTAGGTAACGACTGAAGGTCATCCTCGGAGGGATCAACAAACGAAAGATGCCAACCGTACCGTTCCCCCGTCGCCAAGATCAGCGTACGCGGGACCTCAAGATCGAGGTCCTCTCTCCAAAGATGCGGCAACCCGAAGAGTTGATCAAGTCGCGTCCAGACCAACTCCAGAAGGATCAGCATCGGGTTGACCGGTGTTGAAACATAGAAGGGCCATTGACCACCAATGAGCGGAGCCGAGTAGGGCCTTCCGTTCATCTTTACAATCGAGTTACTGCCCGAGATGATGAGTTGTGGGAGGGAGCTAGGACTGAAGCCGCGGACGCCGACGTTCGCGCGAAGGATGTCTACAAGAGCCTTGCGAAAAGCCAACTCACTCTTGAATCCGTGGTAGCCAAGCATGATGCGCACGATTGACTGCTGCTCGCTCACTAAGGTGTGGAAGATCATTTGATCTTCGGCAGAAAGAGCCTCAAGTCCGCCATACGATGGCGCGATCAAGCCTGTTGTCTGAGAAAAGGCCCTTTGAGCTGAAGTTATATCGACGGTATCGTTCGGTGCTTCCGTCGCCCACACGCTTCTATACCTATTCTCCAGCTCCCAGACGGACCTAAGCAAGTCGAGCGCTTCTACGATCTGGGCGCTATGCAAGGTCTTTTTGACTTCGATAACAGCAATGACGTCCTTTACGTGCCAAACGAACGCATTCGTGTAGGGAATCGGGTCTCCTTTGCCGCGAACGACCATGCAGTCCAATTGGCGCGATAGGTTTCCGCTACCATCATGAGCAAAGCCGGTAACGACGTCCAGCTCGATACCTTCGGGGATTGCTCGACCTAAGAGCTCAGCAGAAAGCCCTTCGTACATATCGCCAATCGTTGGCGCATGTTTGACCTCCACTGCGTCTAGCTGCGGAAGTACCTCCCGAGTGATGCCCGAAAGCAGTTCGGCCACGGTTCGTATCACGGTGTATTCTCCCTTGTATTCAGCAACAACCTCAGGCAGGTGACGCCGCCGGTTGCTCGGGACGAGGAAGCCATGCAGTGGCCCGCCCGAATGCTCGTTCAAGTGCCAGCCCTGCAGCTACGGCCGTCGAGGCGACAGAAAGTCGGTTGCCGCAAGTTGATGTCGCCGCAGTGCAGTCGAGCACGCTGCATCCCGCCGCGACCTCACAAGTACGGTTGGGTGGCTTATTCCTTAAACTATTCGAAGAGCGCTTCGCAGCCGTCCAACCTTGGGCCATGTCCATTGTGCGATGCCGTCGTTGGCGAGCCGGCCAGCGACGATACCTGGATGGATACCGATTCGTTCGGCGAATGCGACTACATCGGCAGCCGTCGAGAGATTCTGAAGGTCAGGTTCGAATTCGGCAGGTATCAGTGTGGTTCGGGCGAAGTGGTTGGCTTCGGCCTCGACCGCGTCGTCCTCGCTGCCGTCGTTGATGAACGTCTCTTTTTTTGAGTGGTGGAGGATGTGGGCGGCCTCGTGGAAGAATGCGAACCAGAAGCTGTCTGAGCGCTTGTATCGGTCGCTAACCTGAATAATTGCCTTTGTCGAGCTGGCCCATTGTGCCGCTCCGCTCGCTCGACATTTGCCAACCTCCGGCACGTAAACCACCGCGACTCCGGTCGACGCGCAGAGCACCCGTAGCTGCTCCCCGAAATCGACCTGCCGAGTGAGCGATCGGGCCGCGCGAACTACCTTGCGGAACGCCGCCGCATCGAATGGGCTGCATTGGACGTCTAGTGCTTGCATCTGACCCGCCCGCAACCACGCGGCGACGGCGCCTGGCTCGCTGCGGAATGCACGTGTGCGTTTGAACGATGCGACGGGCTGCAGCCAAATCCGCTCCCAAGCGCGCCGATCGGCGACGCCGAAGAAGTTTAGCAGCGCCTCGAAGGTGGCTCCCTCATCCCGGTCCTTGGGGAGCAGGCCCTTGGCACGAAGTGCGGTGATCGGCAACTGGTTGAGCCAGGCGCGGTCCTCTGGGGCCAACTCCCGTTGTGCTTGTCGGGCGAGAGCGTCGCGGTACGCCGCTTCCAAGGCGTTCCAGATCTTCGCAGGCATGCCCGTGATCCGTTCGAAGGCGAGCGCCGTGTCGTGGGTGATCGGGGCGGTGCCGTGGATGATCTGGTTGACGTGTTTGGGCGACAGGTTCGCACGATCGGCTAGATCGGCCTGGGACATGCCGATCTCTGCGAGCTTATCGCGCAGTGTCTCACCCGGCGCGATCGCATAGTCGGGGTGGAACCCGGCATCAACTCGCCCGGTCACGCTGCCTTCTTCCGTGCGGCTGAGATCGACACGATCTGGATCTCCACTACTGAGGCGCCGCCGGCTTCGGTGGCGACTGGATTTCCGTTGTCGTCGACTGCAACCAGTCTGATCATGATGCCCTCTCCGAATGTCACATCGTAGGTGCCTGGTTCCTGGGCACCGGACAGCTGCGCGTACGGCAGCAGCGCGAGGTCGGCCACGCGCGCGGCCGCCGCGATCTGCAGCAGGCGCCGGGCAACCGACGTCCACAGGTCACCCCACCTGGCACGCAACCGGGCTGAGGAGTTGCACTCGCGTGCCAGCCGACCGTCCACGAAACTCACGTCCACCGGTTTTCCTATACCTCAGAGGTAAAGCTGCTACGATGCACCTCGCAGGTTCAGCATACTCGCCGCGACTCCGGGCGAGCGGTACCGACGCGTGTCGGCGCCTTCAGCACGTGAAGGAGACAACGGGCACCATGGCACCACGCACTGTTGCGAGGGCGTTCGACGAGTTCGACGAGAACCTCAACCTCGATCCGCAGGAGCGCCGCAAGGCGCAAACTCGCCACCAGGAGATCACGGACTGCCTCACCGATGCCGGCATCGCAGCCAGCACCTTCCTGCAGGGCAGCTTCGCCCGCAAGACGATGCGCAAGCCGCTCAAGGACGTGGATATGGTCATCCTCCTGGCAGAGGTGCACCGGCCGGCCTGGGGCGGCGACGGCGTCGGCGGGCCCGCTGCGGCCATGTCCGCGATCCAGATCGCGGTCACGGCTAGATTCCCCGGGGCAAGGTTCGACGGCGAGGACACCCCGGCGCATGCCCTGCAGGTCTCTTTTCCGGACTGCACATTCACCTTCGACCTGGTGCCGGCGTTCGCCGACCCGGACGGCGGCGAGGACATCTTCATCGCCGACCGAGAGCAGGACCAGTGGGAATGGTCCAACACCCGTACGCTCAACCGCGTCATATCCCAGCGCAACCAGGCCACCCTCGGTGTGTTCGTCCACCAGGTCCGAATGGGCAAGGAGTACAAGGCCAACGAGCCACTGCTCGACGAGCTGTGCGGACTTGCAGTCGAGTCGCTCACATACGCGGTGATCTTCAAGAAGATGCCCCACGATCGGGCACTGCTCGCCCTTTTCGCGCACGCGGCCACCGCGGTGCTCGGCAAGGTGCTCGACCCTACCGGCGTCGACGACCTCGCCGCGGAATGGACCCCGGCACAACGGGCCACCTACAGCCAGGCCTTCAACCGAGCCGCCGCCCGCGCCCGGGAGGCGGTCGCACTCGCTGCCGACGGCGAGCACGCCGCGGCCATCGACATCTGGCACAGCCTGCTCGGTGAGTCGTTCCCCGAGCCAGCAGCGCAGACGAGCTCTCAGGCCCTGGCCGGCCTCGTCGGCGGGAGCATCACGTCCACCGGCCGCGCGGTCACCTCGCAGCGCGCGGCGCAGCCAAACCGGCCCGGACGGTCATGGGGTTCCCGGTAAGCCACGCCCTCGCGGACCCCGGGGCCGCAGCCGAGCACCTCCTCCGCCACGCCGCTGTGTACGGCGTGGTGGAGGCCGCCGGCCGCGCTCTCCGCAACGGCGCCGCCGTCATCGAGTTGACCCTGCGCCCGCTGCCCGCACTCGCCGCCGACGGATACCCCGACGAGAACGTACGGATCGTGCTACTGCCTGACGGCCGGGTCCATGCTTATCCGCGCAACGGCGGCAGCCGGCGGTACAAGCACCGCAACCCACTACCCCGCCGCGACCTATGCCTTCAATACGACCGCGACGACCCCGCCCTGCGGTGGCTACCAGCCGACGGACTTGAGGCGCTCGTCACCCTCATCCACCGGCATCTAATCTTTGAGGAGGCCTGGCGGCGCACTGGACAGTGGCCGTGTGAAGACGCACCCCACGGCCCAGCCGGCGACACACCCCACCCGTTGACAACAGCGCGAATGCGCAGAGAGGCGGCCAGGTGGGCCCGATCACACTCGTGACCGCGGCGGCCGCCGCGCCGGAGGGCAGCAACACCACCCTTACGGTCGTGACCCTTCTGCTCGGTTCCACTCTCCTGGCCGGCCTGTTCACCACCGCACTGGGCAACGCTCGCGCCGTAGCCGCCGCACGCCGGGACCGCTACGCCCAAGTCGTCCGCACGCTCGTCGCCTGGGCCGAGTACCCGTACCGGATCCGCCGGCGCACGGACGACGAGCCGCAGACACTAGCCGCGCTAGCCGAGCGGGGACACGCGCTCCAGGAGCAGATAGCCGAATCACGCGCCTGGGTCGCTGGAGAGAGCAGTGCACTCAGCGCCGTCCTCGATGGTTGCCTCGCCGATCTCGCGCGTCTCGTCGGCCCCGCATGCAGCGACGCCTGGCGCCACCCTCCAATCGCCGCACCAGCCGACATGGTCCTAGGCTCCTTCGGCCCTCGGGGCATACCTGAGATCATCACCAGAATGGAGCACGCCGTCCGCTACCGATTCGGCATCCGTCGGCTCATGTGGCGCGGGTGGATCCTTCGGCGACTCCGAACTCGCGGATGCCTCGCCAGTCATCAGCAGCCAGGCGCCGCTACCCGGCCGTTGCCAGAGGTCCCCGACCAGCGATCGTCGGAGGCCCTGGAGACTCCGACCAGTCCGCCTCAGTGACCGTTTCAGATTGAACGATGCTTTCCGGCTCTGACGACCCCAAGACAGGGGCCGCCGGGTGGTATGGCGCCTGTGAATCCTACACAGACCCGGAAGTGCACCTGCGAGGTCGTAGATGGTGATGCGAGAGCTGGTGGCCGTTGCGCAGGACGGTTCACTTGCCGCCCACCCGGGCCGTCCGCAGGCGGAGTGGGTGGGCGGCAGGCGAGCTTCATCCGCTGTGGCTGTCCGAGTCACGGCCAGCGGATACCGGGTCGTGGGTTCCGGTGGCGTGGGTGAGGCCGGCGAGGAAGGCGCGGTAGTCGCCGAACAGCAGCTCGGCCAGATCCTCACACTGGCTCGGGTCGATCGTGATGGCGTGCTTGTCGGCGTAGGCGGCGATCCGCTGCGCGCCGACCGTTACGGCGGTCCGGGACGCCTCGACGTCGAAGGGAATCATCTGCATCAGGGGCTCCAATCTGTTGTCTTGTTCAGGCGGCTGGTGCGTTGGTGCTGCCGGCGTCGATCTCGTCGGCGATCGTGTCGATCAGAGCGAACGACTCGGCCGGGCTCAGCGCGACCTCGCGGAGCTTGTCGAACGTGGCGCTGTACCGCTTGGCTGCGGTGGCTTCGAGGATCAGACGACCGTCGAGGTGGTGCACGAGTGCGACCGGCGGATAGGGCCTCTGCATCGCGCATACGGTGAACGCGCCGTCGAGTCCGGCATGCCAGCCGACGCGGGTAGGTAGGATCCGAATCTTGACGTGCGGCCGCTGCTCGGCCAGTCGGTTCAGGTGTTGCAACTGCTGCGCCAGCACTATCCGTCCACCGACCGGGCGGTGTAGCACTGACTCTTCCAACAGGATCTCCAGACGGGTGGGCGGCTTCTTGTCGTCCAGGGCCTGCTGCCGCTCCAGTTGCCGGCGCACGAGCTTGTCGACCCACAGCGGCTGTTGCACGGTGTGGCTGATGAGCGCTTCGGCGTAGTCGCGCGTCTGCACCTCCTCCGGTACCACCAGGTCGGCGTAGACGCACAACTCCGCAGCCCGGTCCTGCACCCACCAGTCGTCGATGACCGTCTCGTCGCCAGTGGGCTCGTACTGGTTGGTGGTGGGTTCCCACTGATTGATCCGCCAAGCGTTCTGTGCGAGCTCCATCAACCCGGCACGCGTCGGGTCGTCGTACACCCCGTACACATCCAGCAGGGCGGTCACGTGGTCGCGGCGGAACGGCCACTCGGCTCGCTCGTAGCGGGCGAGCGTGGAGAATTCCACGCCGAGGTACGTGGCGATGTACTTCAAGGTCAGTCCGCGGCCCTCCCGCAGCTCTCGCATGCGGCTGCCCAGAAACTGGGACCGAACCGATGGCTCGAAGTGTTTTCGCTCGGTCGGCATTGTGCGACACCTTTCCCTTCAACTCATCGACGTGCTGTCGTTTCCGCGACCAGGTCGCCAATCAGCCGGGCCGACTCCGCGGCCGGTAACGCCGCATCCCAGAGCTGGTCGAACGCCCTCGCGTACCACTCTGTGGTCCGGCCGTCATGCACGGCGACGCTGTGGGCGTGCGGACGGCACGCGACCGCCGGGACAAACGACTGCGCCAGGTCGAATACCGTGAACGTGCCGTCCATGCCCGGCACATAGCTGGCTGACGTGGGCAGCACTCGGACCTGCACCGACCCGTGTTCTCCGCCCTTCGACAGTTGCTCCAGCTGGGCTCGCCATGTGTCCTCGGTCGCTCCGACAGGACGGTGCAGCGCTGCCTCGGCGATCACCGCCCGCACGTCGACCAGCGGCCGCCGATCGAACACCCCACGCTGCCGGCGGCTGGACGCCCGTGTCCGCCAGACCAGTTCCTGCTCGGACGCGTGCGGGCCGTGCTTCCGGCGGACTACCGCTTCGGCGTATCCAGGCGTACGCAAGAGGTCAGGCACCAGCGCTGCGCCGTAGCAGCGGATCTGTTCCGCCACCGACTCCAGCCACAGACTGTCCAACGTCGACACGTCGAGTTCAGGAGCGTCGAAGTCGCCCTCCCACAAAGGCAACCGAAACGCATCCCTCGCCAACCCGACCAGGAAGTCGCGCTCGCCGTGCTCATGTACGCCGTACAGGTCGAGCAGCGTGACAACCTCG
This sequence comes from Phytohabitans kaempferiae, assembly GCF_042433955.1. Taxonomy (NCBI): domain Bacteria; kingdom Bacillati; phylum Actinomycetota; class Actinomycetes; order Micromonosporales; family Micromonosporaceae; genus Phytohabitans; species Phytohabitans kaempferiae. Next base: position 27,169 of record NZ_JBHLUH010000052.1, on the reverse strand, counting down.
CCGCGATGCGACCTCCACTCGCCGTGCTCGAGCAACCTCACCAGGTTGTAGTCCACGCCCAGATAGGCGGAGACGTATCGCAGCGTCAAACCGCGATCCTCGCGCAGCGCCCGCAGCCGATCGCCCAACAAGCAGGCCCGCAACGACGGCGCTCGCTGCTCTTTCTTGTTCGGCACCGTCACCTCCAACTCCGGTCGGGGCACACCCGCCGGGAAACGACGGGCAACAGTTCGGTGATCCGCGGTGTGGTTCTGGTTTGGGCGGGAGCGTCGGCGCCCGTGGGGAGGGCCGCGTTCGCCGGCGATCCCGCCCGGCACTCATCGCCGCAGCCTGACGGCGGGTACGGCGGTGAGGTCATGGCGTCCATTCACGCCGTCGTGGTGTACCCGTCGCTAGACCGTTGGGGCGGACATGCACCGTGTCCGCATCGGACCGCCAGGGGGTGCCGCGGCGCGGTGGCCGCCGCCTGGGTTGTGATCAGATGGGAGGGTGGGGCGTGATCGAGGCGAGGAGGCGGTGTGACACCAATGCCGACCGCTGAGCAGGTGGCTGAGGCTGGGACCTCGTATGACTGGCTTGCATCGGCCGACGGTGCCCTGCACTGGGTGGAGTCTTCGCCGCAGCTCGGTCGTGCGGTCGTGATGAGCTGGCGCCCGGGGTCACCCTCCGGTGTCCGCCGTGCTGAGCGCGATGACGCGAGCGTCGGCAGCAGGCTGCACGCCTACGGCGGAATGCCCTACGCCCTCCTGCCCTCCGGGACGGCCGAGGTGGACGCCTCGACCGCGCAGATTACCGGCGACACGGTCCGGACCGACACCAAGCACGACTACGGCGACCTGGCCAGATTCGCTGAGGAGCTGTTGTGCGTGCGGGAAGACCACCGTGGCGACGAACTCGTGGCGATCGACGTCGCGACGATGGGGTCGCGCGTGCTGCGGTCGACGGGCGGATTCCTCGCCTCACCCAGGGGCCGGGCGGGCCGACTGGCCTGGGTGCACTGGGACCGGGAGGTGATGCCGTGGGACTCCTGCGAGGTGTGGGCCGCTGACTACCGGCCAGGTGGCCAGCTCGGCGAGCCCATGCGCGTAGCCGGCGGGCCAGGCGAGTCGGCGTTCCAGCCGACGTGGGCCGAGGACGGCGCGCTGTACTTCATGTCCGACCGCTCGGGCTGGTGGAACCTGTACCGGTGGCACCACGGACGCACCCAGCCGGTCGCGCCGATGGAGGCGGAGTGTGCGGCGGCGCCGTGGGAGTCCGGGTACGCCAACTACGCGCTGCTGCCTGGCGGTCGTATCGGCATGACCGTCCAGCATGGACCGCAGCATGGCCTGGTGGTCGTGGAGCTCAACGGCGAGGTTAGGCCGGTCGAGGTGCCGTACACCTTCATCAAGCCGTTTCTGGCTGCGGTGGGCGACCGTATCGCGTTGATCGGTGCGTCTCCGACCCGGTCCCAGGAGATCGTGCTCGTCGCCACGGACGGCTCCAACGAGCTGGACGTGATCAGACCGGGAACGTGGGCGATCGACGAGCACGCGTCGGTGTCGGTGCCGGAGGTACTACGCGTTGGCTCCACCGGCGGTGAGGTGACAGCGCTGCTCTATCCACCGGCGAGCGGGCTTGCTCCGGCGCCGTTGATCGTTCGGGCGCATTCGGGTCCGACGTACGGCGTTGACTATCGGCTGGACTGGGAGGTGCAGTTCTTCACGGCGCGCGGGTTCGCGGTCGCCGATGTTGACTACCGAGGCAGCACCGGATACGGGCGCGCGTTTCGGCAGGCGTTGGATGGCAGGTGGGGAACCGTCGATGTGGAGGACTGCCGTAACGCCGCGCTGCATCTGATCGCTACCGGCCGGGCGAGGGCTGGAGCGGTGTTCATTTCTGGCGCCAGCGCTGGCGGCTACGCCGCACTCCGCGCTGTGTGCGAGGACGGGCCGTTCTCCCTCGCCGTGGCCCGGTCGGCGATCGTGGACCCGAACCGGTGGACCGTGACCGCGCCGCGTTTCCAACGACCGCACGCGGCGGCGCTGACGCACCCCAAGGCGAAAGTCGTGCCGCAGGAGATCCGTCGGCCGGTGCTGCTCATCCACGGCGACAGCGACGACATCGCTCCGATCGATGACGTGATCGCGCTGGCCGGCGGGCTGGCGAACGGCCGGCTGCTGAGGTTGGACGGCGTCGGCCACTACCTGTCTGGCGCGGCCCTCACGGTGGCATTGGAGGCCGAGCTCGACGCATACATGGCTGTGCTCAACGATTCTGCTGGGTGACGACCGTCGGCAGCCGCGTGTGCACGTAGTCGGCCAGGTCTCGTACCTCTGGCAGGTCGGAGTGGGGTTGGAGTTCGGCCATCATGAGGCCGATGCGGTGCGCGCTGCGGAACGAGGCGACGCCGGCGGCGTGGTCGACGGCTTGGCGGCCGATGGCGCATGCGTGTTCGATCTGGCGGGCGCGGGCCAGCGACGCCGCGTGCAGCGCGGTGTCGATCGCGAGGCGGCGGGCACGGCTGGGTTCGAGGAGTGTGACGGCTTGAGCGGCTTCGCGTTGGGCGAGCTCGTGCAGGCCGAGGTCGAAGAAACAGTGTGCCTTCTCGTCGGCCAGGTCGGCTTCGCCGAAGTACCGGATCCAGGCCGGCTCCTCTTCGGGCTTGCCACGCGCCAGGTCCGCCTCGACCTGGAGGAGGGCCGCGGCGCAGGCGGCTTCGTCGCCGCGCCGGGCGTGCGCGCGGGCGAGGACGGCGCGGAAGGCGGCCCGTACTGCCGGTGTGGCTTGGTGCTCGGTGCCGCGCAGCGCGGCGGCGGCGAGCCGGGCGGCCTGTGCGGGGTCGCCGCAGTGCAGGGCGAGATGGGCCAGGCTGACCGCGATGAGGTAACCGCCGTACAAACGGTCGCCGGCGGCGGTCACGACCTCCAGGGCGCGAAGGTAGTGGCGTTGAGCGCGGCCGTCGGCGCCGAGGTCGACGGCTTCATAGCCAGCGAGTTCCAGGAAGCCGGCCGCAACCGCTGGCGCCCGGGCGACCAACGTGTCGAGGTCGTTGTCGAGGACCGCGGCCACGGCCGGATAGGCATGACCGGCGCCGTAGACGTGGTCGGCGCCGCGCAGCTGGTCGAGCTTCTCGGCCGCCGCAGTTGCGACCTCATCGTCACCACGCTGGCGGCGCGCGTCATGCGTGGAGGCGAGCAACCAGTCCAGCACTGGCCGGTCGGTCGCCTCGGACCGGAACGTTGTCGCCAGGCCGGCCGTGTCGCGCGACAGGCGAAGACGGCGCTCGCGTTCGAGCATCGGCCATAGCCGTCGCAGCGCCCCGCTCGCCGCGAGCGCGTCATCGCAGCGGCTGACCAACTCCTCCGTGGGCATTCGTTCGGCAGCTTCGATCTTGCGGATGAGGTCTTTGTGGGCGAAGACCAACTTGCCGAGGTCGGCCTGGGACATGCGGAGAGCCTGACGCAGCCTGCGTAGCTCCGCGCCGAAGAAGTGCAGCGCCGAGCGGGTCGGCTCCAATTCCTTCGGGATCTGCCCCATCGTCACCGCTGTCCAGACTCGGCCGTATTACGGCCCGTGAATGTTGATTGTCAATCAAATCCCGGACGCCCGGCAATGCCGCGGACCTCGATGCGGACAGGGCGAATGTCCGCATGCGACCCCTGCCCGCGAGCGGGGTCTGTTGGGTGTCCTCGATGTATGCGAATCGGCTACAGCATGTGGGGCTTCCTCGGCGACGGGGTCGTGGACACCCCGGACGGAGCGCGAGCCTACCGTCGCCCGTTCGTCGACGGGCTGGTCTCGGCCGGGCACGAGATCGTGTTCCTCCAGGTCAACCGCGACTTGTACGAGGCGGGGGAGGATCTGCGCGACCGGTACCGGTGGCACATGGGCTTCCCGGACTTGGATGCGCTGATCTTTGAATGGCGGTGGCCGTTGCTTGGCCGCAACACAACCCGCTGCGGCATCCTCGGGCACACCTGTGATCTGCACAGACAGAACGAGCTGTTCGCCCGCTACACCTCAGCCGGCACGCCGACGCTGGTGTGGGACCTCGACCGGCGACTGACGGCCGACGATCAGGATCGGCAGCTGCCGAACGTGGCGGTGGGCGAGTTCGCGCTCCAGCCCACGCCCGGCGCAGCGAACTTGTTCTGCCCGGTACCCGACGATCTGCTGGATGCTGCGGACCCGCAGCAACTCGCGGCGGCGGACCGGACGACACCGCTGGTATATGTCGGAAACCAGTACGACAGGGACAAGGCATTCGACCGCTACTTCGCTCCGCCCGCCCTGACCATCCCGCACCGGGTAGCAGGGAAATGGCCGCAGACTGAGGCGTGGCCGCACGTGTCGTTCACCGGCCGGTGCGGGTTCGCCGAGGTGAAGCAGATTCACCGCGCGGCGCTGGCAACCGTGCTGCTGTTGCCGGAGCGGTACGCGACGGTCGGGCACATGACCTCCCGCTGGTTCGAAGCCCTCCTGGCGGGCTGCATCCCCCTCATGCCGGCCGACATCCATGGCGTTGAGGCGTACGGGCCGCACGAGTTGCGGGTCGAAGACGGGCGTGACGTTATCGAGAAGCTCGCCTGGCTGCGGTCCATCGCAGGCAGCGGCGAGCACGCCGACCTCATCGCCGCATGCCTCGGCTATCTGGAGCCGTTCCGCTGCTCCGCGCAGGTCGCGATCGCGGTCAAGCTCCTGGAGGGCCTGTCGTGATCACCGGACCAGTCTTCGCCACCTTCACCGACGCCTACCTGGCCGTGCTCGGCGAGATCTACCAGCGGCCCAGCTACTCCACCTCCGCACGAGGCAAGACGGCGACCGAAGCGATCAACGTCAGCTTCACCATCGCCAACCCGGTCGCCCGGACGCCGTACCTGGCCGCCCGCCGGGCGAACGTCGTGTTCAACCACGCCGAAGCGCTGTGGTACCTCGCAGGCCGGGACGACCTCGACATGATCGCCCACTACGCCCGCCGGCTACGCGGCCTCTCCACCGACGGGAAAACGCTGACCGGCACCGCGTACGGGCCGCGCCTGTTCAACCCGTCCGCCCCGGACGGGCTCAGCCAGTTCGACCGGGTGCTCAACCTGCTGCGAACCGACCCGGACACCAAGCGCGCCGCGATGCTCGTCATGCGCCCGGATGAGCTGGCGGACGCCGGCAACCCGGACGTCGCCTGCACGCTCGCGCTGCAGTTCATGCTGCGGGCCGGCCGGCTGCATATGACCGCGTACATGCGCGGCAACGACGCGATGGTCGGTCTGCTCGGCGACACCTTCGCGTTCACCTTCATCCAGGAGTTCGCCGCGCGCCTCCTCGGCGTCGATGTCGGCGCCTACGGGCACCACGTCGGCTCGATGCACATCAACGCCCTCAACATCCCAGCGGTCGAGCGCATCCTGGCTGAGCAGACCGTGCACGTCTTCCCGCACACCGCAATGCCGGCTGGAACCTCCTGGGCGGATCTGGACACCGTCCTGGATTGGGAGCAGCGGCTGCGTTCCAACCAGGACACCTTCTCGCCCGACCGGGTCGACCTCGACCTGTACTGGCGGGAGGTCATCGCCCTGTTCGAGGTGCACCGGCAGATCACCCACTATCCCGACCAGCCGGTCACCGCCGATGCTCTCGATCTGCTCCGCCCCGGTCACCGTTGGCTGGTCGAGCAGCGCTGGCCTGACCGTATGCCTGCGGCGGTGTCGCCGTGACCACCGCGGTCGAGGTGGACTGGACCCGCTGGACCGTTGTACTCCTCAAACCCGACTGCGTCGCGCGTGGCCTCGTCGAGCCGGTGCTCACTTGGGTCAGCACTGAGGTCAGTCTCGTTGACCAGCGGCTGGTTACGCCGACTGAGGAACAGGTCTTCGCCCACTACGCCGACCTACTCACCATCCGCCGGCATCACTTCACCTGGGTCGACGTTGCCGACGACCTTCGCCGCACGTACGTCGGCCAGCCGGTCGGCATCGCCCTCGGCCACGGGCCCAACGCAGCACCCCGGTTGCGTGACCTCCTCGGCCACTTCGACCCCAGCCATGCCGGCCTGCTGACGATCCGCGGCCGCTTCGGCCGGGACTCCCTGCGGCAAGCCCAGGCCGAGGGACGGCTCATCGCCAACGTCATCCACTCCTCCGACGACCCGACCGGCGCCGAACGCGAGTTCGCGATCTGGTACGGCCCCACGCTACGGCACCTGCTCACCCGCGATGGAGATCCCGATGACCGCTGAAGCGATCGGCATTCACACCGGACCCCGAACCCTGCCGCTCCTGTCCGACCAGGCCAAGGCGCAACTCGACCCGTATATGGCGCTGATTGTCGGCTACCGCAAGTCCGGCCTGAGCCTGAACCACATCATCGGTTGCCCCCTCGACTGCGGTTACTGCGTCCGCCACTTCTGGGGGAACTTCGACGTCAAGGTCCCACACCTGCTCTGCACGACGGACGAGGCGATCGAGCAACTCGTCGGCCACCACGCCTTCCAGCCCCACGTGACGCCGATCCAGCTGTTCAACAAGGCCACCGACCCGTTCCTGCCAGGCGTCAAGCCGCACCTGTTTCAGGTGCTGCACGCCCTCGACCAGCGTGGCTACACCAACCACGTTCTGGTCATCACCCGGTTCAAAGTCACCGCCGCAGACATGTCCGAGCTGGAGACGCTGCGGCACCTGCGGGTCACGCTGCTGTTCACGTACTCCGGCATCACTGACCCGCGCGTCGAACCAATCGCCAAGAGCGACGCGACCGTCACCTCGATCCGCACCGCGGCGGCGCACAAGAAGCGGACCGGGGTGGTGCTCTACTGGCGGCCGATCGTGCCCGGCTGGAACGACGCGCCCGACACCATGGCCACCGTCCTCGACGTCGGTCGCGTGGTCGACGCGATCGTGTTCACCGGCTACTACCACAAACCTGAGAACGCCGGTTACCTACGTGAGCTCGGCGTCGACGTGCCCTACGCCGACGACTACGCCCGGCGGAAGGTGATGCCAGGCGAGCTGGACGCCCGCGTCGTCGCCGCATGGCGTACGTCCGGCATCGGCACGCCGCTGTTCCGCAAGACCTCCTGTGGAGTCGCCTTCGCGCACGCGGCACCTGACTACAACGGGCACTGGGGTGTCCGCGAACTGTGCGACATCTGCCCAGCGGCCCAGCGGCAGCGCTGCGCGGACGACTACCGCGAACCAGTGCCGGCCGACGTGGACACTGTGTTGACTCAGCTCGGCTACACCAGCGACTACCTCATCGAAGATGGACACGTCTGGACGCATGGCCTCGGCGAGCAGCGCCGGTACGCGATCCAGCACACTCTGCGGCACCAGATCTGGGAGCTCGACCAGCCGCACTACCTGCACGCCCACGGCCGCTCTCTGCTCGGCCACACGCCCGACGCCAGCCAGGCCGCCGCCCTCGCCGGCGTCCGCGCCAAGTTCGAGAACGCGGCACGCTACGAAGACGACTGAAGTGGACGCGGCGGGTGGCAGGATCAGGCCGGGGGTGAACAGGGTGGAGCTGGTAGCGATCGACCTTGAAGGCAGTGGCGCTCAAGACCGCGACGACGAGGCCATCCTTGAGATCGCCCTCGTGCCCATCGTGGACTGGCAGCCCGAAATAGCCGCCGCCTACTGCACCCTCATCAACCCTGGACGGCCGATCCCACAACGTCCATGGATCTCGCCCGGCCTAACCGACGCGGTCCTGCGCGATGCCCCGACCCTGGCCGAGGTCGAGCCGGAGCTGGCACGGCGGATCAACGGCAGGCACCTCGTCGGCCACAATGTCGGCGTCGACTGGCGGCTGCTCCGCCGACGCTGCCCCAACATCACGCCGGCCGGCTTGATCGACACGTTACGGCTCGCGCGGGCTACCGGTTCCAGCGCACGGAGTGGGCTTGGTGCACTTGTCGAACGATTCGGGCTGGTTAGTGACGTGAATCGACTCGCGACGGGAAGCGCGCCACACCGTGCCTTGTGGGACGCGGCCGCCTCCGCTGTTCTCCTGAGGGCACTCACAGATCAAGTGCTGGGCGGGAATGTGACCGTTGACGCGCTGATCCGAACAGCTAGCAACAAACGCGGTGGCGTCGCGAAGGCTGGCGCTGTACCGCAACAAAGCCTCTTCGACTCGGATCGTTGACGCATCGCCCGCGTCTCGTCCCCGCTACACCGGCCGGCTTCCCCGCAGACGACGGGCCGTGAGCTGCAGGAGGCGCGCACCGTGACTTGCTACTAACCTGAGGTCGCCCCGCGCCGGCTCGGGCTCCTCCCTTTCCAGGCGCAGGTGGCAGGCGCACAGAAGATCGCCGCCCGGACGACGTCGCGGATGATCGTCTTGGCTGAGCCGCAGCGCCTGCACCCCGGCCAGAGGGACGTATGAATCCTGTTCACTCACGTCGCGATCACCGTTGGGCTCTTGTGTTCATGGCCGGCTGCCGCGCATTCTATTGCGTTGCCTTCCGGGCCGGATAGGAGGTGTCCAACGGCGTGGATCGCAGTCTGGATGCGTTGCGGAAGACGACCAAGTTGATGGACTTCCTTGCCGAGGTCACCGCCGCGGTCGAGCGTGACCCGATCACTGACATTCTCGATGAGGATGCTGATCCGCCTGATCCGATCGTGTGGCTCGATAGGTTGCCGGAAGGCGTCCGGCTTGTGCCTTACCCGGACGACGATGTGATCTTGCGGCTCCGCCCGCCGAGGTCGTTGCCGGAGCCGCTTCCGCCATCAGGGCTGTTCGGGTGGATCGACTCGGAGGCACCCCGTGGCGTCGAGGGGCCCGCACCGTGTCTGCTGGACGTCGGACCGACCTCTGATGCCGTCGAGGTTCGCGGCGAGCCACCGGCCAGAGTGGAGCGCGCATTCGGCGCATGGGCGCAGCGGTGGCAGTCGTGGCGAGACAACGAAAGGCGTTTGCGGAGCGTCCGCGTGGTGTACGAAGCGCTCGAACGCGCTGCCAAGACTATGGAGCAACAGGACGACGAGTACGAGTTCGTGTTGGGCGTGGGGCTGCTGCGTTGGGCAACTCCTGACGGCATGCTTGTTCGTCGGCATCTAGTGACCGAGACGGCTGTTACGCGCCTTGATCGGAAGACGGCTGAGGTGTCGGTGTCGCTCGGCGGGGGACGCCGTCGGGTCGAAGACCGGGAGATCTTCAACGAGTACGAACGGTTCCGGGCAGATCGCGGGCGGCCCACGCGCCAAGAGATTGCCGACGGCGACGGACCGATACTGGCGCCGGAGCTGTTGCCGCGAATCGTGGATCTGCTCGGGGACTGCCTGGACACGCCGGTACAGACCGGCGACCGGGGCCTGACCGTCAGCGGCCCGTTACCGACGACTCCAACGCTTGCCTTATCGCCGGCGCTGTTCGTGCGTCGCCGGAGCCGGGCCCTGCTAGCAGAGGCCTACCAGCAGATCGGTGAGGCGTTGCGGCAGCCCGACGCACAGGTACCAGTAGCACTTGCGCAGCTCGTGGTCGACACCGAACCCAAGCAGCGCAGCACGTGGCTACGCGAGCAGGGTGCCATTCACGGTGATGTGCTCGGCAGCGACCCCTTGTTCCCGCTGCCGACAAACGACGAGCAGATGCGGGTGATCGGCCTGCTCCGGTCGGAGACTGGCATCGTGGTGCAGGGCCCGCCAGGCACGGGCAAGACCCATACGATCGCGAACCTGGTTTCGGCGTTGCTCGCCCGTGGTCAGCGTGTCCTGGTCACGAGCCAGAAGGATCAGGCGCTCAGTGAGCTTCGCGACAAGGTGCCGCCGTCGTTGCGTGATCTGTGCGTCCAGATGACCGGCGGCAGCAACGTCGCGGCGGAGCTCGGTCGCGGCCTCGACGCCCTGTCCGACGCAATGGCCTCTTCAGAGACCACCGACCTGGCCGACCGCATCGAGATGCTCCGGGCCGAACGCGGTGACTTGCGGTCCCGGTCGGTGCGGCTCAACGAGCGTATTCAGCGCCTCCGTGAGGCCGAGTTCGTCGCGCATGATCCTGTTGTCCCGGGTTTCAGCACCGATCGCTACCGTGGCTCACTCGGACAGATCGCACGCGAGGTGACAGCCGGCGCCAGCCGGTTCGGGTGGATGCCGCCGGTCGCCCCGGATATGTCCGACTACCCGCCACTTCTGCCCGTCGAAGCCCTGGAGCTATTGCAGTTGATGCGCACGACGAGTCCCGCCCGCCGCGCCCGTCTGCAGCAACGAATTCCCGAGCCGGCAGACCTACCGACTCCAGCGGCCGTCACGAAGACGTTCGTCGCGGAGCGTGAAGCACGAGCCGGGCTTCAGCCGAACGTGAGCCCACTAACGATACGACTTGCTGCCGCGGGCGAAGGTCTCTTGGCGGACTTAGAGCGGCTCGGGCGCCGGTTCGCCACCATCATCGAGCGCCTCGGACTCGACTCCGGCGAAAATACGGCGGCCACGCCCGAATGGGTAGCCCGCGCAGCGGCGGACCAGTTTGCCGGCCGACACAGCGGGCTGTGGCGTCGTCTGGCAGAGGTACATGGCCAGGCCGACCGCCTGCAAGACAAACTCCGAACACATGCTCTTGGGTTCGAGGTAGAAATCAAGTCCGGTGGCGACCTGAGTATTGGATCGGCCCGCCGCATGCTCACCGTAGGCCGCGAGCTGCATCAGTACCTTGTCCACGGCGACACGTACCGCACATTGCTTGCTTCCCGGCGGGCTCGGCGCCGCGCCACGATCCTGATGCAGAACGTTGAGGTCGACGGTGAGGCGCCGGTTACCTTGCCGCTGCTGGAAGCCGCGCTTGACCACCTTGAGGCGCACGTCGCCGCCGCCCAGCTTGTGCGCCTGTGGGCTGACGTCCGGGTGACCGTTCCGACGGGCCGGGTAGGTGCGACGCTGTCTGAGCTGCAAGACTGCGACCGCCTATTCGTCCAGATCCGGTCACTCGCCACCGTGCACTCTGAAATCCGGGAACGGCTGGAGTCGGCAGGCCTGTCCCCCAGGATGCCGAACATCGATGACGTCGCCGCCCTCATCGCGTCCGCGACGGCCGCACGCCAGCATGTCCGTCTACGCCACGCCCAAGCGGCAGTCGAGGCATTGCAGGAAACCGTCCGACGACGGATAGCACCCGGCGATTCCTGCCCAGAGCTCGGACTGTTGGCGGACGCCATACAGAACAGGTCCCTGGATGCGTATCAGCATGGCATCGATGCTATTGATGCGGCGCGCGGTGAACGCTACGCCGAAGGGCGCCGCGTCATGCTCGCGGAAAACCTGGGCGCCGTCCACCCGGGCCTGCTTGCCCTCCTCCAGGAAACCGTTGACGACACGCGTTGGGAAGACCGGCTCCGGCAGCTGCCTGCTGCTTGGGCCTGGTCCAAAGCGGACCAGTACGTGCGGGGACAGCGGACCGCCGACACCGAACGCGAGATCGCCAAGGAGTATGACGCGGTAGAAGCCCACCTAGCCCAGGTGACGGAGCAATTGGCGGCCGCCGAGGCCATCCGGAGCTGCGCCGCTCGAATGACCGACAAGCACGCGAGCGCTCTCCGCAGCTACCGCGCATTCCGAATCCAGGTCGGAGCCGGAGCCGGAAGCAAGGCACGAGAACTGCGCAAGGCGGCCCGGGCGGCGATGGACAAAGCGAAGGGCGCTGTGCCCGCCTGGGTCCTGCCCTTGCCCAACCTGCTGGAGAGCCTCCCCGTTGAACGCAATGCGTTCGACGTGATCATCGTCGACGAAGCGAGTCAGGTGGGTCTGGAACACCTGTTTCTGCTGTGGTTGGCACCAAGGATCATCGTCGTTGGCGACGACCAGCAGTGCACGCCCGCGCCCAACCGCATGGGACGAAGCTTCGACGTCCACTTCCAGAGCCTCCGCGAGCACCTCGGGGACCTGGACATAGAGATCAGATACCAGTTCACACCCAAGTCACATCTCTACGGGCTGTTGTCGGCCCGATCGGGCAAAGACGCCGTTGTACGCCTACGGGAACACTTCCGCTGTATGCCGGAGATCATCAACTGGTCAGCAGCCCAGTTCTACCGCGGTACCAACGAGATCATCGCACTGCGTGAACGCACGGCCGCCGACCTGGAACCTCTCCGCGTCGTACACGTGACGGGCGCTTATCCGGAGGGCAAAGGGCAGAAACTCCGCAACCCGGTCGAGGCTAAACGCATCGTGGCGCAACTCCTAGATTGCCTCGCCGACCCACGCTACGAGGGCAAGAACTTCGGCATCATCGTCCTCCACGGGCACGATCAGATCAGACTCCTCGACCAGGAGATCAACGCCAACATCCCACCCGAGACTCGCGCTGCCAGGCAGATCAGCGTGGGCTCGGCGCCCAACTTCCAGGGAGCCGAGCGCGACGTCGTTTTCCTGTCGGCCGTCGTCACCGAACCGCCGCGACGACTGGGCCAACACCTGTACCAGAACTACAACGTGGCGGCGAGCCGGGCACGAGACCAGCTCTGGATGTTCACCTCGGTCCGGCCGACCGACTACAAACCGGGCGATCTTCGCGCATCGCTCGCCAGCTACATGCTCAACCCGCCTTCCGTCTACGGCCCCTCACCCGACCTAAAGACCGTCAGCGCTGATCAACACTGCGTCCCGTTCCAGTCGCTGTTTGAACAGCGTGTGTACCGCGTCCTCAAACGGCGCGGCTACCACGTTGTTCCCCAACTCAAGGTCGGCTCGCGTTCGCTGGACCTGGTGGTCGTCGGCGACGGCGGCCGGCTTGCTGTGGAATGCGACGGACACCGGTGGCATACCTCGCCCAGCGACGTAGTCGCCGATGCGCGACGCGACCGGGAGCTACGCCGCATGGGCTGGGAAGTCCTCCGGATACGCGAGAGCGAGTTCGAGATCAACCCGGAACGGGAGATGAATCCCGTGTTCTCGCGGCTGGCCGAACGCGACATCCATCCACGGTCCGTTCAGGCGTCAACTGCGAACACCTGGGTCCCTGTCGACCTCCCCCTCGATGACGAAGAAGGCGGACCACAATGAACGGCGGTAATGCGAGCAACGGCAGCGACATCCGCGTCGAGCTCGACGACAACGTTCTCGGTCGTCTCGCCGACCTCATCTGCGGCGACGACACCACTCCCTACTACCGCACCGGCCGCCAGATCACCGCCCTTTTCGAGGCCGCCGGCTGGCGCCGTGTCGGTGAGGTCGACGGCACCCGGCGAGCCTGGGTGCATGACCTACTACGCCAACGCCGGCGCGACTCCGACGCGCTGCACCGTCTGCTGCTCCGGCTCGCGGATCCCCGCGAGTACCTCGACGACGACGAAGTTCGAACGCACGTGGTACAAGACCTCAACGAGTTGCTGGCGGTGGAGGGGTACCAAGTCCTGTACGCGGGCGGCCGACCGAAGCTGATCACACAAACACCGACGATGAAGCGACCGGCGATGCAGGCCCCGATCCAACTGATCGCCAGCCTTGCCAACATCGTCAGCGACGCCGACTTCGGACGGCAGCTCAAGGCCCGGCTCGACGAGGCCTTCGTCTGCTGGCAGTCCGGTGCCTGCACCGCTGCAGTCATCATGCTCGGCAGCGTCATGGAGGGCGTCCTGTACGACGTCGCCCTCGCCCGCCACACCGAAGGCAGCCAGCCCAGCGACCACCTCCAGTCGCTCATCGAACTTGCCGCCAAGAAACGCTGGATCGCCCAGGATGTCATCGACTACGCCCACGTCCTGCGCAACCATCGAAACCTCGTGCATCCCAGGAAGCAACTCCGCGAGGGCTACGCCCCGGAGGACGACACGGTCCGAATCGCCTGGAACGTGGTCGTGGCCGCACTCAACGACTTGGAACAAACTTTGGCATGACACGCTTGTCAGACCGCAGACGACTCAGGCCAATCACCTTTGAGGTGCTTGGCCCGTGCCCACAATCGTCTACGAGGGGCTCGCGCGGTTGCTCAATAAGAGGCGGCCATCAGGGTAAGCGCACATACTTTCGCGTTGCCAGGCTGGTGTACATATAAGCGTTCGTATGCAACACAAAATATTATCCATCGTCCGGCAGACTATTCGGGTGGCGCGGCGGTTCTGCGTACGGGCCCATGACTCCGCGTATTGTCGGAATTAGCAGCAAGTCGGCGCAGGCTGTTGGCCTCATCCAGTTCTCCCTGGCCGGCTAGTGTGTCCGCGAGAAGGGCCGCCGCGTGGGCGTCGCCAGTCTCGGCTGACCGCCGATACCAGTATTCCGCCTCGTCGGCTTCGCCTCGCCTATCAAGCACGACTGCTAGGAGGAGTAGGGCATGGTTCTCGCCGGCATCCGCAGCTGCGCGATACCAGCGCTCGGACTCAGCCCGATCGTCGTGCTCAAGTGACATGCCGAGTAGAACCATAGCGTGAGTATCGCCAGCGTTTGCGGCTCGCTGAAGCCACAACTTGGCCTCCTCGCTGGAACCCGCAGCCTCGTTCTGAGCTGCCAGCTTGATCATGGCTTGGGTATTGCCTAGTTCGACGGCGCTGTGGTACCAGGCATGCGCCTGCTCGACCTCGCCGCGTTTCGCGAGTAGATTCGCCAGCATGACCATGGCGTTGCCATCGCCGCCGCGCGCAACTTTCTCATACCAACGCTCAGCTTCACCATCCAGGCCACGTCGTTCAAGGAGTAGAGCGAGCATTAGGCTCGCAAGCTCGTTGCCCGTGCCCGCTCCTCGGCGATACCAATTCTCGGCCTCGTCAACAGATTCTTGTTTCTCAAACGATATTCCAAGGGCAACTGCGGCATGAGTTTCGCCTTCGTCGAAGGCACGCCGATACAGCGTGTTCGCCTCATCCGTCGCCCCATGTTTTCCCCGCAATATCCCGAGCATGATCATCGCGCGCGCACTACCTCGTTCGACGGCCGTACGATACCACTGCTCTGCCTCAGCGGAGCCGGTTCTTTCCAGCAGGAGTCCCAGCGCGACCATGGCACGGACATGGCCGCTCCCGCCTGCGAGACGGTATAGACGCTCGGCTTCGGGCGCGTTTCCTTGCTTTTCCAATAGCGCTCCGAGCATGGCTGTTGCATCGACGTCGCCATCCTCAACCGCGAGGCGGTACAGATGCTCGGCTTCGCGAACATCCCCTCGCTTTTCGCGCAGCCATCCGAGTACTGGTAAGGCGTGCCTTTCGCCGGCCTCCACCGCCCGACGATACCAGCTTTCGGCGTCATTCAGCCGGTTTGCTTCTTCGCTTAGTATCCCAATCCTTACCATTGCGAACGTTGCGCCAGCGTCCGCAGCCTGGCGATACCAGTACTCTGCCTCCGGTTGGTTGCGCTTATGGAGCAGTAATCCTAGGTTAAGCATTGCCTCGGTATAGCCGTCGTTAGCCAGTGGTCGAATGGCTGTTTCGGCAACGTCGGAACGGCTCGCGAAATAGGCGGCGGTGGCTATCGAGTACCTGGCGTACGGCTCGTCGAAGGTCAGCAGCGTCGTCCAGACCGCCTCTCCCACATCGCGTCGTGCGAGAGGGCCCTCTCCCGCCTCGGTCCGGTCAAGTAAGTAGTCTGAAGCGGCATAGCAATCGCCATCCTGGGGTATCAAACACGAGCTTGCGCCCAAGAGTGGCTCGCTTGCCCATTCCAATCCTCTTCTGAGAGATGGCAAGTCAGCTCGATTGCTCCGCGCGGGATTGAGGTAATGTCGAAACAGTTGAGCCAGGACATTTGCGGGCACGGCATAGGGATAACCCGCACGGCGGCAGTCCACCGCTGCGGTAATTAGTGCCTGCCCAACGTCGGCGACGTCGTCCCCGTCAAACGACCACCGTTGCATCATCGGCGGGCCAGCAGCTAGGTACTCGGCAAATCCCACATTGGAGTTTGCCGCCTCTACGACACGTTGGTCACTACTAACGGCGGCCGCCGATTTCTCTGTCTCCGTGAGGAACTGACCCACGTGGACGCGGCGTCGGCCTCGAATGTGTTGGACTACCTGCACGCCCGGCCAGTCGATGTCAAGAGCATTAAGTGCGTCTGTGCCGCGCCCTGACCGAGCGGCCTGATCGAGCCTCTCTAGTTCTTCCCCCCGTAGGGTTGCCACTACCAGTACGTCGTGTCGCCTGTCGCTGCAAAGTCGCTCTATTAGGTTCTGATCAACGCCGCCGGGAACCAGATAGCGCTCAAGATCATCGAGCCAAACGACCGAATCGCGCGGCTCGAACCCATCGTCGACGAGTTCCCGTAGCGCCGGGCCAGACGCTGGGACTAGCAGGCAGTGGTTCGGTCGAAGCCGCCGAATAGCCTCGAATGCGCTGCGTGTCTTTCCGGCGGCTGCCCGCCCATGTACTAGAACGACGCCACCAGAAGCGATGGCCCATTCCAAATCGTCATCTCCAACGCGAGGAACATAGGTGGGCAAACTACCGTCGTTGCACTCAATTGAGACGATGGCGGCCTTAACGCCCACGTCTTGAGCTAAGACATCCCGTACCAATGGCAAGCCCTTGCTGTTCACAAACAAGAGACAACGGCGCAGCGCAGCGTCCGCATCGGGGACAAGCAGTTTGCCCTTCGGAACGCCCCACTTGTCGATGGCGGCACCGACGGCGCCTGCAACACCGACGAAGCCCCCTATAATGCTCATCCACTGGTCTGCGTTGTTGCGTCCCTCTTTTGCCAGGAACGCCACCAGTACGCCTAGGCCGACAAGGGCGGCGATGATCAGCAGGCGTCGTCGCACGGCTCCATCCTCGAGGCTCTCGACGTCTTGGCTGCTACTGGGCAGCCCACGTTTCTGCCGGTAAGAGTACGAGGGTCCTCATTGGAGCTTCTGCCCCCATCCCTCGCTCAAGTGCCCGGGTGATACAGCTCAAATGCCGTACCTTGTCCGTCGCAGAGTGCATGAACATGTCCGCCTGACAACGGATCATCAGGACCGCTGGGCGGCGCGGCAAGGCCGCCCAGCACTCATCCTCCCGTCCTCGCAAGAGTTGCCGTGGCAGCGGCATGTCTGCCGAGGCCGACCGGGCGCTGGGTGAGCACGGCTATCGCCAGGCGACCTCTGGCTATATGTCGACCTCTGGCTATTTGTACTGCCTTTCGATCTGCACGTTGGCCTTCAAGATCTTGACCAGGAGCGAGGCGCGAGCGTTGGAGACCGCGTGACCGCTGCGGCGCAACTGCTCGGTGAGTGCCTTGCGCGTCAGCGGGCGGCCCTGCTCTGCCAATACGTCTCTTGCGGCAGCAGCCGCCGGCAGGACATGGACAACGTCCTCGATCTGGGCTGTGTCGAACTGTCCGGACCCCGGCGGCTCTGCGGACCGGTCCGGGACGGTGGCATACGAGCCCCAGGACTGTAGGTCCGTGTCCGGGACCGAAGGGATCGCTGCCGGACCTTCTCCATGAACGCTTGCCGCTGAGGACAGCCGGACGACCGTGTGAGCGCGACGGTCCTCGCACCCATCGATGTCGTCCGTGACGTGAGACGCTGCTGCGACAACTGTCCTACGAGAGTGAGCGACCTCCGAGACCGACGCCTCGTGGCTCGCAGCGGTCCGGGTGGACGCTGGTGAAGGGTCGGCGGCGAAGGGCGGGCCGGAGGTGGTCCGTCCGAGAGCGATCTTGACCATCACGAGGAAACCAAGCGCGGGCAGCGCCGCAGCGATCCAGCCGATCACGGACAGCTCGGCCTCCACAACCTGCGCCGAGATCGACAGCGTCACAGCGCACACCAGCACGGTGACCGGGAAGAGTACCGGCTTGCGCCGCCGCTTACGCTGGCGCATCTCAAGCCCCGACGCGATGGACATCAGCTCCAGCACCACCGCGTCTGCCCAGGCCAACCACCCGCCTTGCCCATGAGCGGCAGCGACGTTGTGCACGTGCGTGAAGCTCGCCGCCCCGGCGGCCCCACCGATCGCGAGCATGATGACGACCTGGACGACGCCCTCGACCCGAGCCGCCTTCATCGACCCGTCCCAGCGAGGAAGTCGAACGCGGGCAGAGAACGAGCGAGCCGGTAGACCGCGATCGCCGACCCTGCCGGCCCGTTAAGGCGCTGTACCCGCCCGCGATCGAGCGAGGCCAGCAACACCGCACCGTGCATGACGCAGCCAGCTGCACTGCCCCCGGTGCGATCGACGACCAGCACCGCATCGCGGGCGCCGTCGCACGGCCGTGGATCGTCGACATGGGCGGCCGTACAGCGGGGAGAAGTGGACACGGACAGACCTCCGTTCAGGAGGCCCCGAACCGGCGCCGTCGCCCGAAGAAAGCAAGATCCTTTGTTGGGGATCTGTTGGGGAACGGCGTCGGACCCACCCGATCGGCGCCGGAGGCGGCCGGATGACCTTGCGAGGAACGCGAGGTCGGGGCTGCCTTCCGGGACTGGCGCGGATCAAGCACATCGACCTGAGCTGATCTTCCAAACTGACGGTGCGGGTTCGATTCCCGTCGCCCGCTCTGGAGTTTCAGCAGCTCAACGGCCAAGGGCCGAGCCTGCCCACCACCGCCCGGTTGCACGTGGCAGGTGTGGTCGTGGCGCCTACCCTCGTCGCATGAGCGCAGGGACGTCCTCCGAGGCTGCCTTCGTCGCCTGGCGGGAGGCCCTCCTGTACCTGACGCGGAGCGAACCGGCGGCCCGGGACTGGCGATACGCCAGGTACGCCTTCCGGCACCGGCTGGGCAAGGAGATCGCTGGCCTCGCGACCGGCCCGGCCGTCTACGGGGTGTGGCTGGAATGGGGTCTGGTCTACCTCGGCCAGACGCTCGATGCGAAACGGCGGCTCTTCGACCTGCCGATAGGCGACAGCCATCACCTGGCCAACACCTTCCCGCCGGAGATCTGGCACCGGGTCGTCGTCACGACCTGGCCTGAGCTTCCCGCGGCCGGGGAGGTTGGGGGCCTCTCGCCGCAGGAGGTCGGGCTTGGGCTGGAGTACGGGCTCCAGCGGCGGCTCGGCCCGATCTTCAACGCCGAGCGGCGTACACCGGATGGAGGCTGGCGGGCGAACACGCTGGAGCGGAGTAACTCCCGTGGCGCACGTGTCCACCTGCTGGTCGGACCGCTCCTGGACGAGGTCGAGCGGTTGTGGAAGGTCGCCGGCTCGGCCGTGCCGGGAGATGCCCGACCCTCCCGGGCTGCCGCGTGATCTTCCCCGCTGACCTGCTGCCCCGGCTCGCGCCGTAGCCGAGAGCCCCAGGTCGACGAGCGGCGCCACATCCCTACGCCCGGTGGGCGGTGCCACCGTGGCAGGGAGCAGGCGGCCGCCGCTGGGCAGTCGCCTTGATGTCGGCGAGCAGTCGGCGGCGAGCCTTGGGGCCGATGAGGTGGCCGCCCACGGAGAGGCTCTTGATGCCCGTGGTGTTGGCGATGTCGCGCAGTGGGTCGGCGTCCGGCAGTACCAGGTCAGCGACCTTGCCCCGCTCGACCGTGCCCTGATCGCGGCGGCCGAGGTCGCGGGCGGGATCGAGGGCGGCGCGCGGACGCCGCGTGGCGCGTCGACCAAGTGACGCCGGTCACCGCCGCGCACGCCACACCGGCCGCCGCGCACGCCACACCGGCCGCCGCGCCCGCCGCGCCGGCCAGCACCGGACGCCGCGAAATCGTCCCTGCCATGATCACTCCCCGCGCCGTCGCAATCTGTCACCGACCACTCCCGTCACGTCGAGGTCGTGGGGTAGTGAGGCCCGTAGCCCAGGTGGGGAGTGGGGAAACGCCTACCTCGGCCGGCTGGCCAGGCAGGGGGCGCTGAGCGGGGGAGGGACCGGCCGCCGCGCATTCCGTGCGGCCGCTCTACACTCGACCGAGCCGCTATCGCGTCCGCGTGACGCCGCACGGCCCACAAGCCTGGAAGATCCATCGAGGAGTACGCCTGTGAAGAGCACCGTCGAGACCCTGAGCCCGACCAGGGTGCGGCTCGCCATCGAGGTGCCGTTCGTCGAGCTTGAGCCAAGCCTCAAGAAGGCGTACCGGGAGATCGGCCAGCAGATCCAGATCCCCGGCTTCCGGCGCGGCAAGGTGCCGGCGGCGGTGATCGACCAGCGGGTCGGCCGCGCCGCGGTGATCAATGAGGCCGTGCAGGAGGCGATCCCCGCCCAGATCCTCGCCGCCGTGCGTGAGCACGACGTGAAGATGCTGGGGCGGCCGGAGCTGGAGACCTTCCCCGAGGTCACGGATGGCGAGCCGCTGAAGTTCACCGCCGAGATCGACGTGCGGCCCGAGATCACCCTGCCCGACCTCTCCACGATCGAGATCACGGTCGACGAGCTCCAGATCGCCGAGAGCGAGATCGACGAGCAGGTCAAGGGCCTGCGGGAGCGTTTCGCCACCCTCAAGACGGTGGAGCGGGCGGCCCAGGAGGGCGACTACGTCCAGATCGACCTCGCCGCGACCGTCGACGGTGAGGAGGTGCCGGGCGGCTCGGCCACCAACATCTCCCACGAGGTGGGCAGCAAGCAACTGCTCCCCGGTCTCGACGAAGTGCTGGTGGGCCTCTCCGCCGGCGACTCGAGCAACTTCGTCACGCAGCTGGTGGGCGGCGACTTCGCCGGCCGCGACGCCGATGTGGCGGTCACGGTCCGCACGGTCAAGGAGAAGCAGCTGCCCGAGCTCGACGACGAGTTCGCCCAGCTGGCCAGCGAGTTCGACACGCTCGACGAGCTGCGTAACGACCTGCGCGAGCGGGTCACCCGGGTGAAGAAGGTGGAGCAGCTCTACGCGGCCCGCGACAAGGCGCTCGCCGAGCTGGTCGAGGCCGCCGAGGTGCCGGCGCCCGAGGGCGTGGTCCGGGAAGAGGTCGACCACCGCAAGCAGGCGATGGCCGACCAGCTGGAGCGGATCGGCGCTTCCCTCGACGAGTACCTCGCCGCGGAGGAGAAGACCGAGGAGCAGATCGACGCCGAGCTGGCCGAGGCGGCCACCGAGGGCGTCAAGATCCAGCTGCTGCTCGACACGCTCGCCGACGCCGAGGACGTACAGGTCTCCGACGACGAGTTCGGCCACGAGATCATGCACCGGGCGCAGCGCGCCGGCGTGCAGCCGCAGCAGTACTACGACCAGCTCGTGCGGTCGGGCACCGCCGGCGCCGTCTTCGGCGACGTCCGCCGGGGCAAGGCGCTCGCGGTGGTCATGGAGCGGATCAAGATCAAAGACGCCGCCGGCAACGAGTTGAGCATGGATGACCTCCGTGGCGGGAGCGCCGACGAGCACGACCACGACCACTGACATCGGGTACGGCTGCCGCGGCACGCCCGTGCGCTGAGAGCGAACGTGGCGGCTGCGGCTGCGACCAGTGGCTAAGGTCGGTCGTACGGAGACAATTGCGAAGGGCTTGCCATGACCGATCAGCATTTCCCTGTGATGCCCACGCGGGCGATCGAGGCCCGCGGAGGCGACGCGCTCAGTGGCAACCTCGACGACACCGTCTACAACCGCCTGCTCAAGGAGCGCATCGTCTTCCTGGGCAGTGAGGTGACCGACAACGTGGCCAACCGCATCTGCGCGCAGCTGCTGCTGCTCGCGGCGGAAGACCCGGAGCGGGACATCTACCTGTACATCAACTCGCCCGGCGGCTCGGTCTACTCCGGCATGGCGATCTACGACACGATGCAGTTCATCGACAACGACGTGCAGACGATCGCGATGGGCATGGCCGCGTCGATGGGTCAGCTGCTGCTGTGCGCGGGCACGCGGGGCAAGCGCTTCGCGCTCCCGCACGCGCGGATCATGATGCACCAGCCGTCCGGCGGCATGGGGGGTACGGCCTCCGACATCGCCATCCAGGCGGAGCAGATGCTGTACACGAAGCGGATGTTCCAGGAGCGCGTGGCGTTCCACACCGGGCAGACCCAGGCGCAGATCGAGGCCGACTCCGACCGTGACCGCTGGTTCACGGCTCAGGAGGCCAAGGACTACGGGTTCATCGACCACGTGATCACCGGGGCGACCCAGGTCCCGTCCGGCGCCGGCACGCTGAGCTGAGGAAAGACATCATGACTGAACTGCAGATCCCGGGGGGCCTCCGCGAGGTCCACAACCGGTACATCATTCCGTCGTTCGTCGAGCGCACGTCGTACGGGGTCAAGGAGTCCAACCCGTACAACAAGATGTTCGAAGACCGGATCATCTTCCTCGGTGTGCAGGTCGATGACGCCTCGGCCAACGACGTGATGGCGCAGCTGCTGACGCTCGAGGGCACCGACCCCGACCGCGACATCACGATGTACATCAACTCGCCCGGTGGCTCGTTCACGGCCATGACGGCGATCTACGACACGATGCAGTACGTGCGTCCCGACATCGTGACGGTGTGCCTCGGCCAGGCGGCGAGCGCGGCGGCGGTGCTGCTGGCGGCCGGCACGCCGGGCAAGCGGATGGCGCTGCCGCACTCGCGGATCATCATCCACCAGCCGGCCACCGAGGGCGGCTACGGGCAGGGTTCCGACATCGAGATCCAGGCCCGCGAGATCATGCGGATGCGTACCCAGCTGGAAGACCTGCTGGCGGTGCACTCGCGGCAGCCAGTCGAGAAGGTCCGCAAGGACATCGACCGCGACAAGATCATGACGGCCGAAGAGGCCAAGGAGTACGGCATGGTCGACACCGTGCTGGCGAGCCGCAAGAAGGGCCTCGTCGCGGCGGCAAGCGCGAGCTGACCCTCCGGGAGTCAGGGGCGGGCCGGTCCTCTTAGACTGGCAAGCCCCTGACACACCCATTTTGGGGGTCGGATTACGCCCAAGCAGCGGGTAACGTCGAGGTGCACAGGACATGCCCCGGCCCTCCCGGGGCGTCGATCGGGAATCCACGAGGCAGGACTGTCCTCAGGCCAGGGCCGGCATTCCGGCCGATGAGCGCAGGGAGAACGTAGGTGGCACGGATCGGCGACGGCGGCGACCTACTGAAGTGCTCGTTCTGCGGTAAGTCGCAGAAGCAGGTCAAGAAGCTCATCGCGGGCCCGGGGGTCTACATTTGCGACGAGTGCATCGACCTGTGTAACGAGATCATCGAGGAAGAGCTGGCCGAGTCGGGCGAGGTCAAGTGGGAAGAGCTTCCCAAGCCCATGGAGATCTGCCAGTTTCTCGACCAATACGTGGTGGGCCAGGACCAGGCGAAGAAAGCTCTCGCCGTGGCGGTCTACAACCACTACAAGCGCATCCAGGCTGAGGCGGCTGGTGCGCCCGGGTCCGGCGGTGAAGCGGTCGAGTTGGCAAAGTCCAACATCCTGCTCATCGGCCCCACGGGCTGCGGCAAGACCCACCTGGCGCAGACACTCGCCCGCATGCTCAACGTGCCGTTCGCCATCGCCGACGCCACCGCGCTCACCGAGGCCGGCTACGTCGGCGAGGATGTGGAAAACATCCTGCTCAAGCTCATCCAGGCGGCCGACTACGACATCAAGCGGGCCGAGACCGGCATCATCTACATCGATGAGGTCGACAAGATCGCAAGGAAGAGCGAAAACCCTTCGATCACGCGCGACGTGTCGGGCGAGGGCGTGCAGCAGGCTCTTCTGAAGATCCTGGAGGGCACGGTCGCCAACGTGCCGCCGCAGGGCGGGCGCAAGCACCCCCACCAGGAGTTCATCCAGATCGACACGACCAACGTGCTGTTCATCTGCGGCGGCGCGTTCGCCGGGCTCGACCGGATCATCGAGTCCCGCGTCGGCAAGGGCGGCCTCGGCTTCGGCGCCCACCTGCGGGCGGTCTCCGAGCGCTCGACCGACGACATCTTCAGCCAGGTCATGCCGGAAGACATGCTCAAGTTCGGGCTGATCCCGGAGTTCATCGGCCGGCTCCCCGTGATCACCACGGTGCGTAACCTCGACCGCCAGGCGCTCATCAAGATCCTGACCGAGCCGCGCAACGCCTACGTGAAGCAGTACCAGCGCCTCTTCGAGCTCGACGGCGTGGAGCTGGAGTTCGACATCGCGGCGCTCGAGGCGATCGCCGACCAGGCCATGCTCCGCGGCACCGGCGCCCGTGGCCTCCGCGCCATCATGGAAGAGGTCCTCCTCTCCGTGATGTACGAGGTCCCCAGCAACCCCGACGCCGCACGCGTGCTGATCACGCGCGAGGTCGTGATGGAAAACGTCTACCCGACGATCGTGCCGCGTGAGTTCACCGGGCGGCGGCGGCGTGAGCACCGCGAGGAGAAGACCGCGTAGCGGTTCGAGGTTGTGAAGGGGCCGGGGTGACCGGCTCCGAGATGGATTCTGCCGAGTTCAGGACTGCCCTGGGGGTCCCAGCCTGCGGTCCCACTCGGTGTTGGGCACGATGACGACCATGATCAAGCGGATCTCGGTCGAGCCGGCGTTGCGGTAGGTGTGCGGGCGGTCGGCCGGAAAGTCGATCGTCTGGCCCGATTCCACCGTGTGGTCGACGCCGTCCACGGTCATCGCGAGCGTGCCGGCGAGGACGTGGAGGACCTCGCGCGTACCCGGCATGTGGTTTTCGGACGTGTGGCGTTCACCGGGGGCGAGGCGCCACTCCCACAGCTCCACGAAGCTCGGATCGTTCATGCCGCGCAGCAGCCGCCCGAAGCCGCCCTCGCCGCCTCGCCACAGCTGGGGTGCGGCCTCGGCGTCGGAGATGCGGACCGTACGCTCTTCCGCCGGCTCCAGCAGCCGCGCGATCGTCACGCCGAACGCGTCCGCGATCCGCACCAGCGTCCCCACACTCGGGTTGGTGCGCGCCGCCTCGATCTGCACGAGCATGCCCTTGCTGACCCCGGATCGGCCGGCGAGTTCGTCGAGGGACCAGCCGCGTGCGGTGCGCAGCCCGCGTACGTGTCCGGCCACCGCCGCGGTGAGCGCGGCCACAGCGTCGGTCAATTGAGTGTCCTTCGCGGTCAATATTGTGGTACGACAGCACGGTGACCCCCATTGTCCTCGCCGCCCTGTCCGCCCTGATCTGGGGCACCGCCGACTACTCCGGTGGACGGGCCTCGCAGCGCGCGCACCCTCTCGCGGTGACGGTGATCTCGCAGGCGCTGTGCCTGCCGACGCTCGCCCTGTGCGTGGTGCTGCTGCCCGGCACACCGAGCGCGGCCGACCTCGCGTGGGGCGCGAGCAGCGGCCTCGCCGGCTTCGTCGGGATCGTGCTGCTCTATCGGGCACTCGCCAGCGGCGCGATGGCCGTAGTCGCCCCGCTGGCGGCGGTCACGGCGGCGGTCGTGCCGATCGGGGTGGGGCTGCTCATGGACCGTACCCCCGGATTGCTCGCCCTCGGCGGCGCCGGAGTCGCGGTCGTCGCCATCGGCCTGGTGAGCCTGGCGCCACACACCGGACGCGTCGCCGTCTCACCGCGCCTGGTCACGATGTCGCTGGTGGCGGGCGTCTTCTTCGGCCTCTTCTTCACGCTCCTGGGGCAGTCGAGCGAAGAATCGGGCATGTGGCCACTCGCCGCCGGACGGCTCAGCTCCGTCGCGGTCGGTGCCGCGATCCTCCTTGGTACGCGCACGCCGGCTCGCCTCCCGCGACCGGTGCTTGGTTGGGCGGCGGTCGCCGGCACGCTGGAGATCGTGGCGAACGCGCTCTACCTGGCCGCGGCCGTGCGCGGGCACCTGAGCATCGTCGCCGCCATCGCGTCGCTCTATCCGGCCAGTACCGTCCTCCTGGCGCTCGCCATCGACCGCGAGCGGCTGCGGCCGGTGCAGATCGCGGGTCTCGGTCTCGCGGCGACTGCGCTCGTGCTCGCGACCACGTAGCCTGGCGACATGCGCGTCGCCGTGTGCCAGTTGAACGCCCGCGAAGACCGTGCCGCCAACCTGGCCACCGCCGGCGAGCTGTTGAAGAAAGCCGCTGACAGCGGGGCTGACCTCGCCGTCCTTCCGGAGTACGTCGACTACCTCGGCCCCGGTGCCGGCGTGCCCAAGCCGGAGGCGGTCGACGGCGAGTTCGCGACGCACTTCGCGGAGGCGGCGCGCTCGCTGGGCATGTGGGTGCTGGCCGGGTCGTTCCACGAGGCGGGGCCGGATGCTGAGCGCACGTACAACACGTCGCTCGTGTTCGACCGGAGCGGCGAGCTGGCCGCGATCTACCGGAAGATCCACCTGTACGACGTGGAGATCCCCGGCCGCGTCTCGTACCACGAGTCGCGCACCGTCGCGCCCGGCACCGAGACGGTCGTCGTCGACGTCGAGGGCGTGCCGGTGGGCCTCTCCATCTGCTACGACCTGCGCTTTCCCGAGCTCTACCGGCATTTGGCGATCGGCGGCGCGCAGGTGCTGGTCGTGCCGGCGGCGTTCATGCTGCACACCGGGCGCGACCACTGGGAGGTCCTGCTGCGCGCGCGGGCGATCGAAAACCAGTGCTACGTGCTGGCCGCGGGGCAGATCGGCAACCACGACCCGGGTCGCACATGCTTCGGGCGGAGCATGGTCGTCGACCCGTGGGGCACGGTGCTGGCGCAGGCACCCGACACAGTGGGCGTCACAGTGGCCGACCTCGACCTGTCCAGGCTGGCCACCATCCGCCAGGAGTTGCCCAGCCTGGCCAACCGCCGGCTGGCGTAACCCCGTCCGCCGCTCGGTGTCAGCTCCAGAGCACGCCGATGACAGTGAGCCCGACCACGACTCCGCCGCTGATCAGCATCATCGTGGTCATGCGGGATGGTCCGCGCATGATGAGGCGGTGCACGGAGCCCACGATCGCGACCAGGACGACCGCCCCGATCACCAGCTGCCAAAACGGCAGGAGCAGGCCGAGCAGCGCGTCTTCGGCGAGGACCATGCAGCAACTCTTCCACGCCGGCACGATGAGCGTGTGCCGCCGCACGGTGAGGCGGGCCGAGGCAGGGCAGCCGACGCAGTGACAAACGCTGATTTGCGTTCCGGGGACGGGCCGCGTAACTTTCTCTCTGCCCACGGGGTACGGACATAACGGCCGGAACCGGGGCACGGGCGGTGCAATCGACCGGGAGACCGGATTTGAGATTGCGAAGCCGACCGGGTAAGGTAGACAAGCCGGCAGGAGCCGGGCGGATGCGGTGACAAGCGCCTCTGGTGCGGATGCCGATCGGCCGGTCTGCAAGCTTCCCTCGCAAGGACAACCCACCGGGCAACCGGTGTGCTGGAGTGCGGGGACCTTCGGGCGATGCGAAGTTGAGCCAAAGATCCGGCTTGACACCGCGAGATCGACCGGGTAAGTTGGGCGAGTTGCCCCGGGAGCGGGGCCCCCAAGCGGGGGATTCGGTTCCGGTGTGTGTTTGTTCTTTGAGAACTCAACAGGGTGTTTGTATAAGCCAGTGCCAAG